>CAZYYW010000037.1:0-19524 GCA_964651445.1 uncultured Thiotrichaceae bacterium
GATTGAATCTGGCACTGCTGTTGTAATAGCACCGTGACAACACAAAACCATATTGGAAACAATATTAAAACCAAACTGGAGAAAACAATGAAAAAATCATTAGTCAATACCGCCGTAGCCATCGCACTAAGCGGTGCTATATTTTCTGGCACGGTGCTAGCAAGCGAAACGAATGTAGAAGTAGCTCCGTCTGTCACTACCGCTATAACAGACAATAATACCAGTATCTATAACACAACTGAAACTTACCTTTATCCCGGCATGGGCGTTGGCGCAGCAACAGGAACACTGATTGGTGGGCCAGTTGGCTTTGTTATTGGAGGACTAATTGGTGCTTTCGTCGGCGCAAACAAAACCGTTAGTAGCTCTTCTACTGGAGCGCTAGCAATGGCAGATAACACTGCTACGGATGCCATTACAGAGACTACTGCTGTCACTAAATCAAAAGCAGCTTTTAACGACAATCATAAAAATATGCCTGCTAAATATGAAACGGCCAGTATTCAACTGGCTCAAATTGGCGCTACGCCGGTCATTACCGATGAAAAAATTCATTCACAGTCAGCATCCATACTGGATATTCTCACCTCTAATTTAAGCCTTGATATTTATTTCCGCTCAGGCAGTTCTAGTATTGAATCCTTCTATCCTGCGCGACTTAAAGCAATAGCTAAGTTAATGACAACCATGGATAAGCTTGAATTACATCTTGATGGTTATAGTGATCGCCGCGGCAACAAAATGAAAAATATGGCGCTATCCAATGAGCGCATAAATAACGTTCGTAAACTGTTAATCAAGGCAGGCGTTGATCCTACACGCATCATCAGCAAAGCTTTTGGTGAAATGAAAATGGTTTCGGCGCCTGGTGATCTTGAAGCCTACACCTTTGATCGAAAAGTGGTCATTCGCTTTCAGCGCAGTACAGCAGACTCTATTCATGCCATGACACAGCAATTATCAGAAATAAAATCATCAAAAGACCTAACGCTTAGCAGTAACCATGAAACTGTTATTGAATCTATCGCTTCCGAAACTATGGCTGTTGAAGCAGTGACAAGATTTTAATGGCTATTCAAACATCAACAATGGTCGAAACGTTAAGCGGCGTGAACATGATCTCAATGAATATTTTCAGTAAAACCTCAGGATTTCGTATGACACAACATGCATTGCTGCGATCTCAACAACGTTGTATTCCACCACTGATTATTCATTGGCTTTGTCAGTACGGCTCACGCAAACGAAACAACAATGGCACCATTGTTTGTTATTTCGACCGAAAAAGCTTGCGCCTTATTTCATCAGATGTGGGTCATGTTGTTATTCGACGACTGTCAGGATTATTGAACGCTTACCTAATCATAACTGGTGACAAAATCCTTACTGTTGGCCATCGTTATAAAGCCATTAACAACGCTTAGCAAAACCCAGGTTAATGGCAATAGTTGAACCTAGAAAAATCAATAGTTGCCGGTGGCAATAGTGCCACCGGCAGGTGTAAGCGAATGAAACCCGTAGACAATTGTAATCATGTCCAGTACGCCATAAAACATAGCCGCTATTCACCATTGCTAATCGTAGTATGTAAAATATCACTAGTCATCAGCGTATATTTTATTTTTGGAATAACAATTAAAATCCATGCTCTCTAACCGATAGACCACAACCTGCATGGCGCGGCAGTTACAGAGGATTCAACCTTAGACTTAGTAGGTAATATGCCAGTTTTAGAGACTGTATCCCAAATGTATGTTTTTAAGCCCCTCTTAGTGATGTAATATATTCAACACTACAACTATAGAAGCAGCTTTATTCTTAAACCAATAATATGAATAAGCATGTAACAAAAAACCCTGTTCTCATTGATCCGTTTGGTCGTCGCATCGAATATGTGCGCCTGTCGCTGACGGATAAGTGTAACTTGCGTTGTTTTTACTGCATGCCAAAAGGCTTTAGTGATTTTGAGCAGCCGGAAAACTGGCTGACTTTTGACGAAATTGAACGTGTCATAAAAGCCTTTACTGAGCTGGGCGTCGCTCGTGTTCGCTTAACCGGTGGCGAACCACTGGTGCGAAAAAATATCGCCGAGCTGGCGCACCGTCTAACGGCCTTGCCCGGTCTGGAAGATCTATCACTCAGTACCAATGCAACGCTACTCGCTAAGCAGGCGGTGGCATTACAACAAGCGGGCATTTCAAGAATCAATGTTAGTCTAGACAGTTTAAAAGCAGAGCGATTTAAAGAAATCACCGGTGGCGAATTACAACCGGTAATCGATGGTTTAATGGCAGCAAAAGCCGCTGGTTTCTCACCCATAAAAATCAACATGGTTGCCATGAAAGGCATCAATGATGATGAATTTGAAGACATGGTGAAGTTTTGCATACAACATGATTTCACCTTACGCTTTATCGAAACCATGCCGATGGGCGCGACCGGCAGTGATGCAACAGACCACTACCTCAACCTGCAAACCGTTAAACAACAATTGTCTGAACGCTTTGACCTTATTCCGGGTGTTATGCCAGGGGGTGGCCCTGCGAGATACATGCAAATTCAGGGCACTGATTTACGCATTGGTTTTATCACCCCTATCTCGCAACATTTCTGCGAAACTTGTAACCGTGTTCGTTTAGCGACTGATGGCACACTTTATTTGTGCCTGGGGCAGGATGATAAAGTTGAACTCCGGCCATTATTACGTGCCGGTATTAGTGATGCCGAGCTAAAATCGGTTTTGGTCGATGCCATTGCAGTCAAACCAGAAAAGCACGAATTTAAAGACAAGCCTGAACAAATTGTGCGCTTAATGAGCATGACCGGCGGTTAAGACACTAGGGGAAAACTTATCACCTTCACTAGCAGTGTTTTATCAATAGCCACTAAAAAAATAGTACAAAAGCGTCTCTACAAAAACTAAAATACAATTAGGTAGTATGAAAAAAATACAAATTTTCTGCTACCAAACCAAGTCATCCGGTACCTGATATTCAGCGTAAGCATCCGTTTCGGCGACTGTATCAGAGGCATCCGTTTCGCTCACATCGAACAGCACAACTCGTTTAGCATTTCGTTGCTGAATTTTTTTTGCTACCATTTCCGGCACCAGTTCATAACGCCCTTCAATTCGAGCAATGCCAAGTTTCCCGCTGACGATTTTTTGCTTCATCTCGGCATTAACATAAATGCGTTTTATTTTTTTATTGTGCTCAAAGTTATAAACAACTTCACAACCATCATCACGACTTAAACAATTATCGGTAATCAGTTGGTTGATTTCACTGGACACGGCTTTTTGTCGTGCCTGATCTTGTTTTTGTTTGTTTAATTCACGATCACGTTTTGTCTTTTCTTGCGCTGCCTGTTGCGCCTTGAGTTTCACCTCATCAACCATTTTTTCTTTTTTGGATTGTTTCTGTTGCTTTCTTTTTCTGTTTTTATCTTGCTGAACTTTTTGCACCTGTTTTTTAGTGACCAGCCCAGCTTTTAATAATTGATCTTGAAACGGATTACCCATTTTTTTTCCTCGATTCTTCAGTACATCTGTTTACATAATTTCACTATGGCTAGCTCAGCCACTAATTGACTATGATGCATACCTATAACGCTTGTGTATGAAGCGTGTCCAATTTTTGCCTATTTTAGCATTTCTTTATGCTCGTTTTGTTTCGCATATTCTGTAATAATCCGCATAACAAAACGAGGCAGCCTTTGAACAAGCACAATGAAAACCCAATAATACCGCCACTAATCTGCCCCTGTGGTAGTAGCAAAAGCTTTAGCGCATGTTGCCAACCCTACATAGCCAGAAACAGCAGTGCGCCAACGGCAGAGGCTCTTATGCGCTCACGCTATACCGCATTTACTCTTGCCGATGAGAGCTACTTGCGCTATAGCTGGCATCCTGATCACTGCCCAAAAAACATCCACATCAATGACAAAACCCGCTGGTTAGGTCTGAAAATTGTCAATACCGTGGCTGGCACTATTGACGATAAAACCGGCAATGTCGAGTTTATCGCACGAACTAAAGATAATGGCAAAGCCAGCCGATTACATGAAAACAGTCGTTTTGCCCGCTTCAACAACCGATGGGTTTACCTTGATGGCAAAATAAAGCATAAAAAGAGTGAATAAAACAGGATATTAAAGGTGATTTTGTTGCCGCTAAGCTACACTAATTTAAGAAAACAACCATTACTAAATCTGCTCATGCATTAACTGGTTTTTTCTGCCTGTAAAATGTCTCAAAAAACCACACTGGAATACCGTACTGGCCATGAAAGTAAGCCTTACTTTAATAGCGTTTTCAACACTACTGTTTGCTTCAACCGGCATTCTAGGTAACCCTGCGAATACAGCAAAACCAACGACTGCCAACACCGCATTTTCAGCAAACACATCGAGTACTTCTGCAAGACCAGCCATTGAGCAAAAACGGCTTAATAACGCCCACAATCCACCACCGATAATATTAGCAAAACTAAATAACGCCATCGATAAGCGACAGAGCAAGCTAAATAAAAGCAGTATCACCGAAAATGGCATCAGCGCGAAACCCAGTATTCGAATTTTCTCGAATGAGGAAATAGCACATCAGCGACAATTATTTTTGCAAGCTGAAAATGCCTTGAAAAGGAAAGACGATGCCGCTTATTTTCTGCTAGTTGAGCAACTAAAAGATTATCCGCTCTACCCTTACATTCAATACCAATGGCTGAAAAAGAATTTTAACCGTGAAAGGCAGATCAAGCACTTCATACAACATCACCATGCATCACGTTATGCCAACATTTTAAAACGTAAATGGCTGCATCACCTTGGTAAACGCAAACAATGGTCATTGCTACTAGAAAATAGAATAACGACAAAAAATACAACGCTTAACTGCTATTTTCATCGTGCTGAATACCAAAATGGCAAAAAATCGGCAGCACTTGCCGGTGCTCAACACTTATGGACGGTGGGTTATTCACAGCCAAGTGCCTGTGACCCCTTATTTTCAAAATTACAAGAATCATCTTTTTTTACCCAGTATCTACGCTGGAAGCGCTTTGATGCCGCTATAAAAAATAACAGATTGGGATTGGCTTCCTATGTAAAAAATCTGATGCCAAAGCAATACCACCGTACCGCTCAACTATGGCTAAATCTGCACCGTGACCCCGCACGTTATATGCCGCAACTGTTAAAGCTGTCGCGTTCAAATGAAACCGCTTTAATGTTTCGGCACGCGATTGACCGACTTGCTGGAAAAGACATAGTCACGGCTATCGAGATATGGGATAGCAATAAAAGTTATTTCACCGTCAATAAAAAACTCGCCAATAAGCTGGAAAAACGTCTGGCAATGAAACTGGTGTTTGAGCGTGAAGCCGGTGCATTCGATCGCTTGGGGCAACTAGACAAGAAAGATTACAGCAGCCGCTCCTGGCGCGTTCGAGTTGCCCTGATGGAGCAAAACTGGCCAAACGTATTAACGGCCATACACGCACTGGACAGTAAAGAAAAAGCCAGCGAAAGATGGCAATACTGGATGGCACGCGCCTACATGGAAACCGGTGACCTTGAATTATCACAGGCTTTACTCCGTGACCTTTCTGGCAAACGAAGCTTTTATGGTTTTCTTGCTGCCGATAAAATGAACAGCCTGTACCAACTTTCTGCTAACCCAGTACAGGTATCTAACGAAGAAATCGCAGCATTAAAAAGCCTGCGTGAATTTCAGGTTGCCTTTGAATTTATGGTTCTTGATAGAAAAAATAATGCAAAGCTACAATGGTGGCATGCCACCCACCCGCTAAACAAAGAACAAATTATAATCGCAGCCAAACTAGCGCAACAATGGCAGTGGGATGAAATTGCCATATTCACCATTGCCAAAGCCAAACACTGGGATGATATCGAACTACGCTTCCCACTGAGTTACGCTGACAAAATTCTGGAAAATTCCGCCAAACATAATCTTAACCCCGCCATATTGTTCGGTCTGGTACGCCGAGAAAGTGCATTCAATGAAAAAGCCTATTCCCCTGTTGGTGCCCGCGGTCTTATGCAGATTATGCCTGGCACCGGGCGTCAGATAGCCAGAAATCTAAATGAACGCTGGCGCGGCAATAACAGCCTGTATAACCCGGTAACCAATATAAAATATGGCGCTTTTTACTACCAAAAATTGTTAAATCGGTTTGATGGAAATTATGCTATCGCGCTCGCCGCCTATAATGCAGGGCCCAATCGCGTTAAAAGATGGTTACCCGAAGACCAATCCATACCGGCAGATATTTGGATAGAAACCATTCCATTTAAAGAAACCCGCGAATATGTAACCAATGTGCTCGCATACACATTAATTTACCAACAGCGCTCTGCTCTCAATAATCCTGAAATCGAAAAACTAACAATGCGCGAATTGACACGCAAAATAGTGCCATTAACGGTCACTCCCTAGGAGCTTGTCCGAAAATAGGTTCCTAGCCACACTGGACACTTGTTTTTAATCGTAGATAACGCCGTATTCTGCGCGATAAACTGTCAATACCGATATTGATTATGGCAGTAACAGCAATCAGCACTATCGCTCGGTCATATCGGATTTCTTCAAATGCGCTATCGACATAAAAACCTAAAGTATAAATCCCTAACATGCCTAAAATGGCAGTTTCACGAAAAATAATTTCCCAACGATAAAACAAAAAAGCTAAAAATTGTGGGTAAATCCTTGGTACTAATTCCCAACTAAAAAGATTGATCCCTTTCAGCTGATTGTTTGGCAGCACAATTTCATTACTGTAGCGACCGCATAAGTGACCAATAATAGCGCCATTGTGTAACATCAAGGCGATAACAGCCGGTAGCATGGACGGCCCCCACAATTGCAGAAAGATATAAGCCAGAATATATTCTGGCGTTGAACGCAGAACAATAAGAAAACCGTGACCAAATTTTCGCCCAACATAACCCTGAAAATGATGACTAATCAGTGGGAATAACAATAACGCCAACATGCCACTTAGCACTAGTGCTAATTGGGTTAGTAACAAAGTTTGCACAATACCATCAAACGCCTGCAACCATAAAATCTCATGTAGCCAGTGATACAAACCAGACAATGCTGCAAAACCTTGTTCCGTACGCAGTGGGTATGGCACAATATCTTCTGTGAAGAAACGTTTCACATTGTCCATGTCGATAGCGACAGCATCTGGTAGCAATATGTATAAGGCAGCAAAAAAGTACACGATTAATAAACGTGGGCGCAGCCACCAATGCATGCTGGCAATCAGTAAATAAAAAACAATTAACAAAGCGGCTGCCTGCGAATACAAACCCTGTTTAAAATACACTTCCAAATAAAAGCC
Organism: uncultured Thiotrichaceae bacterium; assembly: GCA_964651445.1. GTDB lineage: Bacteria > Pseudomonadota > Gammaproteobacteria > SZUA-229 > SZUA-229. The sequence continues at coordinate 7,365 of CAZYYW010000037.1, forward strand.
CAATGTTGGTAAGCCGATAAAACCCAACACTGCACTGGTGCGTAAACCACACTCCAGGCGGTAGCGGGTATAACTCTTAAAATGCTGCCATACCAGTGGCAAACGTGTATAAAAAAAGCGACTTACCCGGCTGCTGTTAACAGGTAATGCATTTTGCGCGGAAGTATCGGCCTCCTCTAATATTTCCGCATAAACTTTCGCACAGATTGCTGCAAACGGAATAGCAATGGCTAAAATACCCGTTAGTGGATGCAGGCCGAAAAATTGTAAAAAGATTAATGCCCAGAATAATTCATGGACCGAACGTAATACTGCACAACTGACATGCACCAAACGATAATCAAACACAAATGAAAGTAAAAAACCAAAAAACGCACCCAGCGAAACACCGACAAAGGCAAAAGCAACGGTTTGCAGTAAAGCATTAGCGATCTCGCTAAAGTCACTAAAATCTGGACGTAGTAAACCGCTGCCCATGCGCGCCATCTCTTGCCAGGGATGCAATGTACTAATGGCAATATCAGTAAAAAACAAACACACTAAAGCGATAAAAATAAAAAGCAGGCTAATTTTGACAGTGGCAGAACGTGGGTAAGGATTTTTTATAAACGCGAAAGGCATCAGGCTTCGTATAAAAACTGCAGGTCGGCGACAGAAACCGCACTCGCTGCTTGGTCGATAACAATACCACCATCTTTAATGCCGATAATACGATCAGCAAAATACAGCGCCATTTCTACATCGTGCATTGCCAGCACCACAGTGTCATGCTGTTCATGCAAGAGCTGCATGATTTTTCTTGCCTGCGTGGTGTCCAGTGCCGAGATGGGCTCATCGCCTAACAATACCTGATTACCCTGATACAAAGCACGGGCAATAGCGACGCGCTGCTTTTGCCCACCAGACAACTCACCGGTGGGATTAAAGAGAAAATCATTCAGCCCTATAGGCTGGATTAAGCGCCGTATTTCATCCACCCGGTCACGCTGTGGCCAGACTAAATTAAGTAAGTTGTAAAAAGTGTTGTACTGGTTAAGCCTGCCCATAAAAATATTATGGTAGACGCTCAAGGCTTCAACCAGCGCTACATTTTGAGGCACCAACGCACAATACTCTCGCTGCTGCTGGTAAAGCATATTCAATAGTGTCGACTTCCCTGCCCCACTCTTGCCTAACAGCGCAACATGCTCACCCGCATTGATACTAAGAGTAATATCAGTTAATACACTGACACCTTTATAAGACAGGTTTGCCGATTCTAATTGAAACGAAAAAGACATAGTATTGTTTGTTATTGCTGGCTGGGCCATTGCTGGCTGGACTATTCTGGCTGGGCGATTTCCTGCAAGTCAGTGGTTAGCTGACACTCGCAGGGTCGATTTAAAATTAATCAATAAGACCAATCTCTTTCGCAATATCTTTTATTGGCTGGTAATCTTTGTTGCTCGCAGGAATAAAACCACTGCGCGGAAATGCGGCGAGTAATTCTGGCGCATTCATTTTCAGCAAAACCTGTTGAATTTTTTTGGTAAAGCCGTCGCCCCATATTTTATCTACATCGCCACGCACACTCCATTGGTAATCTGGGTAGCCCGGTGTTTTCCAAATGATAGAAACCTTGTCTGTATCAATTTTTCCAGCTTGCAGCGCACTATGCCAAACCTTATAGTTGACTGCACCCACTTCGTAAGCACCTGACTGCACCAGCACGATAGTACGGCTGTGGTCTCCACTAAAACCTACGCGGGAGAAAACATCTTTAGGTACCGCAGAAAAATGCTTACGCACATGATATTCCGGCATTAAACGCCCTGAGGTAGAACCTTTGGAACCAAAGGTAAATGTCCGACCTTTTATTGCGTCAGGAAAATCAGTGGATAGGGTTAAGCCGGTTGCGTTATTCGCAATAAAGTAAGTCATAAACTGTTTATCTTCAGTACCCTGAGCCAACGCGGTAGAATCCTTTACCTGATCTCGTGCATTCACACCCGATAAACCACCGAACCAAGCCAACTGCACCTGATTATTACGAAACGCCGTCACCGCTGCGGCATAGGATTTAACAGGAACATAACGTACGCTTATACCAAGCTCCTCAGCAAGATAGTTTGCCACCTTGTCAAAGCGCTGTTGTAACTTTGTTTCATCCTGATCGGGTATTGCGGTAAACACAAATTCTTTGGCGTAAACATTTGTCTGCATAACAATGGCAGCCATCAATAAAAGGGTTCTAATCAATAACATTTTTTTCCTCAAGCGACGGTCAAATAAAATACGCTGAACAAATTATCTTTATCCAACCATGTTTTTACAGTAATGAATCCAGCCTTCTCTGCCAGAGCCTGAAAAGATGCTACTGAGTATTTATGAGAATACTCGGTAACAATCGACTGTTCTTTTTTAAATTCGAAGGTTTTATCATCAATAGATACTTGCTGGTTTTGAACACTGACCAGGTGCATTTCGATGCGTTTTTCAACTTCGTTATAAAAAGCCAAATGTCGAAACTGATCAGGCTTAAAATCAGCGCCCAGTTCACGGTTAATACGAAGCAATAGGTTTTTGTTAAATTTAGCCGTATAACCGGCCTTGTCATTATAGGCAGCATTTAAAATAGCGGGCGACTTTTGCAAATCAACACCGATTAATAAACCACCCTTGTCGCCGACCATGCCTTTTATTTCTTCAAGCACCTTAATTGCCTGCGCCGGTATAAAATTACCAATGGTAGAACCGGGGAAAAACGCCACCTTATTGGTTGATTGTACATGATACGGTAACTTTAATTTACCGGTGAAGTCAGCACAAATTGCATGCACCTTTAGCCAGGTAAATTCTGCCGCCAGTTTTTTTGCCTCGTCCTGTAAATACCGTTTTGATATATCAATGGGCAAATAAGCGATGGGTCTAAGTGCATCCAATAACAAACGAACTTTGTAACTATCACCGCTTCCCGGTTCAATCAATAAACAATTTTTACCGATAACAGTGACCATGTCATCAATATTTTCGCGAATAATGCCAACTTCCGTACGGGTTGGATAATATTCTTCACAGTTGCAAATATCTTCAAACAGGCGAGAGCCAGACTCATCATAGAAATATTTTGGCGAAATATAAGGTTTTTCCGCTGACAATCCCCGCAAAATATCGGCACGAAAATCTGCCATTTCCGGGTGCTGATCAAAAAACTGGTAGTGTGGTGAAGATGTCACTATTATTTAACTGTCGTCATTTAGGTATTAAAGGAAGTTGATAACATTATCGCAGTCATGTGGTTACTGCAACCTCATTCAAACAAAGCTCGGTTATATTTTTTCTGCATTGTCATGCAGGCGCTACAACGTGTAAGCTACAAACTTACCTGAACTTCGTTAACCGAACCCAAACATAAGCTACATGAATAAGGCAAACTCCGTACCGGTAATTAAAGATCTCGTCCTCATTGGTGGCGGCCACAGCCATCTTTCCGTACTAAAACACTTTGCCATGCACCCGGTTCCGGGGTTGCGACTAACGCTAATCACACGTGATCTGCACACGCCATACTCTGGTATGTTACCCGGTTATATCGCCGGGCATTATGACTATGATGAAGCGCATATTGACTTGCGGCCGCTGGCACAATTTGCTCAGGCTCGGATATATCATGGCGAAGTTAATGATATTGATCTGGACAAAAATTTAATCCACTGTCTTGGTAGGCCACCTATTGCATATGATTACGTGTCAATTAATATTGGTTCAAAGCCCGGTACTTTACATATACCCGGCGCTGAAAAATATACTTTTCCGGTAAAGCCGATAGACCAATTTTTAACGCAATGGAACGCATTAATAAACAGAGTAATGAATGCTAAAGATGATTTTCATCTCGCTATTGTAGGGGGTGGTGCTGGTGGCGTCGAAATGGCATTGGCAACTCAATTTCGCCTACATCAGAAATTGTCACAACTCAATAAAGATAAAGCTTATTTAAAAATTGACTTGTACTGCGACAGTGAACACATTTTACCAACACATAACAAGCAGGTTAGAAAACGTTTTATGCGTTTTCTAAAACTGCGTAATATTCAGATACACAGTAATCACCGTATCGAAGAAATACAACAAGTGCAGCTAATTAATGATCTGGGCGAAGAATTTCAAGCAGACGCTGTACTCTGGGTCACCAATGCATCCGCTCCGACATGGCTTTCTCAAACTGGGCTAGCGGTTGATAAGCAAGGTTTTATCACGGTCAATGACTGCCTGCAATCTACTTCCCATAAAAATGTATTTGCGGCTGGCGATATTGCAGCGGTGCTTAACCACCCACGTGAAAAATCCGGTGTGTTTGCTGTACGCCAAGGGCCGCCACTGGCACAAAATCTGGCACGAGCAGTACAGAATATAAAATTAAAAAAATTTACCCCTCAGAAAAAATTTCTCGGCTTGATAAGCACTGGTGATAAATATGCAATAGCTTCTCGTGGCAACTGGTCACTAGAAGGTGCCTGGTTGTGGAAAGTGAAAGACTGGATTGACCGACGCTTTATGGAAAATTTTAATGCCCTTCCAGAGATGCCGCAGGAAACCGCGCCACAATTTAATAAGGCAATGGCCGACAAACAAACGCTACACGAAATCTCCGCTATCGCCATGCGCTGTGGCGGCTGTGGTGCAAAAGTTGGCAGCACCGTTTTATCGCGTGTCATCAACCGCCTGCAACCCATCACCCGCGATGATGTCGTCATCGGTCTGGCTGACCCGGATGACGCCGCCGTCACCGAAGTACCTGCAGGTAAACTTGTGGTACAAAGTGTTGATTATTTTCGTAGCTTTATCGATGACCCGTACATCTTTGGTCAAATTGCTGCCAATCATGCGCTTAGTGACATCTTTGCCATGGGGGCAGAAACGCAAACAGCGATGGCAATTGCCACAATCCCCTATGGTATCGAAAACCAGATCGAGGATCAGTTATACCAAACCATGGCCGGCGCACTGGCGGTATTAAATGCCAGCAATACCGCCCTCGTCGGCGGTCATTCGAGCGAAGGTGCAGAACTATCCTTCGGTCTGTCTGTTACCGGCCTTGCTGATCGTGAACAGGTAATGCGTAAATCAGGCATGCAAAACGGTGATGTTTTAATTTTGACCAAAGCCCTAGGAACAGGCACATTATTCGCCGCCGATATGCGGCTAAAAGCCAAAGGCCGCTGGATAGATGCCGCCTTGCAAAGCATGTTGCTCTCAAATCAAGCTGCCGGCTTTTGCATGCATGACCATGGCGCAACCGCTTGCACCGATGTAACCGGTTTTGGTTTACTGGGGCATTTGGTGGAGATGACACGCTCATCAGGCAAGAGTGTTGAAATAAATTTAAATACCCTACCAATTATGGATGGCGCATTAGAAATGATAGAAACCGGTATATTCAGTTCCTTGCAGGAACAGAATGTACGACTACGGAGAGCGATAAAAGATCCGGGAGCGTTAAATCAACACCAGCATTTTCCGCTACTGTTTGACCCTCAAACCTCAGGGGGGCTATTAGCAACAATCCCTGCGAACAACGCCAAAGCCTGCCTAGCTAAACTAAAACAACTGGGTTATCCAGCAAGTGTGATTGTTGGCGTTGTAACGGATGATACTGAAAGTGTCGAAAGCGTTACCTTAACCATATAAAAACGCCCCTTAACGGTTAACAGGATTGAGGAACTGGTCAGAAAATAATCTCTCCAACACCTTCGTGGCACCTATTCGCCTATTCGCATCATACGTCGATATAGCAGTGGTACGATGATAACAACTAGAAGTGCTGAAGTTATTGCGCCAAATATAAGCGCCAACGCCAGCCCACCAAAAACTGCATCTGGCACCATGATTGCTGTACCCAGTGCGATCGCCAGCGTAGTTAGCAAAATGGGCCTTAACCGGATTGCACCGGCTTCACGCACGGCATCTTCAAGATCATAACCTTGTTTTTGATAATCCTGAGCGAAGTCGATAATCAGCAATGAATTACGCACCACAACACCTGCCAGTGCAATGACACCGATCATTGAGGCGGCTGAGAAGCTTACCCCAAAAGCCCAGTGCGCTGGAAAAACACCGATCAGTGCCAATGGTACGGCCGTCATTGCCAGTAGAGGCAAACGAAATGAACGGTAATAAGCAACCAGTAGAAGATAAATGCCCATCAACGCCATGCCTAGTGCTAATCCCATGTCACGAAAGGCATCCAGCGTCAGGCGTAATTCACCTTCCCATAATAATTGGTAGCCTTCAAGCGCGTTGGATCGCACTGGATTAAAATTCAGATTGGCTGTTTTTAGTTGTTGTTCGCCGGTCACGACTAAACCATCTAAACGTCGGTCGAGATCAAGCACCGCATACACCGGTGCGCTATAAGACAATTCGCCGCCAACATAATGTACGCGTTCCAAGTTCTTGTGATGAATCGGTTTTGCCTGTTTTACCTTAGTCACATAGACCAATTCAGACAGAGGTATAGACTTACCATTTGAATTACTAACAAAGGCACGCTCCAGCAACTCTGGATTAATGCGGTGTGCACGGGGTATATGCAGCCGAACCGGAACCAGCGACCTTTCCCCTTCAGGGTGCGCCTGTGTTAACACTTCACCTTGCAACAATTGATTGAGTACACGTGACACGGTTGCAGGGTCAAGGCCGGCTAATGCGATCTTGTCACGATGAAACCGAAAACGATATTCAGTCACATCAGCAAAAATACTTGTCTGCACTTCGACCATATCATAGGTTGCCAAAAATTCTGCTTTAACCTTTTGCGTGAGTTGCTCAAGTATTTCCAAATCATCACCATAGATTTCGGCCAGTATGGTCGCTCTAACCGGTGGACCGGGTGGGTCTTCTATCAGTTGAAAAACACTACCAGGATAAGCTGCTGCTATTTTTTCAACTTCAGGGCGCAAAGCGCGAACCAGATCAATTGAACTTTCACTGCGTTCAAACTTGCTAACTAAATTAACGCGAATATCTGCAAACTGTGAGCCGACCTTTTTACCACTGCCACGCAGTTGTCCATTAAAATCGATAATTGATGGGATGCCAACATATGTTTGGTAACTAGTGACTATCGACTGCTGACGTAATAGCTCGCCTATTTCTCTGCTGGCACGGTCGGTCACCTCCAGCGGTGTATTTTCCGGCATATGCAGATGAATCAGAAAGGTGTTTTTATCATCTCCTGGCAGAAAAGCCAGTGGTACACCCAATGGTGACAACGTACCCGTGACTCCCTGTGGACGAACAAACTGCCATGCCGGCTGTAAAAATGATAATACCAGCAGTAGCGCCACCACTAAATAAAACAACCGACGTAACTTCCTTTGTTCAAGCAGTGGTGTAATGAGTTTGCGATAAAAATCTTGCATACCACGAGGTTTTTCTCCGCGCAATTGTTCACCTTCATCCGCCCCTGCATGACTATTAGAAGTGAGCATCCATTGACGTGCTAACCAGGGCGTTACCGAATAAGCGATGATCATTGATGCGATCATTGCCACCGGTAAACTAAAAGCAACGGGATAAAAATAATCGCCCAGCATGCCGGTGACCAGATGCAACGACAAAAATACGGTCACCACGGTAAACGTTGCTAGTGTTGTAGGATTACCAATTTCAGCTGTGGCAATAACGGCTGCTTTAACGCGGCTGGATTTACTTGCATCGGCTGGCATTTCATTAAAGTGTCGATGAATATTTTCGACCACCACGATGGCATCATCCACCAGTACACCGAGAGCAAGAATTAATGCATACAGAGTAATACGATTCAATGTCAGGTCAGCTATCCATGCCATGCCGATGACCACAGAAAAAACCAGCGGGATGGTGATACAAACAATTAGCGCTGCTCGCCGTCCCAGAAAAATCAATAAAACAATAGCAACCGCCGCGATAGCAATGAATAGTTTCGCCACCAGTATAGTGACCGTCAAATCAGCTTTGACACCATCATCACGTGTTATGACAACGTTAACATCGGGGGGTAAAAAATCAGCCTGCATTTGATTTACACGTGCAGCGAGTTCTGCGGTCAAATCAACGGCGTTGAAACCGGTACGTTTGGCTATAGCCAGCGTAGCGGCTGCCATCTCAGATTCATTTTGGGCTGTTGCACGAGGGTCAGCCGGGCCAAAGGCGAATCGTGTCATCTGGGTTCTTTCGCGTGGCGGGCCATCAACCACTGTTGCCAGATCAGAAACACGAACCACCTGTCTGCCATCACTGTGTACCACGATTTGACCAATCTGTTCTGCGTTCTTTAGTGAAGCGTCTACCCGCAACGAGCGATTTTCCTGCTGATAAACTCGCATACCCAGCGATTGACTTACATTCGAATTACGAATAGCCGTTGCCAGTTGATCGACACTAACGCCATAAGCCTGCAAGTGTTCAGGTTGCACCTCAATGCGTATTTCTCGTGGCATACCACCCGTCACATAACTGATGCCGCTGCCTTTAACACCGCGTAAACGCTCCAGCATACGCTCCGCCATGCGTCGCAGATCATGATCCGTATAATATTGCGATGAAAGGGTGACGGTAAAAACCGGTACATCATCAATATCAATAGCCTGAATAACCGGCTCACCAGCACCTGGCGGCAGGCGATGTTTGCTACGCAGCACATGGTCGTAAATACGGACCATTGCATTATCCTTATCCTCACCGACTTCAAATTCAAGGACAACGCTGGCAAGGCCTTCGAATGCTGTTCCATAAACATGTTTAACACCATCGATAGAAGCAAGTTCTGCTTGCAGTGGTGATAACAGCAGATGCTCAACTTCAAGCGGTGATGCACCGGCTAGCGTTACTGTTACCTCGGCTCCAGGAACAATAATTTGAGGATTTTCTTCTCTTGGGGTTAACAGCAAGCCGACGATGCCAAAACACAACATTGCCAGCATCATCAAAACAGTGAGTTTTGATTCAATGAAGTAACGCGCGACAGTGCCGGGTAAATTTAGTTTTTCAGGCATGGCTTTATACTAATCTGAGGATACTAATTTGAGCATGCTTATCTGACCATATCGCCATCGCGAAGCAAGGCAGTCGGCTTGACAACAACCAACGTTCCAACATCCAAACCAGCCAGCACTTCACGCACTGCGCGTGATGTTCCCGGCCACCCTGTTATACCCAGACGAATGCTTCTAAAACGCAACTTATTCGAAACATCTTTAACAAACACGCCTTCTATTCCTGCACGATAAGTAATCGCAGAAATAGGCACCACCAGCCTATTCTTTTTAGCCACAACAAACTGTGCCTGCCCGAACTGACCGGGTATCAAATTATCATCAAGCGGTAGTAACAGCCTGACTTTCGTCCGACGTGTCACTTCATCTGCTGCGCGCACAATATGGGTAAGCTTGGTTATTAATAAGGCATCACGAGATTGGATTTTCACATTGATGCTCTGACCAACCGATATGGTGTTAATAATGGTTGAAGGAAGATGAACTTCCAGCTCCATATCACCCAGTACTTCAAGTTGTAAAATAGCTTCTCCCGCAGCCGCAAGATCACCTGGGTCATGCAAACGCTCACGAACCTGTGCATGAACAGGACTGATAATATGTGAATAACGCCGATCCTGTTTTTTTGCAACAAGCTCTGCCTGGGCGGTTGCAAGTGTTGCTTTCGCCTGTGCCAGTCGAACCTCTGCGTTGCGTAAATCATCTTCTGCCATCGTTTTTGACTTCACCATCTTTTTGATACGTTTGACATCGCCTTTGGCGTCCAGAAGATGAGCTGATGCTGCAAGTACCGCAGCATCAGCTCCCTTAATCGCCGCTTCAATCGGAGCATTATCAATTTCGATGAGCGTATCGCCTGGCTCCACAATATCGCCTTCATCAACAGTAATTTTTTTAATAAAACCGGTAATCCGTGAAGCGACCTTGAGCCGTTCTTTTGAAACAACGGTTCCAGGTACAGACAAGGTAACGGGGAGTGTTTGTTGTTTAATTTTAGCCACTTCCACATCATGAATTGGTCGGTTGTTATTTGACTGCACGGGTAATTCACCCGCTTCACATGCAGCAAGCAGCATTACGATTACTATAGCTATTGCAACAGAAAGCACAATTTTTCGAGCATGGATTTGAAAAGAAGACCGCCCCGATGAAAACAAATGTATCATCATTTTGCAAAACCGCCCGTCACTAAACCAATAACATGCTGTGTAATTACTTTCGGGTCATTATGCTTTTTCAAACCACCCGGCAGGTAACGCCTGATTGATTCAGTTTCAAAATGAAAAAGAATAAGCCCGACCATTGAAATGGCTAGAAGATGCGCGTCACAGTTTAGCGCCATATTCTGTGCCAATTGTTTTATGGCCTTGAAAGGTTCGATAAAAACGTTTCCTGCCAGTAACTTCAAGCGTTGTTCATCACCATCAAGTAATTCACGATGCAACAACGCACGGAAATCTGGGTCACTGGCCATTTGTTTAGTGAAATCTGTGACAAACCGTTCAAGCCTCTGCTCTGGCGTGCCCGTATTATCAAGGATGGATTGAATACTGGACGCTTTGTCTGCAAAGGCATGCCCCATCGTTGCAATATACAAACTTTGTTTATCCGGGTAATGGTAGTACAAAGCTGCACCACTAATTCCTACAGCGCTGGCAATATTACGCATAGAAACACCCGCATAACCTGCGCGTGCAAATAGCGGTAGCGCTTTAATAAGAATAATCTGTGCTGTACTTGGATTACCGATTGTTTTTTTATCTGCCATATAAAAACACCTTAACGAACGTTAAGCCAGATAATAAAGTAGCGTCATACTCATGTCAAATCACAGGACGGCAAACTAAGGGGGGGCAATTGTTAGGACAGGTCATTTACATCTAACACTTCAAAAAACCATCAGTTATTCCCGATTATTAATAATTGCAAAAGTACTGGCAGTTATATCGAGACAATTAATATGTTAGATTTTTGATAACCAGCGAGCACTGATAAAAACTACACAAGATAGGTCACCTCACGCCAATATCACGTAGCAGGTCTGCCCAGCTTTGTTTCTCTGCTGCACAAGTGAATAAAGCGGCACATTGCTTGCCTTGGTTTGCTAGCTTACTGACGAATGCTGGCTCTGCTTCTGCTTTTAGCAGTAGCTCACGCAACGCATTGGTATTCTGCACCGGAAAATAGCCCGCATAGTCATCACCTAACAAACCAACAGAGCCATCAATATCGGAGGCGATTACCGGCAAGCCCGCTACCGTTGCTTCGGAGATAACATTTGCGCCACCTTCCATAATTGACGGTAATACCATTAGGTGGCAAGCGCCGTAAGCCCGCCTGACTTTCCAGTGTGGCACTTCACCAAACCAGTGATAGCGTGGGTTAGCTTTCATCTCATCTTGCGCGTAAGCCGCCCATTGTTCATTATGCGCTTTGCCAAAATGCAGTATACGAATGCGACTACTGATGGGTAAGTCTCTTACCGCATAGGCAACACGCAGAGAATCTTTTTCTTCACGTAGATGACCGGCGACACAAATGTCGTAGTATTTTTTAGAGCGTTTTACTGAACCGGGTAAGGCAATTGCTGATTGATGTATAACATGCACTTTATGATGCACATCTTTCGGCAGCACGTTTGTTGCCAGACGATGTAATGTGACCAATCGATCAGCTGAATAGATTGATGCTAATGTCGGTTCAGGGTGGCTATTAAGAAAACGGTATAAATCAGTGCCTGTCATCGCTAGCACTAATGGCAAATCGGGGTGTTTTTGTTTGAAAGCGGCAATTGATTGCGCACTACGCCAAGCGTGTAATGCCACCACTAAATCATAAGCTGTGCCATCCCAGCTAACACTGATACTGACTTTATGACCTAGCTGCTTTAAAAAACCTGCCCAGCGCGTTGCCGTGGCACGATTACCGTTTAGTGAGTGAGCCGCAGCAGGCGTTATTATTCCGATGTGCATAACAACAATAAACTAAAAGGTTTGACCCGCATAGTCAATGCCTGTTTAGATATCCCCGTCCCAGTATTTCGATTTAAAGATTACTGGCAAACACCCAGGTTATACCCGCACCAACGAAAACATAATTTGTCTGCTCAACCAGTGGGCTATCTTCAAATGTGGCACCGCTAA
>CAZYYW010000038.1:0-19373 GCA_964651445.1 uncultured Thiotrichaceae bacterium
AAGCGACCCAATCCTCTCATTGGACCAGGCAGCCAGTACTATGTATGCAGGTTGCTGTGTGCCTTCTGCGCTATAACCTCATAATATAAATTGAGAACCTTCGATGAAATCAAAAAAATATTATCTTTATTTCTGTATAACATTGTTTGTACTGCTTTCGAGTTCAAATGCCTATAGCTATACCATAGCATCAACCAGCCCCGGTAAATGGGGTGACCCGCTGTTAGGAACAGGAGCTTCTATTAGTTGGAGTTTTATGCCCACCGGACCTGCTTGTGACATTCATGACTGTGTTGATGGCAGTATTCATTCGATGTTTGATTTTATGCCTTTTGGTTTCGAGGCAGAAGTTAATCGTGCTTTTGACGTCTGGTCGGCTGTTGCTGATTTAACTTTTTTTGAAATTTTAGATGATGGCGCCGACCTCGACGCGGTAACAAGTTCCGGTGATATTCGTATCGGCGGTCATAGCTTTGGTCGCGCCAGAGGCATTCTTGGCCACGCTTATTTCCCACCAGAGAATGGGGTAAGCGCTGCTGGTGACATACACTTTAATAGTGATTTAGATTGGGTGTTTTCACCAGACGATACTGGCATCAATCTGTTTTCTATTGCCATGCATGAAATTGGTCATTCATTAGGTTTGGGGCACACCAATGTGCCAAACTCTGTTATGAATGCGGTTCACAATGAATTTTTAAATGCCCCTCAGTTTGATGATGTCGCTGGTATGCAATACCTCTATGGCGCACCCATAACACCTATTCCCCTCCCCAGCGCACTGCTGCTCTTTCTGTTTGGCATCGCTTCGATTACTTGGATTGGAGCGAAGGGTAAAAGAGTGAATTTATACAACAATTAAAACGTCGGAACCTCCACTCAGAAAAAACTGACCTTGCACAGTACTGTGTCTGCACTATTCTAGCTCTCTATCGCTTTAAAATTTATCAGCTCACACACGGTAAATCATATATTATCCTAAGTTCTGTTTATGTGTTTCGATAGCAAGTCTTACAACAAGGTTAGACGTATGGTTACCTATTTATACTGGATGGTCATTTTTACCATCGCATTTGGACTGTTTTATTTTATAGGCTACAAAATTGAAGAGTTAAAAATTGCTGCCATTGCCTGCATTAGTATCTTGCTCATTGGTTTCGTTGCTTACTACTTTCATTTTCAGCAAATATTCGTCAAACAATATGGCGGTAAAATGACGGTATCAATACCGGCTGGAGAATTACATCTGGCGGCAACCTGGAAAGGCGATCACCTGTGGATCGAAAATTATAACCCGAAAACCAATACCTGCCACTTTCGTGAGTACTCACGCGGTAACTTGCTGCAGGGTGAAGTGATAATTAAAAACTGCAACCCATTGTTACGACAACCAACTGCCTCAGAGGCAATTCAACCGTAGAAATAACCACTATGATTTTTTTAGCTTTATCAGGTAGCAAAATTGTAACCTTTAGCCGTTTTCTGCTTTTCCTGGTTCTGTGTGTCAGCAGCACACTTGCATATGCCTCGGCAGACAATAAATCCCGTGCCGAAAATCAGTCGTTTAGTAGTAAAGATTTCTCACGCTGGCTAGCAGCAGCCACTATCGCCGACGCGACTTACAAGTCAAAAAAACAAATAGAAAAGGCATTAAACAAACAAGGCTATAAGCTAGACCTATATAACCAGCTTGAAGGTTACATGTTGGCTTATGTGGTCGCGAGCAACAATACAACTCGGCATCAGATAATCGCTGTTCGTGGTACCGCCAATATTGAAAATGTCATGGTTAATGCGGCCTTTGTACTGGTTGCTGATGATTTAACAGGTATTAATATTCACCAAGGTTTTTTGCTCTCTGCCAGAGATATCTACCAGAAAATTTTACCTGAATTGAAACCCGGTTATAAAATCAGCACCATCGGTCACAGCCTGGGTGGTGCAGCAGCACTCATTGTTGCCATGATGTTAGACGCACAGGGTCATAACATTGCTGAGGTCATCACCTTTGGCCAGCCAAAAGTCACCAACATCACTGGCAGTCGAAAATTTAAACACCTGAACATAAATCGTTTGGTGACACCAAAAGATATAGTGCCGCTGGTGCCCCCAATAGATCCGATGGATCTAATGAATATGAGTATCTTTTGGCATCAGGGCAAAGAGATTGTTTTATATAAGAATCATCAATATGCAGTTTTAAGTGGCACTGAAAGTATGTTACGCATAGGCGATTTTCTAAATGACGTGCCTAGTGAGCAACACCTGACGCAGCATTTTATGGATACTTATATCAAACATTTAAAAGGGAAATTGAGTGGCGCAGAAGAAGTTGTTTTCAAGAGCGGTTTCAGCTTTTCTGATTGGTTCGGCGCATCACCCAAACCGGCGAAATAACAACCCAATTTATTGGTATAGCTCTATACTCTTTAAACGCTGGAACTTACCTGAAGACAGCGGTATGATTAGACCGCTTACAGACCTTTTAATGTTATATTTTGATAAGTAATTAGAAAGCAACCTCGGAGTAACAAGAATAATGAGTCTTAAACAACTATCGACTGCTGTCACAGCAATTGCATTGTCCAGTTTTGCCTTTGCTGCGCATGCGAACAATGGAAACAATCATAACGGGATGCCAAATCAGCCTACCAGCAATTACTGGCAGGCACCAAACTGGTCAGGGTTCAGTGCGCCAATGCCTGCACCACCGGCTTTTAACAGCAATTTTCAACGTTCGCCACCACCTGCGGCTTACAATAATTACCGACGTCCACCGCCACCTTCATTCAGGCCACCACCACCGAATTTTCAGGGGCAGCGACCTGCACCTCGATCGGGTGCACCCAATACAGGCGTAAATCGTTCTATGCCACCGCCACCCTCTGGCCCTTATAATGCTATGCGGTCACAGCAAAACCAACAACGTTTTGCCCCACAGCGTAGTCAACGCCCTTATGGCCAAGCACCTCGTGGTCAACATCCACAAAGCCAACAGAGAGGGCCCTCTGCATTTAATACGCCCGGTTATAACCCTCGTAACAATCGCGGCTGGGGCAATAATCAAGGTTGGGGAAACAATCAAGGCTGGAATAACAATAATAAATATTGGGGTCGAAGCGGTCCTGGTACATGGATGAACCCTAGTAAAGATAATTGGGAAAATGCTTGGGATGACATGATAAACACGCCTAGCCGTATGGGTGAAATGCCAGGCGGTTGGACAGCTCCAGAAGTGACCATGCCGAATCCAATTGATATGGGCGACCAGCTTCAGGATAACCTGAAAGATTTGCCAGATCAGATACGCCAAGGCCAAATTGGAAACAATGTGACCGATTAAACAAGCCTTGCGATATAAGGTTTGACCATAAAAAAATCCCCGTCATCTGACGGGGATTTTTTTTGACTTACTACTGAGCCAGATGAAAAAAGCAAAGGTTGCTTAAATCACACGCCGGCAAAATGCATAACAACCTTAACGATGCCCATCACAAACAGGACGAATAACACGGCAAAAACAAAACCGCCGATGATGAAGTGGTGGATTTTCCCGTGTTCAAAATCACGTTCGCGATTAGCTTTTGTCTGAACACCAAACCATGCCGCAAATAAACTGCCCATGAATGACCATGGTGTGATTTTGCGTTTGTTTATTGTATTGTCGGCTGACATAAGTTTCACCTTGTTAATTGAAGCTAATCTATATTAGCATATTATAAATTACTACTCAATACAAGATGTACCCACAATATACATCCAAATCACATACAACGAACACTCGCTCAATCAAGATTAAGATTTTTTAGATACGCTTTGAAATCGCCCGCCATCTCATCATGTTGGAGTGCGATTTCAACATTTGCTTCTAAGTAGCCTATTTTACTGCCGCAATCATAGCGGCGACCTTCGAAGCTATAAGCAAATATTTCCTCTGTTTTACGCAATTCAGCAATTGCATCGGTTAGCTGAATTTCATTGCCTGCACCCCGTTTGGTTGTTTTAAGCTTGTCCATTATTGCCGGTGTCAAAATATAGCGACCAACCACCGCTTGATCAGACGGTGCTTCTTCTGGCTGAGGTTTCTCTATAATTTCATCAATACGAGACAGTCTATCGCCCAGTTTTGGGCCGGCAACCATGCCATATTTATCGCTCTGCGTGATCGCCACTGTTTGGGTACCAATAATACTGCCCTGCTGTTTCTCAAAGACATCTACCATTTGCTGAATACAACTGGCGCCGCCTTTGTTAAAGATAAGATCATCCGGTAATATCACGGCAAAAGGTTCATTGCCAACGGCCGGTTTGGCACACAAAACCGCATGGCCTAAACCCAAAGCTTCAGGCTGACGGATAAATACACAGTCCACATCGGACGGGACAACGTCCTGTACCGTTTTCAACAAGTCATGTTTATTTCTCAAACCAAGTTCTGTTTCCAACTCGTAGGCTTTGTCATAGTGGTCGATAATAGCGTTTTTGGTACGACCGACGACAAACACCAATGTTTTCATACCCGCAGCAACCGCTTCTTCAGTGGCATACTGAATTAACGGCTTGTCGACCACGGTCAACATTTCTTTGGCAATCGCCTTGGTTGCGGGCAAAAAACGGGTACCTAAACCCGCCACAGGGAAAACAGCAGTACGAATAGAACTCATGGGATATCTCAAAATGGATTTAATTATCCACAATTTTAGACTATGTTGACGCGCTTGTTTGTATGATTATGTTAAAATTATATTTTTTGATAAACGAATCACTCTCAGCCTATAAAGTCAGCCTGAAAGTTTCGTCTGAAAAAATCCTGTAATTTATTAAGAAGCCCTATGACCTACGTAGTTGTTGAAGATTGTATTAAATGCAAACACACGGATTGTGTTGATGTTTGCCCTGTCGATTGTTTCCACGAAGGGCCTAATTTTCTGGTCATTGACCCGGAAGAATGCATCGACTGCACATTATGTGAACCCGAATGCCCTGTCGGCGCAATTTTTGCCGATGATGATGTGCCTGAAGGTCAGGAGCACTTTGCCGAACTCAACGCCGAACTTAGCCTAGAATGGCCAGTGATTAATATCAGTATGGACTCGCTTCCTGATGCCGCAGAGTGGGAAGGTAAGCCGGACAAACTAAAATTACTGGAAAAATAGTGTCTCTACGGTGATCTACTTACTTACATTACAAATAACCGGTATTCGTTCGTGCCGCTAAGCGCTCAAATACAAATTCCTGCACAGCAAAACATCCTTCAGTATACGGCTGACTTTATCTTTAAAAGGTTCAGTAGTGAACTACCTGATCTTTCTAATCTTTTTGTTTTATTGCCAAGTTCACAACTTGCACAACCTTTTAATGAATCGCTGCACCATTGCCTTAGCTCCGAAATAGCCGCCATCATTCCACCCTGGTCAGGATCTTTAAAAAGCTGGACGCTACAGTTTGCTGAAAATCAGCAGGCTAACTTTGAACTTATTAGCGAGCATGCTCGGCAGTTACTGTTTATCGAAGCACTGCAACAATACCCAGACCTGTTCAAAGAAAAAAATCAATGGCAGGTTAGTCAAGCACTGCTGGCTTTTTTTGATGAATTAAAGCTGAACCAAAAAGACATCTTCCACAGCGCAGAGCAATGGCAGCAACAACTGACACAGGCGTATGGCTCTCAGCAGCATAACTTTGAGCACCTGGCCAACGAAAGCAAACTGGTTTATACCTTATGGCATGCTTGGCAGATACAACTGTCAGAAAATAACTTGTATGATGAAACCGCCGATTATATTTCTCGCCTAAGTCACGCGGCGAATACATTGGATAAAAGGCAGCAATTTATCTGCCTGAACCCGGTAGATTATTCAATAACGGAACAGCTTTTTCTGGAAAAATTAATTGCTAGTCAACAATGTCATGTGATTGCCTATACCAGCACTTTGCGCGATGACAATGAAAGCGTCAATGAAAGCGCCGATGAAAAGAATATATCTGACGCTGACAAAGTCTCCGGTATTTTTATCCGCGAAGTTTACCGTCAAATCGAGACACCAATCAAACAACGCGCACAAAATTTTGCTGCTCAATACGGTGATATTTTTTCTGCACAAATGCCATTTAGCACTTACCTTGCCAGTGATGAAGAACAACAGATACGTGCCATCGATTATTTTGTACGCAGTAAGATACTGCAAGGCAAAAAAAATATTGTGGTTATCAGCGAAGACCGAAAATTGTCTCGCCGCTTGCGTGCTGTGTTGGAACGCGCCAATATACAACTACAGGACAGAGCTGGCTGGTCACTAGCAACGACACAAGCTGCTACCGTCATCGAACGCTGGTTGGAATGCATAGAGGAAGACTTTAGTGCCTATCCCCTGTTAGATTGTTTAAAGTCACCGTTTCTGTCACTGGCCTTAGAGCACCCGCAAACAAGCACGGACTTTAAACAAAACATTTATCGTTTTGAACACGATTTAGTTTTTTTTGAAAATACCAGCAGTAATATTGAAAAATATAAAAAAGCACTAAAACGTCGTTTAAAACGCTTAACGCATTGGCCGGAAAACAGCTATAGCGGGCTTATCGAAACGCTGGATTTTATCAACGACAGTGCCAGTCCTTTAGCCAATCTGTACCATCAAAAAACTAAAATACCGCTATCCGATTTCCTACAAAAAGTACTCGATAGTTTGCAACAACTGGGCGTATTACACGCTTATCAATCGGATGAAGCCGGTCTGGTTTTACTCAGAACATTTGAAAGCCTACGTCAGGCACTTGCAGTAGCAGACCCGATATTGCATTGGCAGGATTGCCGCACATGGTTAGGCATGGCGCTAGAATCACAAAATTTTACGCCGCCAACAAAACATTCCGTGGTGCAGCTAATGACACTGGAGCAATCAGCTTGCTGTCATTTTGACTGTGTGGTTATCGCCGCAACAGAATCACAGCATTTTCCCGGCAGTGCAAAAAACACACCTTTCTTTAATCAGGCAGTGCGTGCTGCACTGGCATTGGACACCTGGGAAAAACAACGTCAGCAGCGTCATGAACTTTTTAACCAGTTGTTATTATGTTCACCAGAAGTTTTATTTACCGCCTGCAATGAAGACAAAGGTGAAGCCAGACCGGTTTCCCCTTGGTTAGAACTATTGACCAGTTTTTATCAGTTAGCGTTCACTGACAGCCTGGAAAATCAACCATTAAAACGGCTGATGCAATCAAAAAGTGAGGTGTTTAATTGTGATGATATAACATTGCCACCCGCTTCATTGCAGGCAACATCGGCTATCCCTGAAGATTTGATACCACAACGGCTTTCCGCCAGTTCATATCAGCGTTTAATCAATTGTCCGTATCAATATTTTAGCGCCGATGCACTCAAGCTGAAAGCATTGGAAGAACTTAGTGATGAGTTAAAAAAATCAACTTATGGGGAACGCATTCATACTATATTACAGACCTTTCACAGCGGTCACGATATCTATGGCAAAGCCTTTGCCGGAGAAATTTCGAGTGATAACCGACAGCCGGCTATCGAGACGCTTATTAAAATTTCCGAACGTGTTTTTGTGCGTGATCTGGACAATAATACCTTGCACCGTAGCTGGTTATATCGCTGGAAAAAACATATTCCCAATTATATCGACTGGCAGATGCAACAGCAGTTTGATTGGCGATTTTTTCAGAGTGAGCAACAGCTTGAAACAGAACTAGCTGTCATAGAAGAGCCGGAAGCAGAACAGCATGAAAACGAGCGGGATGGAAGCATTAAAATATATGGCCGACTCGATCGCATCGATCAACATAAAACAAACCACAGCCACGCCGTTATTGACTACAAAACAGGAAAAACAGCACGTCAGGAAGATATTGATAACGGTGAAAATGTTCAACTATCCACCTATGCGCTACTCGATGAAAAGGCGAGTGAAGTCAGTTATCTTTCTGTCGATTCTGCACAGCAAAAAGTCGAAAGCCGATCTTGCTTGTCAGGGGCAGCACTGGATGAAAATCGTGCCTTAAATAAACAACGATTAAGCCAGATGTTCCAGCAGATAAAAGAGCATGCTGAATTACCCGCTTGGGGTGATGATACGGTGTGCCGGTTCTGTCATTTTTCTGGACTTTGCCGGAAGGCAGAATGGCTTGACTGATTTCGCCCTGCTACAGCCTCCTTACCCCTTACTTGACCGCATATAACGAGCCATTTACGCTATTAAAATAAACGTAACCATTATCGATCACCGCGGCTGAATAAATATTACCATCTACTTTATATTTCCAGCGCAAGGTACCTCTATCAGAATCCAACGCATATAAATGACCATCAGTGCTGCCGACAAAAACCGTTCCCGAGGCAATGCTCACCGGTGAAAAAATTGCACTTTCTGTGCGAAATTCCCATTCGCGTGTGCCATCGTCGGCATCGTAGGCATAAACATAACCATCTTTACTGCCGATAAAAACTTTACCGTCATAAAGAGCGGGTGATGATAATACCGGCCCTGCTGTTTTCTTCACCCAGCTTTGCTGACCGGTATTAACATTTACCGCGTAGACACGTTTGTCATCGCTGCCAAAGTAAACGTTTTTAGCATCCACGGCGGGCGAAGTGTGAATTTTGCCATTTGCCTTGAAGCGCCAAAATTCCTGCCCGGTGTTCTTGTTGACGGCTATCATGTCACCTTTTAGGGTGCCGATATAAACGTAATCACCGTAAACGGCCGGAGAGCTGTAGATAGGTGCGCCGGCATTAAAATTCCATTGTCGGTGGCCGTTGCTGGCATTCGCCGCATACAGATTACCGTCTTCACTGGCAAAGTAAATAACACCGTCAGCGATAGAAGGTGAAGATGAGAGAGGGCCTTTTGTTTCCAGCTTCCAGACCAATGCCTGAGTATCATCCCTAATGGCGTACAAATTTTTGTCCCAGCTAGCGATATAAATAATGCCATTTGCGGTTGCCGAGGTAGCTTCGATATTACCACCTGTTTTAAAACGCCATTTTTTCTGTCCCGTTTTCTGGTCGATGGCATAGAGATGTTGATCGTTGCTGCCCAGATAAACCGTATCGTTTGCAACCAAAGGAGATGAAAAGGTTTTACCCGGCGTAGTAAATTTCCAGTCCAACTTATCTAATGATGTAGGGCCCGATGTTTTATAAACCGCCGTGTTTTCTGCATCGGCGCGGAACATGCTAGTGTTACCAGCACCACAGGCTGTCAGTGTAAGGCTTAATGCGACGATACCTGTCATTAAGAATTTATTGCGTAAAAATTGAGTGTTATTCATGAAAACTCCTACATCCCCATTGTTGCTCATAGATATTAATAATTGTTATAGTAAGTATTCGCAGTGTAATGCTATTTTTGATCGTGTTGCCTGTTTATACTTGGCTGTTTAAGTACCGTCTCTTGCCGTACTTTCGCTATAGGAAGAATAGACTAAATTTAAAGTTAAGCAGCTTCTGCCCAATAAAAGCAGACCAAAATGAGTCACGCTACTGCGAAAAATATGCCGCCCCAGCATTGCACAGCAATTCATAAGCAATACTATTACTTGCGGCGGCGATTTCATCGACACTTAGCTCTTTCCCCCAAAGGACAACGCGCTCACCAATTTCAGCATCAATGTTACTGATATCAACACATAAACTATCCATTGATACTCGACCTAACAACGCACAGCGTGTGTCATTGATCCAGACAGGGGTGCCATTTTTAGCCTGTCGTGGGTAACCATCGCCATAGCCGGCCGCCACCACAGCCATAGTAATATCTTGATTGGTAGTAAAGGTACTGCCATATCCGATGGCTTCACCGGCCGCTATTTGCTTGATGTCGATTAGCTCTGATTCAAACTGCATCACCGGTTGCAGACCCAATTCGGCGGCACTACTGTCAGCAAAAGGCGACGCACCATACACCATAATTCCCGGCCGTACCACTTCAAAATGACTGGCTGGCAGACGCATAATGGCGGCAGAATTCGCCATGCTACAGCGCACATCTATATCATTTGTTACATTAAGAAATGACTCTAACTGACTGTTATTAAGGTCATTGTCGAGAGTATCTGCATTTGCAAAATGGCTCATGATGGAAACCTGAGCCACGTTAGGACTATTGCGTAATTCACCAAAAAAAGCGTCAACGTGCTCGCTTGAAATCCCCAGACGATGCATGCCGGTATCTACTTTCAACCAGACATCAATGGCACTGGAAAGCCTGCTTGCCAGTAATTGTTCGAGCTGTTGCGACTGATGCACAACGGTTGAAATGGACAAGGCGGCAAACTTTTCTAATTCTTCGCTTGAAGCAAAACCATGTAATACCAATATCGGTTTGGCACAGCCAGCAGTACGCAAGGCGTAAGCTTCTTCTGGCATTGCCACTGCAAAAAGATCAGCATCGTGCAATTGTTTTGCTACCGCCAACATACCATGACCATAGGCATTGGCTTTTATCACTGCCATGATTTGACTGTTCGGGCAGAAATCACGAACCCGTTTCAGGTTGTTGGCTAAGGCAGCGTTATTAATGCTAACCCGGGCGCGACGCCAACGGGGGGGTAACAACTCACTCATTCAAAGTTATTATTATCATTGTCATACATTTCAGGAACGTAATTTTCAAACTTGGTGTATTTACCGAGGAAAGTTAACAGTGATTTGCCGATGGGGCCATTCCGTTGTTTGGCAATAATAATTTCTGCCACACCTTTTTGCGGACTGTCTTCGTTATAAACTTCGTCACGATAAATAAACACAATTAAATCAGCGTCCTGCTCGATAGCGCCAGATTCACGTAAATCAGACATCACCGGGCGCTTGTCCGGGCGTTGCTCAAGGCTTCGGTTAAGCTGCGACAATGCGATAACGGGTACTTTCAACTCTTTTGCCATGGCTTTTAAACTGCGTGAGATTTCAGAAATCTCGGTCGCACGGTTCTCGCTAGCACCATGCACCTGCATTAATTGTAAATAATCGATAATGATTAAACCCAATCCGTGCTGTCGCTTCAAACGCCGTGCGCGGGCTCTTATTTCATTGGGCGACATGGCTGGCGTGTCATCAATAAAGATTTTCGCCTCTGACAATATGTGAATAGCCGAAGTAATACGCGCCCAGTCTTCATCGGTAAGATTGCCGGTGCGAATATGGTGCTGATCTACACGCCCTAGCGACGAAATCATACGCATCGCCAGTGAATCGCCCGGCATCTCCATACTAAACACAGCGACTGGCAGTTTGTCAGCAATGGCAGCATTTTCAGCGATGTTCATGGCAAAGGTGGTTTTGCCCATTGACGGCCGACCGGCCACAATCACCAAATCAGCCTCTTGCAGGCCGGTGGTCATTTCATCGAATTTATCAAAGCCTGTAGAAACGCCGGTAATGGCGCCGTCACTGTTAAATAAGTGATCAATTTTATCGACAGTTTTTGAGAGCAAGGTTTTCATGTCCTGAAAACCGCCCTGACCGCGGGCATCCTGCTCGGCAATCTGAAAAACTTGTTTCTCGGCAGTGTCCAGTAACTCTTTACTGTCCCGGCCTTCTGGCTGATAGCCGCTGCTACTAATATCAGTGCCAACCGCAATTAATTGTCGCAACACCGATTTCTCGCGCACAATATTGGCATAGGCGACAATATTGGCAGCACTGGGCGTGTCTTTTGCCAGTCGCCCCAAATACAACAGGCCACCAGCCTGCTCAAGTTGGTCGTTTTTATCCAGACACTGTGACAGCGTTACCGCATCAAACGGTTCATTTTTCGATTCTAATTCCCGAATGGCAGAAAATAACAGGCGGTGGTCATGGCGGTAAAAATCTTCATCCACCAGCTTGTCTGCAATCTGCTCCCAGGCACGATTGTCCAGTAACAAACCACCAATCACAGCCTGTTCGGCTTCTACCGAGTGCGGTGGTACCCGTAAACTGCTGGTCTGACCCTCAGATAAATCATCGGAGGTTGGAAATGGCGCTGTTTCTGACATAATTAAACCTGTTAAATAGGCGTTTTATTATAGAGACAGTGAACACCGAGGGAAAGATATATTTAAAAGAAATCATGTGAAAAATTATTTAGCTGTCGATTTCATAATGAACAAAGGTAGAAAAGACTACAGTATTAATCATCTATCTTGCTGCCATGCCAAATAACCAATATCCATAAATATCAGTATGTTATAAAAAACAAAGTCTATTAATATTTAGAAAAAATCTAACAATAAGTAAATAGTAAGCTATCCTAACTTATCTAGAA
Organism: uncultured Thiotrichaceae bacterium; assembly: GCA_964651445.1. Taxonomy (GTDB): domain Bacteria; phylum Pseudomonadota; class Gammaproteobacteria; order SZUA-229; family SZUA-229. The sequence continues at coordinate 12,267 of CAZYYW010000038.1, forward strand.
GTAAGCATTTCCAGATACTGCGCACCCTAAATGTAAATGAGCTTTTCCGCGTACTTAAAATTTATTACTGCATAGATTTGCAATAAGCAATTTGCAATAAGTAATGAGCAAAAAAAGCTTCATTTAATATGATCAAAAACCATTCCAATAAAAACATATTGAACGAACAGATTGATATACTGTTCAAGGCATCCACCGCAGGTGGGTTGACAAATATTTTTTCTGTCTGGCTAATTTTCGCATTAGTCTACAACACACAGCACCATGGACACGCTTTACTGCTGTCTGTCTTCGTAACATTCATCATCATTCTTCGCACCATACTGACGAATAACTACTTTAAAAAGCCGCATCAAAATCTGAACCTTTACCTTGCCGGTTATCTATTGCTAACCTTGGCGACCGCTGTTACATGGGCGATGTTTCAGTTATATCAGGCAGAACATACTGATGATGCCGTCAGGAACATGGTGTTTTTGATAAACTTCGGTCTGATAGCAGGCAGTGTTGCCCTTATTTCTGTCTGGTTGCCGGCTTATATTATTTATGTTTTTCCGCAGGCAATCGCTATCTTTATCGTATTTGTGAGCCTCGATTATGAGGGTAACTATTATCTTGCCTTCGCCTTTTGTGTCTTCATCGCGGTTATGCTCTCCACCAGTTTCAATGTCAATCGTGGTCGCAGAAAAGAGATTGAGCTAACGCTTTATAATCACCAGCTAATCGACGATTTTAATAGTGAGATTGAAATACGCGAACATGTGCAAGTTGAGCTGGAAGATAATAAACGTAAATTAGAAGTAACTGTCGAAGAACGCACAAAAGATCTGGTAGAGATAAATAGTAATCTCGAAAAGGTTATTGATAAAAAAGAACAAGCTGAGCACCGCCTGCAACATCTTGCCTACCATGATGAACTGACTGGTTTACCTAACCGAAACCTGCTAATCAATCGAATCGATCATTCAATCGAAGCGGCACACCGCAGTAAACAGCAAATGGGCATCCTGTTTCTGGATCTGGACAGGTTCAAAACCATTAATGATAGTCTGGGGCATATCGTTGGTGACAAATTAATCCAACAGGTATCAAAACGCTTGTTAAACACTCTGCGAAAAGAAGATACCATCGCACGTAATGGTGGCGATGAATTTGTTATCGTCATACAACACATGGTCAATAGCAATGAGGCTATCGGTATTGCACAAAAATTGATAGAAAACTTGACCAGTATTTTTGATATCGACTCACACAAGGTACACATTGGCGCAAGCATTGGCATCAGTGTTTTTCCGATTGATGGAACCTCGGCATTGGAATTGCTCAGAAATGCTGATACTGCTATGTATAGTGCAAAAAAATGCGGTGGCAATCGTTTACAATTTTATGACGAAAGTATGTCAAATCGCTTACGAGAACGCCTTGAAGTCGAAACCGAACTGCATTCCGCAATCACCAACAATGAATTTTATATCGTCTATCAACCGCAGATCAATTGTCATACGGGTGTAACCGTAGGCTTTGAAGCACTGTTACGTTGGGATAATAGTGAATTAGGCACCGTTCCACCGGTGCAGTTTATTGCATTGTTAGAAGAAACTGGACTGATCTATGGTGTCGGTGAGTGGGTCATCACGCAAGTTAGCAGTTTTATAAAATCCGGGCGTGCAGGTGATGCGACGGTTGCTATAAACTTGTCTGCATTGCAATGCGGTGATGTAAAATTTGTTGATTATATCGAACACGAAATTAAAAAAACTGGGATAAATCCATCTCAGATGGAGTTTGAAATAACCGAATCTTTATTGATTGATGACTTTGAAAAGACCGAACAATTTTTGAGCCGCTTACATGCAATCGGTTGTACCATTGCGCTTGATGATTTTGGTACGGGTTATACCTCAATGAGTTACCTAACCCGCCTACCTATCGACTGTATTAAAATCGATCAAATATTTATAAGAGGCATTGATGTTAACTCGACGTTAGAAAATATTGTTCGTTCCATTGTCACCATGAGTGTCAGTTTGGGCATGAGAAATGTTTTCGAAGGGATAGAAACAGAAGACGAGCTCAATGTGATTAAAAGCCTGAATGGCGAAATCGTTCAGGGTTACCTATACAGCAAGCCTTTGTATATCGATGAAGTCGAAAAGTGGCTGCGCAAGCTTCACACAGTTAACACTTCTGTCTCTGCAAAATAACAAAACACTGCGCCGCGACCTTATTATTAATTGTCTCGAAAGTGCGGGCAGTTCTATCTATATTTTTTCAATGCAACCACTGCATTCAATCCACCAAATGCGAACGAGTTTGACAGCGCCGCATTGATTGTCATTTCGCGTGATTGATTTGGCACATAATCCAGATCACACAACTCATCAGCAACGGTAAAATTGGCGGTTGGTGGAATCACACCATGATGTATTGCTAACGTTGTAGCAACAATTTCTAACGCACTGGAAGCACCTAATGCATGCCCGTGCATGGATTTAGTCGACGATACAGCCAGTTTTTTTGCATGTTCAGAAAACACGCGATTAATCGCCTCGGTTTCGGTGGCATCGTTTATTTGTGTTGCCGTACCGTGTGCATTGATGTAATTGATATCTTCTGCTTTTAATTCAGCATGATGGATTGCGTTTTGCATCGCACTGGTAACGCCCAGTATATCAGGACGGGTAATATGACCTGCGTCAGAGGTCATGCCACAACCGGCAAATTCAGCGTAGATTCTTGCATTACGCTGTTTTGCATGTGTTTCAGATTCCAGCACCATAATGCCAGCGCCCTCGCCCAAAACCAGACCGCTACGATCAGCACAAAATGGACGGCAGGTATCATTGGAAACAACACGTAATGCATCCCAGGATTTCATCAAGCCATAGGTAAAGGGTGCATCAGATGCGCCAACCAGTGCGACATCAATCATACCGGATTGAATCATGGTCATGCCCTGGATGATGGCATGTGAACCTGAGGCACAAGCACTAGCGAGCACAAATGCCGGCCCTCGAATACCCAAATGCAGACTGACCATACTGGCTGCGGCACTCGGCATTCCCTTTGGTATAGTCAATGGGTGCGCCCTTTTACGTTGCTGTTTGTACAGCATGTCATAGGTGGCTTCATCCGTATGTTTGCCACCACAGCCACTACCAATGATGGCCGCTGCATCATTTAAAATACTTTCATCGCAGACTAACCCAGCATCATCGACCGCTTCCTGTGCTGCAATGACGGCGAGTTGAGAATACCTGTCCAGAATACTGAGTTCATTGTTGGAAAAATATTTTTCAGGATCAAAAACAGGCACTGTAGCACCGAGTTTCATTTTTACATTATCGATGTTCAGATCCAGTGGCCTAATGCCAGAGCGCCCAGCTTTTAGACCATCCCAAAAAGCCGTAAGATCCATACCCAAGGCGGAGACAGCACCCAGCCCAGTAATAACAACACGACGATGTTCCATCATTTAGATAACTCCGATTAAAGATTACTGACGTTTAAATAGATAGTGGCTATTTCCATAAAATGCGCCATCAAGTGGCGCAAACATGGCTTTACACAGTAAAAAATAGTCATTCCAGTGTTTTATTGCATCCAGATCAAAATCTTTTCCGTACAAATCAGGAACACCTTTCCAGTAACGATGATGCCAGTCATCCAGTGTTTGCCAGTAGTTTTTTCCATTAATAAACCAAGTATCAAGCAACTTCAAATGCTTCGTATGGCGGCTGAATTCATTATGCGGCCAAATTCGACCACCCGGAAAATACTTACCAATGACCATTTTTTCGTTCATCTTCACCTGTGGCGTTACAGTTTGCGATGTGATGAAATGATGGAAAGTATGACCACCCGGTTTGAGTAACTTAGAGATTAATTCGAGCATGGTCTGCATGTTGAGTAATTGTTCAAAAACACCGATTGAGATCACCAGATCAAACTGGTTTACTTCCAGTTTATCGACAATCGTTTCGTCGAACACATCTTCCAGCAGAGAAAACCCGTTACTCAGCGGGTGAGTTGCATCCTGCATTTTCTCTTTCAGATATTTTATCTGAACCTTACTGGGTGTAATGCCGGTTATCTGTAAGCCAGAGAAATTCTGCAATAGGTAACTTTCAAGAGAACCAAACCCGCAGCCAATGTTCAGGATTCTATCACCGTCTTTTATCCGCGCTCGTTCAGCAATCAGCTTAAATTTATTTGTCTGCGCCTGTTCCAGTGAAATTTTATCGTCGCCATTTTCACCATAATAAGCCATGGTATAGGCACGGTATTGGGTATCCAGAAAACTCATGAAAAGATCAATGGTCTCATCATAATGAGCAGCCATCAGATCATCCGTTTGATCCATGATTGACCCCGACTCCGTCGATACGCCGGTTGATTTCATTGTAATCGGGTTTTTGATATAGGATTTATATTCTTTTTCAAGATAACGTATCAGGCTTTTTTCCTGTTGTTGCATACGTTGATCGTCAGGGCCAAAAATTTTTGCATCCGCAAGCAATTGGGCAAGGTTTGTTTCTATTGTCGGCATAATTTAGTTCGCTGGATCAAAAGGGAGCATAGAAAAAGTGCTATTTTTGTTCGCTAAAATTGATTTGCTCGGCTGAACTACGCGCGTAATTCAGTCAACTTTTGCAGAATGTCATTGACGGTGACAATGGACGGAATAACCTCATTAGGAATTTCAACATCAAATTCTTCTTCTAGCTCAAACAAAACATTAATGGCTTTTAAAGAATCAATGCCTAAAGCAACCAATTCTGCTTCAGGGATCACATCTTCAGCTTTGCACTGCCCGATATTGACAATGATTTCAGTAATTTTTTGTAACACTATTTTTAATACCTCTAGCAACGCGCTGTTAATTATTAATGGTATGTATACAGCAGTCATTAACTGTTAAAAACACGTCTGTATACGGCATGATTTTTATACTGAACACAGTATTAAGAATACTGCTAACAATAGCAACAAAATATTACATATTTATTTCATTATCATCTATAATTTTTATATATAATTCAATTAGATTAATCGTTTTATTAAAATAAAGATTAGATTATCTATGTGGCTGGCTGTTCGTCAGAAAAAAGGAAGAAAGTAGCACCATAAAATAAAAATATTAAAGGGCTGTCCAAATGAAGATTGAGCATCAATCCAACACCGTTCAACCAATTAGAAGAGCAAAAAAAATACGAAGCCAAAAACTGAATTTTGCTTCTCAACTAGCTCAATCAAGTCAGGAACATACTCAGTTCACTACCCGTTACGACTCGGAGACCAGTTCCATCTGGTGCTGGATGTTGCCAACACCTCGCCCATGCCTTAATCCCGTCTTGCTCAAGGAACTTGTTGCCTTGCAGAAACAGCTAACCAATACCTACAAAAACCAGCACCCGGATACCATTTGGCCATTTCATCATCTTATTCTGGCGTCAAAAATACCCGGTATTTATAATTTAGGTGGCGATCTTGGCTTATTCAAACAGTACATCGAAAACAAGGATGAAAAAAGTCTCAGGGAATATGCGCATGGCTGCATAAAACTTTTGCACTGTAATATAAATAACCTAGACCTGCCCATCACCATGGTATCGCTGGTACAGGGACAGGCATTAGGTGGCGGATTTGAAGCAGCATTGTCATGCGATGTTATCATTGCCGAACGCCGCTCGGTCATGGGTTTTCCTGAAATCATGTTTAATCTGTTTCCGGGCATGGGCGCTTATAACCTACTTACGAGGCGAATAGGTTCCTCACTTGCCGAGCGCATGATACTCAGTGGTCGAACCTACAGTGCCAGTGAACTTTACGACATGGGAGTGGTTGACGTCCTTGCTGAGGATGGTGAAGGCGAACTAGCGACAACACAATATCTCAAAAGTCATAATCAGTCTCATAATACGATACGTTCGATGAAAAAAATTAGGCAAATTGTCCACCCTATTACGCAAGAAGAGTTACTCGACATTGTTGATATATGGGTCGAAGCTGCGATGGACCTTAGCAAAAAAGATTTATCCAAAATGGATCGCTTACTGCATTTACAAAAAGACATGAAGAGCAGCAAACTGATGTATGAAAAAAACACCTCACAAACGACACGTCGAGGTGATTGGCGAAAGATAGTGAAAGCACATTTTCCATTACAAACACATCTCGGTGAAAACATATTAGCAAACAGAAGAAAAAGTGACTGCCGTCGCGTGACAAAGTCAGCGGAAGAAGCGGTTACGGATTAATTTTCATTTTGTTTAAAGCGCTAAAAAACCTGATTGTTTTGCCACTAGTCTGGCTCTTTCTAATCATGATGAGTTTGTTCTTGTATCTGCTATCGCATTTGCCTCGCTCTTTTTCCGGGCGGTATTATCATTTTCTGTCACGATTCTGGTGCAAAGCATTTATACGAGGGATGGATGTCGATCTCACTCTTGTACATAAAAATACGCGACCGCTACCGAAACATTACATATTAATCGCCAATCATCCTTCTGCCATAGAAGACTTTGGCATTCCGGCGCTGTTTGATATTTACCCACTCGCTAAGGCCGGGGTTCGTGACTGGTGGATATTGGGTAGGATCAGTGACTATGCTGGAACCGTTTATGTAACGCGTGGTGACGCCAGTTCTAGACATACGGCAAAACAGGCATTAGCCGACGCCGTGAATGCGGGTAAAAACATTGTTATATTTCCTGAAGGCGGTTGCAAAGGGTCACGAATCTATGAAAAATTCTACACCGGCGCATTTGAAATTTCATTGCAAACAGGTGTGCCTGTTTTACCTGTTTTTCTGCAATATATCGATCAGGAAACATTTGAGTGGAGCGGTCAAACGCTGCTAAAAAAACTCTGGCAGATATTCAAAAGCAATAACAATCGCGTTAACTACTATGTGTTTGATGCCATTTCACCCGAGGACTTTACTGACAAGGAAAGTTACAGCCAGCATGTATATGCTTTATACCTACAGTGGCAAAAAGAATATCTTGATGGTTTATGACGATATTAGCGAGTCGGGTGAAAAGGGTACAGGTCATTGATTTTTCATTTTAAGTGGGCAATACATCTACTTTTTATAGACACAGA
>CAZYYW010000039.1:0-19208 GCA_964651445.1 uncultured Thiotrichaceae bacterium
GATTAGTTAAAACTATAGAAGGCGGATCAACCGATGGGTCAACCGATGGGTCAACGGGATCCACCGCACTAATCTCAAAATCCTGATCAACATCTAAAATCTTTTCGTCAAAATCAAACAGATCTATATCTGGCGTAACATGATTGTGCGCGATCGGTGGCTGAACGGTTTGCTGCGGGTGATCTTCACTGCTCGCAGCAAATGCAGATTGCCCCTGCGCCAAAACAACTTCACCTACGTTCGTTTTCACAATGATAATGCCAGTATTATTTTTTACGTGTAAACCATCCTGCAGAGGATTACCGTCAGCATCAAAACAATCTGCCTGGCATATACGCGCGAAAAAACCGGTACCACGAATGCCAATCGTGGCAACGGATGTCTTGAATTTGAAGTTGTCATTATAGCTTCGACCAAGCAAGCCTGTAACCTGTCTTGCCGCACCTTTTAATAAACTAAAAAGCCCTCTGTTTTCTTTGTTCTCTGCTGCCTGCTTTACGTTTTTATTACCAGCAGCAAAGGGTTTATCATCTTTTTTCTTACCTGAAAATTTAAACTTATCTATCCGGTACTCTGAGTTTGGGTAAACGGAAACAAAGCCACCATCAATCAGCCTTATGTGCATACGACCTCGACCCGTTACCAGTGTATCGCCTTCCCTGACTTCAGAGCCTTTTTTAAGATCTCTTCGATTGCCATCCGTGCCTAATGCAAAATTACCTCCATATTCATAAACAATTTTTCCAACATTCGCTTGTACGTTATGTGTTGATAATAATAACGCTGCGCTAATTAATATTATTTTTAGCTTCATGTTCATCATAATTATTTCCTCTAAAATTCTTTCCTTGCAATGACTAACACCCTTAAGCGATCGTAACTATTTATTTCCAGGTTTGAATCATTATCACTATAAGAAATCTCAGGCCGTAGCGTCCAGCCACCGTTAAACAAATAATCAGCTGCGATGGTCAGGCTGATAAAATCATCCTCTCGGGTTTCACCGAATAATGGATTATCACCACCATATTCACTCTGTTGATAGCTAAACACACCAGACCACACCAGACGAGCAGAGCTCTTAAGCTGCAAACCCGCACGCAAGCCAAAGTATTCGCGACCAACAAATTCAGAACCAGCAATACTAGTCTGTTCTTTTTCATCACCGTAATAGCCTGTAAAGTAGGCTATGGGTTGGTTTGAACTTGCAAACACATGTAGCCAGGTTCCACCGATTGATAACTGGTTTACGTCGAGACGGCTGGCATCGGGAAAACGTAAACTGGCATATTGCCCAAACAGAGTAAATTGGTTGGCGGCATCAATACTGCGCTGCCACTGACTGTTCAGACCGATTAGATTTCTATTTGCGCTGCCGTCTAAAGCAAAGATTTGCGTTACCAGCGAAACACGGTATTGATTAACACCCTGTAGGAAGTGCAAACCCATTACTCCGTCAACAATCTGTGTCGAAAAATCACTTTCATCAAAAGCCTCATACAATCTTAAATTGGCATTACCGTATACGTTAATATGTCGTTTAATCGCATGACTGAATCGTCCCCCACCCTGAAGTAACCCTACCGGAGAATCCGCTTCTGGGCTTTTAAGCGTCAGTATTCCTGTTGGGATGGCGATTTGAGAGGTTGAAGTCGCACTATTCACATTAGTGTCGTAACCCAAACCTGCTGAGATATAAAACGAAGAATAGGAACTACCGCCTAAAATACGCTCATCGATGGTTGAGAGATAACTCGCTATCGACTTTATTGAGTCCGCCGGCATATCGGCTTTTTGCGCTTGTTTAAATTCTGCTTTGGCTGCTTCGTTTTCTCCTATGAGAAAATACGCTCTCGCTATCTCCGCTCTCGCAGGCGCAAAATTCGGATATTGATCTAAAACCCGCTCTAATGCAAACACCGCTTCTAACGGTTGCCCTGCATCAATAGCCGTTTGCCCTAAAAGATAGTCATACTCAAAGGTACCGGCATATTTATCCGCATTGGACTGTAATAATTGATACGCCTGTTGCGTCTGGCCTTTTTGATGCAATGCTTTTGCTTTGGTTAACACATCATCGTCTGCATGACCCATGCTAGCTATCAGGCTACACAGAAAAAAACAGATGATTAGACAAAAGTATCGAATGTTTTTGTTAATTATTATCATTTTATTCCCTTTGGTTTTCCTCTAAATTCATCAATCCTGATGTCTAAGTAGCATGTTAGATGAGAGGTGTTTTGTCATAGCCCATGATTACCTTATTCCGTAGAATATTTTAGTTTGACTATGGCTAGTAAAGGATTTTTAGACTAGTGTAGCGCATTAACAGTTTTAAGGTATTATATGAAAAACAACTCTTTTAGTTTGTTTCTGTCATTGATTTTTCTTGCCACTTCCACCCTACTGTCCTGCTCCGTAACGACCGAGTAACAAACCGTAGCGAGCAGTGTCGAGGTCACACTCAGAGCGCATCATTTTCTTGACGAAGATTCCCTTACTCAAAAAAGTCTTCTAGAGCCTTGGCGGCACGAATTGAAGCCGTATCCAAAGGCAGTATTAAGGTTGAAATAACGGCAGATTGCCGTCGCTTTCTTGTCTTTTCGACTAGCTGACTCTATGGGAGTTGTAGAAACCGTTAACTCACAGACTCATTTTGGCGAAGGCGGCTGATTCGGCACCTCATTATATGTTGCTAATGAACCAGAAGTATTATGCAAGCCTGCCTGATAAGCTGAAACGGGTCATTGACCAGCAGTCGGATGTCGCACTGGCTAAGGAAATGGGATACATCTGGTCAAAAGTGTAGTGAACAAGCGTTACAATATGCACGTAAACAAGGTAACTCAATCCATGTTTTGTCAGAACCAGTACGTCAGAAAGTCAACACTAAACAGTTAGCTATTCTTAAACTGTGGGCAGAAAAAACTCACGGTGGTAATCAGGCTGAGGCGAATAAGGTAATTAAAAAAGCTAGTCATGCTGTTAAAAAACATACATTATGATTTACTGGGCTCGCTAAAGGTATAAGCTTTTAACCTAAAAAAACCAGCATTTAGCTGGTTTTTTTTGCCATTTTACCTGTTACAGTATTAACAACTACTCCGCATCTTCCGCAATAGCGTCTTCCGGACGATCAACCAATTCGATGTATGCCATTGGTGCAGAATCACCTGAACGAAAGCCACATTTTAGAATACGTGTGTAACCGCCTGGGCGATCTTTATAACGTGGTGCCAGTTCGTTAAACAGTTTGCCAACCATTTCCTTATCACGTAATTTTGCGAAAGCTGAACGGCGATTAGAAACAGAATCGGTTTTAGCCAAGGTGATTATTGGCTCAGCGATACGACGTAACTCTTTTGCTTTTGGCAATGTGGTTTTAATAATTTCATGGTCGAACAGTGAATTAGCCATATTGCTAAACATGGCTTTTCGATGACTGCTGTTCCGATTCAGTTTACGACCTGATTTGCTGTGACGCATGATTTATAACCTTTATCTCTATATTCGTATGATATGCCAAAGTTTCAGCAATACCAGGTGCCAATATCACATGGCTCAAATTAAATTAATTTATGTGTAAATTAAACGATTGTTGCTGCCGCTTCTTCTTTCTCACGAATTGAAGCAGGTGGCCAATTTTCTAATTGAATACCCAGTGACAGTCCGTGTGATGCAAGTACGTCTTTTATCTCGGTTAAAGATTTCTTACCAAGATTTGGTGTCCGTAATAATTCAACTTCAGTGCGTTGAATCAGGTCGCCAATGTAATAGATGTTTTCTGCTTTCAAACAATTTGCAGAACGCACTGTTAGTTCAAGTTCATCAACAGGACGCAGTAATATTGGATCAATATCAGCTTCTTCATCTTCATCTTCAACATCTTCGATACTTTGTAAATTAACAAAAGAAGATAACTGTGCTTGCAGAATAGTCGCCGCTGTACGGATAGCCTCTTCAGGGTCAACCGTGCCGTTAGTTTGCAAATCGATGATCAACTTATCAAAATTTGTACTTTGTGCAACACGTGCATTTTCGACGTTGTAGGACACGCGACGAATAGGGCTAAAAGAAGCATCCAATTGCAGGCTACCAATAGTTTTAGATTCCGCATCTATCTTGCGAGTATTGGATGGCTGATAACCACGACCTTTAATAACTTTCATGGTGATATTCAAAACACCAGAGCTGTTTACATTAGCAATAACATGGTCAGGGTTCACAATTTCAACATCATGACCGGTTTCGATATCACCAGCAGTAACCACACCTGCACCTGATTTACTCAAGGTGATGGTTTGTTCGTCATTGGCATGCATGATTAACGCAACACCTTTAAGGTTAAGCAGTATTTCTAGCACATCTTCCTGTACGCCTTCCAGAGTACTGTACTCATGCACGACATTTTCAATCTGTACTTCAACAATGGCACAGCCTTCGATAGAAGATAATAAGATTCTGCGTAGCGCATTGCCCAGAGTATGGCCAAAGCCACGTTCCAGTGGCTCAAGTGCTACTTTGGCATGCGTTTCGCTATAAGACTGTACATTAATAGTACGCGGGGTAAGAAGTTCATCAGTCGCTGACATGTAATATATACTCCACTACTTAGAATAAAGTTCGACGATTAGCTGTTCATTGATGTCGGCTGATAAATCAGCACGCTCAGGAACATTTTTATACACAGCTTCAAGCTTAGAATCGTCAACCGTTATCCAGTCTACAATTCCGTTAGCCTTAGCCAAGTTCATGGAATCGGCAATACGTGTATGTTTTTTTGCTTTTTCGCGTATGGTAATTATGTCATTTGCCTTAACCTGATAGGAAGGTATATTAACAACAACATTGTTAACCATAATTGATTTGTGGTTTACCATTTGTCTTGCTTCGGCGCGGGTACAGCCAAAACCAGAGCGGTAAACAACATTATCCAAACGTCGCTCAAGCAGTTGTAACAAGTTTTCACCGGTTGAGCCTTTAAGACGTGCAGCTTCTTTATAGTAATTGCGAAACTGCTTTTCGAGTACACCATAAATTCGGCGTACTTTTTGCTTTTCGCGCAACTGCAATGCATAGTCAGACAGTCGAGTACGACGTGCACCATGTTGACCAGGTACCTGATCAAGTTTACATTTACTGTCTAACGGACGTAGAGAAGATTTGAGTTCTAAGTCAACGCCTTCACGACGGCTGAGTTTACATTTTGGTCCAGTATATTTAGCCATATAATTCTCTTGCTTGTACTTCTTGCTTTGTACGTCGTTATTCGGGTCTAAACGCGACGACGTTTAGGGGGGCGACAACCATTGTGCGGAATCGGTGTTACATCAGAAATATTAGTGATCTTGAAGCCGAGGTTGTTGAGTGATCGAATCGCAGATTCACGTCCGGGGCCTGGGCCACGAACCATCACTTCCAGGCTTTTCATGCCATAATCTTTGGCACGTGTACCGGCTCGTTCGGCTGCAATCTGTGCAGCAAATGGCGTGCTCTTACGAGACCCACGGAAACCGGAACCACCCGATGTTGCCCATGCCAGTGTATTGCCCTGACGATCGGTTATGGTAATGATGGTATTGTTAAATGTTGCATAAACGTGTGCAACACCGTCAACCACGGTTCGTTTTATTTTCTTTTTTGCTTCAGGCTTCGCCATATTAATACTCTTGTCTAATCCGGTTTTTTTCTAAGCTGATCGATTAAGTTATGTCTTACAACTATCGTGTAATAGGTCGACGAGGACCTTTACGGGTACGTGCGTTTGTTTTGGTGCGTTGGCCACGTAGTGGTAAACCACGACGATGACGAATACCACGATAACAACCCAGATCCATCAGTCGTTTAATGCTCATTGAGACTTCACGACGTAAATCGCCTTCTACTGAGTATCTGCCAACTTCCGTTCGCAATGTCTCTAGTTGTTCTTCAGTGAGTTCACCAATTTTCACGTTTTCAGCAATACCTGTAGCGTCACAGATTTGTTGAGCGCGGGTTTGACCGACACCATAGATGTGTCTTAAGCCAATTACCGTGTGCTTATTGGGTGGAATATTTATACCTGCAATACGAGCCATTTTTATTACCGTGGTGTTGTCATCGTTTTGTCGCGACAAAGCGCGCAATTTTACTAATAATATGTGCCTAAATCAATAGGATAAGTGTAAACAGTCTGTTTTTAACCTTGGCGCTGTTTATGACGAGGTTCAGTACATATCACACGTACCACACCACTGCGTTTTACAATCTTACAGTTGCGACACATTTTCTTTACAGATGCACGTACTTTCATTTTCTCAGTCCTGTTCAATGGCCGGTTTCATAGCCAGTTTCAATAATTCTAAGTTGCCAAACTTGTTTAACGTCTTTATTAGCGCTTATAGCCGTCAAGATTAGCTTTCTTCATAATGCCTTCATACTGGTGCGACATCAGGTGCGATTGTATCTGCGCCATGAAGTCCATTACCACAATAACGATAATCAGCAGGGATGTACCGCCAAAGTAAAACGGGACATTCCAGTATAAAATCAAAAATTCTGGTAATAAACACACGGCAGTGATGTACATCGCACCGACGAATGTTAAACGTGTCATTACCTTATCTATGTATTTTGCTGTTTGCTCACCTGGCCGTATACCCGGAACAAACGCACCACCGCGCTTTAAGTTATCTGCTGTATCACGCGCATTGAACTGTAGCGCGGTGTAAAAGAAGCAGAAAAATATAATCGCTATGGCGAATAATAAAATATAAATCGGTTGTCCCGGTGATATCTTCGCTGCGATATCTGACAACCATTCCATGCCTTCTGTTTGCCCAGTCCAACTTGCCATGGTTGCCGGAAACAAAATAATACTTGAAGCAAAAATCGGTGGTATTACACCCGCCATGTTCAGTTTCAATGGCAGATGACTGCTTTGCGCCTGATACAAACGACGTCCCTGTTGCTTCTTGGCGTAATTAACCGTAATACGCCGCTGCCCTCGTTCAATGAAGACAACAAAGGCAGTTACCGATATCGCCAGTACAAACAGTACTAGGATCGCTAATGTGTGCAGTTCACCGGTTCGCACTAACTCTAGCGTGCCACCGACAGCAGATGGTAGTCCTGCGACAATACCGGCGAAAATGATAATCGAAATACCATTACCAATGCCACGTTCAGTTACCTGCTCGCCCAGCCACATCAAGAACATGGTGCCTGTCACCAGTGTGACTGCTGCGGTAAAGACAAAGGCAGTACCCGGGTTCATCACCAGCGGTTGAGCGCCTATCGACTGCCCTTGTAGTGCAAACGATATACCGATCGACTGGAAGGTCGCCAGTACCAAGGTAAAGTAGCGCGTGTACATTGCTATCTTACGACGACCTGGTTCACCTTCTTTCTTAATCTGTTCCAATGCTGGCACCGTAACAGCCAGTAATTGCATAATAATCGATGCCGAAATGTAAGGCATAATACCCAGTGCAAACAGAGACATACGACTCAAAGCACCACCGGAGAACATATTAAACACACCTAATATGCTGCCCTTTTGTTGTTCAAACAATGTTGACAACACGGTAGGGTCAATACCCGGTACCGGAATAAATGTTCCTATACGAAAGACAATTAAAGCGCCTACAACAAATAACAGACGTCTTTTAAGTTCCGAATAATTGGGGTTTCCTGCCATTAATAATTACCGCTTAGCATCATCTTTACGATGATTTATTTATGCAACATCCTCAATTTTACCGCCCGCAGCTTCAATCGCTTTACGAGCACCAGGCGTAACTTTAATGCCTTTAAGGTTAACCGCTTTTGTTATTTCACCCGAATCAATAACCTTTGCTTTTTTGGTTATTGCAGGCACTATATTTGCTTTAATCAAAGCCGCTAAATCAACGACATCAGCATCTACTTTCGTCAACTCATACAAGCGCACTTCAGCACTTGTCTTAGCAGAACGCGAAGCAAAACCAACTTTCGGCAAACGACGTTGTAAAGGCATTTGACCACCTTCAAAACCTACTTTGCTAAAACCGCCTGAGCGTGATTTTTGACCTTTATGGCCACGTCCACAGGTTTTACCTGTACCAGAACCAATTCCACGACCAACACGTTTTGTGTTTTTCTTACTGCCGGGTGCAGGCTTAAGCGTATTTAATTGCATACTATTATTCTCCATCACGAGGCTTCCTCAACATTAACCATGTAATAAATCTTGTTAATCATGCCACGGTTTTCAGGTGTATCCTGAACGGTGACACAGTGATGTGTACGTAATAAACCTAAACCACGTGCGCAAGCCTTATGGGACTTCAAACGACCTATCGTGCTTTTAGTAAGCGTAACTTTTAATTCTTTATTCGCCATGAGCCTAACTACCTGAATCTCTATACGTAAACTATTAAGGTTTTATCTAACCGATTATTTCTTCAACTTTTTTGCCACGTTTTGCAGCAACATATTCAGGTGAAGACATTGAAGACAAACCGTTTATGGTTGCACGAACAACATTAACTGGGTTGCGTGTACCATTAATTTTTGCCAAGACATTCTTCACGCCAACCGCTTCGAATACGGCGCGCATCGCACCACCAGCAATAATACCGGTACCATCAGATGCAGGTTGCATGTACACATTCGCCGCACCATGAATACCGGTAATAGCATGTTGCAAGGTATCACCTTTAAGCGGAATGGCCTTCATATTCTTTCGCGCTTTATCCATTGCTTTTTGAATTGCCAATGGTACTTCCTTCGCTTTACCATAACCAAAACCGATCGTGCCATTACCGTCACCAACAACCGTCAGTGCAGTGAAACCAAACTGTCGACCACCTTTAACTACTTTTGCTACACGATTTACAGCAACTAACTTTTCTATAAGATCATCTTTTGCTGAATTGTCTTGATGTGCCATGCTTTAACCCTGTGTTTTTATACTTAATGCAAACTTTAGTGCTATTTTCAAATAATTTAATGGAGGTTTAGAAAGTTTCTAGAACTCTAAACCACCTTCACGTGCTGCTTCGGCCAGTGCTTTAACACGGCCATGATAACGGAAACCAGAACGATCAAATGCGACTGTTGTAACACCTGCTGATTTTGCTTTTTCAGCAATCGCCTTACCGACGATGGAAGCAGCATCGGAATTACCGGTGTATTTAGCATCAGCAGAAATATTTTTTTGTACGGTAGATGCAGCAGCAATTACTGTACCACCGTCTGGGGTAATGATCTGAGCATATATATGACGCGGGGTACGATGAATCGTTAAGCGATGCGCACCCAATTCACTTATTTTTGCTCGTGTTCTTTTTGCACGACGCAGTCTGTTTGTCTTTTTAGAT
The DNA here is from genome assembly GCA_964651445.1 of uncultured Thiotrichaceae bacterium. Taxonomy (GTDB): domain Bacteria; phylum Pseudomonadota; class Gammaproteobacteria; order SZUA-229; family SZUA-229. Next base: position 9,342 of record CAZYYW010000039.1, read on the forward strand.
ATCATCTTATGTTACCTGATTATTTTTTCTGCTTGCTTTTCGGCTTATTTCTTCTTGGCTTCTTTACGCAGTACACGTTCGTCTGAATATCTAACACCCTTGCCTTTGTATGGCTCTGGTGGACGATAAGCTCTGATTTCTGCACTAACCTGACCGACTGTTTGTTTGTCTGCACCTGAAATATTAATTTCAGTTTGGCTTGGAGTTTCAATTTTTATGCCTTCTGGGATAGCATATTTAACTGGATGCGAGAAACCCAATGACAAGTCAAGGAATTTGCCTTGTACTTGTGCTCTATAACCAACACCGACCAGTTGCAGCTTCTTAGAAAAACCTTGCGATACACCGGTTACCATATTGTTAACCAGAGAGCGCATGGTGCCCGCCATTGCCATACTAGTTTTAGAGTTATCGTTTGGCGAAAAAGAAAGCACATTGCCATCTTGTTTAACGCTAACTGTTTTATGCAACTCCAAAGTCAAGCTACCTTGCTTGCCTTTTGCAGTAAGGATTTGACCATTGATATTTAGTTCAACACCATCTATCAATTCAACTGGTTTTTTAGCAATACGTGACATTTTTCTACTCTAATAATTATTAAGTATTGGTACTTTGTAATTGTCTGTTAACTATTCGTTAATAAACTGTACAAAGAATTTCACCGCCACGTCCTGTAGCACGTGCTTCACGGTCAGTCATCACACCTGCTGAGGTGGATACGATAGCAACGCCTAAACCATTTAAGATTTTTGGCAGCTCATGTTTGTTCTTGTATATTCTTAAACCAGGTCGGCTAATGCGTTTTAATTCATCGATAACCGGACGACCTTCATAATATTTAAGGTTAATGGTTAACGTCGGTTTGCTAGCACCGTCACTAGAGAAACCGGTAATAAAACCTTCTTTTTGCAAAACCTTTGCAATCGAAAGCTTTAGTTTAGACGATGGCATTGTGACATCGGCTTTAATTGCAGCTTGTGCGTTACGTACACGTGTAAGCATATCTGCTATGGGATCTGTCATCATAATGAAATACCTCTACCAACTGGCCTTAACGAGACCAGGAATGTCGCCACGCATTGCAGCTTCACGTAATTTATTTCTACATAAACCAAACTTGCGGAAAACGCCATGTGGACGACCTGTTATACGACAACGGTTACGACCACGTGAACGGCTTGAATCTCTTGGCAATGTTTGCAGTTGACGTTGTGCTTCCATTTTTTCGTCAAAGCCCGCTTCTTGATCGAGCAACACTGCTTTGTATTGCGCACGTTTTTCAACATGTTTTTTAACCAGGCGAGTACGTTTGTGCTCACGTGCAATCATTGATTTCTTAGCCATTCTATTTATTGCCTGCTTTAGCTTGATTACTATCTTCGCCTTTCTTCTTTACATTCTTGAAGGGGAAATTAAATTCTTTTAATAACGCCAGACCACTTTCATTGTCACGCGCTGTTGTTGTAATACAGATATCCATACCACGAATAACATCAATTTTTTCGTATTCAATTTCTGGGAAAATGATTTGCTCTTTTATGCCCATATTGAAGTTGCCGCGTCCGTCAAATGATTTTGGATTCAAACCACGGAAATCACGTTCACGCGGGATGGAGATACTAATCAAGCGATCCAAAAATTCATACATTTGGTCACGGCGTAAGGTTACTTTACATCCGATAGGGTAACCATCGCGCACTTTGAACGATGCAACGGATTTACGTGCCAGTGTCGTTACCGGTTTTTGACCCGTGATCTTTTCCATATCACCTAAAGCATTTTCCAATACTTTTTTGTCACCGATAGCTTCACCTAAGCCCATATTTAAGGTGATTTTAGTAATACGAGGTACATCCATTACATTTTTGTATGCACCTGTCGCCATTAAATTTTTAACGACTGTATTACGATAATAATCTTGTAATCTTGACATGACTGCTTTTACCTAATTCTCTATACCTGATTGGAGCTTAAACGTCTACGACTTCGCCGTTAGACTTGAAGTAACGTACTTTGCGACCGTCTTCTAGTTCTTTAAAACCAATACGATCACCCTTATTGGTCATTGGGTTAAACATCATCACATTAGAAATTGCCAATGGCATTTCTTTATCAACAATACCGCCTTCAACGCCTCCCATTGGATTTGCTTTAACGTGTTTTTTAACCATGTTCACTGATTCAACAAGCACTTTGTCTTCAGTCACTGTCAAAACAGTACCCTGACGACCTTTGTCCTTACCAGCAATAACGATGATTTGATCACCTTTTTTAATACGTTTCATTATCTTGTGCCCAATAAAATCTGCTATAAATTATTCTATATTCACTATCAACTGGCGTTTACAATACTTCAGGTGCCAGTGAAACAATTTTCATGAACTTTTCATTACGCAGTTCGCGTGTAACCGGGCCAAAAATACGTGTACCGACTGGCTGCAGGTTAGCGTTTAATATAACGGCAGCGTTGGTGTCAAAACGTATTGACGAACCGTCGGGACGGCGAATACCTTTTCTAGTGCGGACAACAACGGCGTTATAGACTTCACCTTTTTTAACTTTACCGCGTGGGATCGCATCTTTAATACTTACTTTGATAACGTCACCAACTCTGGCGTAACGACGATGTGAGCCGCCTAGAACTTTGATGCACATCATGCTGCGTGCACCGCTGTTATCTGCCGAGTTCAAAATAGTTTGCATTTGTATCATGGTTTATACCTAAACGTTCGCTTAATAAATAATGTCAGTAAAAAATACTGGCTTTATTGCTCAGGCGCTTTTTCAACAATTTTTACAAGTTTCCAAGACTTAGTCTTGGACATTGGACGACACTCTTCAATCATAATAAGGTCGCCTTTACTACATTCGTTTGCTTCATCATGAACACGTATCTTCGTTGAACGCTTAATCACTTTTCCATAAACAGGGTGCTTAATACGACGCTCTATCATGATAGTTGCAGACTTATCGCCCGCATTACTTGAAACCACACCTTGCAAGGTACGTTTTGCTGCTTGCGCGTCTGCAGTTACTGTTTCAACATTAGCCATTATTAATTACCTTTTTGGGTAGCAGACTTCATTTCAGTCAACACTGTTTTAATACGCGCAATATCATGACGTACAATACTGAAACGATGAATTTTTGGTGTGTTACCTGAACCCATTTGCATACGCAGATTAAACTGTTCGCGACGTAAATTTATTAATTCAGCATTTAAGTCTTTTACAGACATCGTTCTAAATTCTTGAGCAGAAGCCATTACATCACCGCACGAATAACAAAAGTTGTTTTAATTGGCAGCTTGTTAGCTGCAAGACGGAAAGCTTCACGAGCCAGCTCTTCTGACACGCCTTCCATTTCATACAACATTGTTCCAGGCTGTACTTTTGAACACCAGTAATCAACATTACCCTTACCTTTACCCATACGAACTTCAAGTGGTTTACTTGAAATCGGGACATCAGGAAAGATACGGATCCAGATTTTACCGTTACGCTTAACTTTACGTGTCATTGCGCGACGAGCAGCTTCAATTTGACGAGCAGATACTCGACCACGTTGTGTTGCTTTCAAACCGTATTCACCAAAGCTGACTTTATTGCCAGTTTGAGCAAGACCACGGTTCTTGCCTTTAAACATTTTGCGAAATTTAGTACGCTTGGGTTGTAACACGTTTATTATCCTCTATATATGTCGGTGGTTTGGCTTATTTGCCTGAACCAGCGGCAGCACCTGCGTCTTTAGTTTCAAGGTCTTTATAAAGATCAAATACTTCACCTTTATAAATCCAGACTTTAATACCTAAAATGCCGTATGTTGTTAATGCTTCATGCGTACCGTAATCGATATTTGCGCGTAGTGTATGCAAAGGTACACGACCTTCGTGATACATTTCGCTACGCGCTATTTCAGCACCATTTAAACGACCGCCAATTTTAATTTTGATACCCTGCGCACCCATGCGCATGGTATTTTGAATAGAACGCTTCATTGCACGTCTAAACATAACGCGACGCTCTAGCTGTTGCGCGATACTTTCAGCAACCAACTTGGCATCTAATTCTGGCTTGCGAATTTCTTCAATGTTTACTTTAACGGCATTAATGTGCAGACCAATTATTTTTGAAACATCACGGCGCAGTATTTCGATATCCGCACCTTTTTTGCCAATCACCACACCAGGACGAGCCGTGTGGATAGTAATATTGGCAGAACCCGTAGGGCGTTCGATTTGGATGCGGCTGACATTTGCATTTGCAAGTTTCTTATGCAAATACTCACGCACTTGGATATCGGCATTTAAAAGATTTGGAAAATCTTTTTTCGATGCATACCACTTTGCATTCCAATCCGCTGAAATACCTAAACGCATACCTACTGGATGTACTTTTTGACCCATTATACAGCTCTCTTTATTGGCTCTTTATCGTTACAATTATTGATCAGACACACAAACCGTAATATGGCTTGAACGCTTTAAAATTCTGTTAGCACGGCCTTTGGCGCGTGGTTGAATACGTTTCATTGTTGGACCTTCGTCAACAAAGACTTTTGCAACACGTAGTTCGTCAATATCAGCACCTTCATTATGTTCTGCATTGGCAATGGCAGATTCCAGTACTTTTTTCATTAAATCTGCTGATTTAGTCACGCCGAAATTCAGAACATCGAGTGCTTTATCAACAGGTAGGCCGCGAATCTGATCAGCAATCAGACGACATTTCTGAGGCGAAATTCGTGCATGTTTATGTTTAGCTATTACTTCCACAATGCGTACCTTTACTCTTCTTTTATGTTAATCAGCTGCTTTAACGCGGCTTTATTTGACTTTCTTGTTTGCTGTGTGGCCTCTATAAGTCCGCGTTAAAGCGAACTCGCCCAACTTATGACCCACCATGTTTTCGTTAACTAAAACGGGAACATGCTGCCGACCGTTATGCACGGCAATGGTTAAACCAACCATTTCAGGAAAAATTGTTGAACGACGCGACCAAGTTTTAATTGGTTTACGATCACTGGTCTCAACCGCTTTGTTTACTTTAGTAAGCAAGTGGTGATCGATAAATGGACCTTTTTTTAATGAACGTGGCACTATTACTTCCTCAATTATTTTGGCTGCTTATAACTATTACATTAACAGTTAGGGCTATTTGTTACGGCGACGTAAAATCATCGTATCTGTGCGTTTATTGCTACGTGTGCGGTAACCTTTTGTTGGCATACCCCATGGCGAAACAGGATGACGACCACCAGAAGTACGACCTTCACCACCACCATGCGGGTGATCAACTGGGTTCATTACCACACCACGAACGGTCGGTCGAACACCACGCCAGCGAGATGCACCCGCTTTACCTAAAGAACGCAATGAATGCTCAGCATTACCAACTTCACCCAGTGTAGCGCGGCAATCGGTATGTATCTTGCGCATTTCGCCGGAACGCAAACGCAAGGTAGCATACATGCCTTCACGTGCCAGTAGCTGCGCGGCAGTACCGGCACTGCGCGCAATCTGCGCACCTTTACCGGGTTTCATTTCTATACAATGTATCTGTGAACCAACCGGGATATTGGAGATTGGCAATGCATTACCTGAACGAATCGGCGCATTGGCGCCAGATTGCAACATATCACCTGCTGCCACACCCTTCGGTGCAATGATGTAAGTTTTTACACCATCGGCATAAACCAGTAACGCAATATTTGCAGTACGGTTAGGGTCATATTCAATACGCTCTACACGCGCAGGAATACCATCTTTATTACGCTTAAAGTCAATGATGCGGTAGCGCTGCTTGTGCCCACCACCAATGTGACGAACACTAATACGACCTGCATTATTACGACCACCTGACTTGTTCTTGCTTTCGGTCAAGGCACGGACTGGTGCGCCTTTATGCAATTCTTTATTAACAATTTTGACGACAAAACGGCGCCCAGGTGATGTTGGTTTAGTTTTTACTATAGCCATGACTACTTTTTCAATCTCTTATTAAGCTTAGATGCGTTACTGACTTCATTGCTGACTTTATTATTTACTTCGAACCAGCGAAGTCAATGTCGTTATCCGGCATCAAGGTAACATAGGCTTTGCGCAAGTCAGTGCGTTTACCGATACGACCGCCAAAACGCTTAGACTTACCCTTAATGTTCAGAATGCGAACTTTATTCACTTTCACTTTAAACATGCCTTCAACGGCTTGCTTAACTTCTGACTTGGTCGCCGTTGAAACCACTTTAAAGACATGCTGATTCTGTTCATCAGCCAATAATGATGCCTTCTCAGATACATGAGGAGAAAGCAAAATCTGGTGCATACGTTCCTGATTCATTACTTATCACCCTCTGTCGCTGACTGCCCTAAACTTTCTTCAATGGCGCGAATCGCACCAACCGTTAACACCACGTGGTCGTAACGTAGCAGGTTTACAGGATTCAGCCCGGCAACATCACTAATTTCAACATTCGCCAAATTACGCGCTGACAGGTATAGACTTTCATCACCTGTTTCGGTCACGATTAAGGTCTTACTGACACCTAATTCTGCAAGCTTGGCAGTCATCTGCTTGGTTTTAGGTGCATCAACCGTTATATCTTCAACAACAATCAAACGCTGCTGACGATTTAATTCAGAAAGCATGGAACGCATACCGGCTCTATACATTTTTTTGTTTAACTTTTGCGTATAGTCACGTGGCTGAGCAGCAAATGTTACACCACCGCTGCGCCATAATGGACCACGACTTGTACCTGCACGTGCACGACCACTGCCCTTTTGAGCCCATGGTTTTGCACCGCCGCCTCTTACAGCAGAACGATTCTTTTGCGCAACGGTACCTGCACGGCCAGCAGCCATGTATGCCGTCACTAGCTGATGAATCAGACTTTCTTTGTATTCAAGACCAAACACTGCATCGGATACAGTGATTGTTTCTTTACTTTTGTGTAATTGCAGATCCACGTTTTTAATCTCTTATGCTTATTTATTTTATTCTAGATTGATCGCCAGCACCTGATACTCAGGGTTAGCCGAACTCTAGGAATCTTTGGTAACTGCTTTAACAGCCGCCTTTATAATCACATTGCCGCCTTTGGAGCCAGGAATGGAACCTTTAACCAGTAACAGACCTCGTTCAGCATCAACACGCACCAATTCAAGTGACTGTATTGTGCGTTGCACGTTACCCATGTGACCTGACATCTTTTTACCTTTGATGACTCGACCCGGCGTCTGACACATACCAATAGAACCGTTAGAGCGATGAGAAATCGAGTTACCGTGCGTTGCATCCTGCATGGTGAAGTTGTGACGCTTAATACCACCTTGGAAACCTTTACCGATCGTGACACCAGTGACATCAACTTTCTGACCCACTTCAAACATATCTAAGGATATTTCGCCACCAACTGCTAACTCAGCAGTGTCTTCGCCTTCGGTGCGAAATTCCCACAAACCACGACCCGCTTCAACACCTGCTTTGGCATAATGTCCCGCCATTGGCTTGTTGACACGTGAGGCTTTTTTTACGCCAGTAGTTATCTGAACAGCCTGATAGCCATCAGTCTCTTGTGTTTTTATCTGGGTGATACGGTTAGACGCCACTTCAATTACACTGACAGGTACGGAGGTACCTTCTTCAGTGAATACGCGTGTCATGCCCGCTTTTCTACCAACTACACCAATAGTCATATTCAATGCCCAATACTGCTAATAAGTAACCTCTCCCCAAAATATTTTTTCAGGTAAACAGAGGCCGTCTAACCATGATTGAGGTAATCCGAGATTACTGCAATCAGAGTTTATGAATTAATTTTTTATACCGAACTTTTTTGTAAACAAACATACGTTTGCTTGCGGTTTTTCGCAGTATCCTTATTAAGGACTTACGATAATCAGGTACTTTGCGCCGTAACTTTAAATAACCTACCAATTAACGATACGCTATTAGCCAAGCAGCAAAGCCAGCTATTATAAACAGTTTTCTTTATAAGTTAAAGCCGTAAACTGCATATTCTTTCAATTAATTCAGCTTTATTTGCACATCAACACCGGCAGACAGATCCAGCTTCATTAAAGCATCCACTGTTTTGTCTGTTGGATCGATAATGTCCAGCATACGCTTGTGGGTACGAATTTCGTATTGATCACGCGCGTCCTTATTCACGTGCGGCGAAATCAGAATGGTTACCCGTTCTATTTTCGTCGGCAGTGGAATAGGACCCTTAACGTGCGCACCGGTACGTTTTGCAGTTTCGACAATCTCACTGGCTGATTTGTCAATCAGGTGATGATCAAATGCTTTTAAACGAATTCTTATGTGTTGATTAGCCATAATTTTCTCTATTTCTACTCTATTATTTTAGCAACTACGCCCGCACCAACAGTACGGCCACCTTCACGGATAGCAAAGCGTAAGCCTTCTTCCATCGCAATCGGGTTAATCAGTGTTACTACCATTTTGACGTTATCGCCCGGCATTACCATTTCAGTGCCTTCTGGCAGATCACAAGCGCCTGTGACGTCTGTGGTACGGAAATAGAACTGCGGACGGTAGTTGTTGAAGAATGGTGTGTGACGACCACCTTCATCTTTGCTTAATACGTAAATCTCACACTCAAACTTGCTGTGTGGCTTCACTGAACCGGGCTTGCAACAAACCTGACCACGTTCAACGTCTTCTCGCTTCAGACCACGCAGTAATAACCCAACGTTGTCGCCGGCTTCACCTCTGTCCAGTAATTTACGGAACATTTCGACACCGGTACAAGTGGTGGTTTGGGTGTCACGAATACCAACGATTTCAATTTCTTCGCCAATATTGACTACGCCACGTTCGATACGACCGGTTACCACTGTGCCACGACCGGAGATGGAGAACACGTCTTCAACCGGCATTAGGAAGGGCTGGTCGATGGCGCGTTCGGGTTGCGGGATGTAAGTATCCATTTCGGCAACCAGTTTAACGATTGACGGTACGCCGATGTCGGAGGTGTCGCCTTCTAAGGCTTTCAGCGCTGAACCGATTATGATTGGGGTATCATCACCAGGGAATTCGTAGGCATCTAATAGCTCACGAATTTCCATTTCAACCAGTTCTAATAATTCTTCGTCATCAACCATGTCGGCTTTGTTCATGAAAACAAGCACGTAAGGCACGCCGACTTGGCGTGATAACAAAATGTGTTCACGGGTTTGTGGCATCGGGCCATCGGCCGCTGATACCACAAGAATAGCGCCGTCCATTTGCGCGGCACCGGTAATCATGTTTTTCACATAGTCGGCGTGTCCCGGGCAATCAACGTGTGCATAGTGACGATTCTCACTTTCGTATTCAACGTGTGAGGTGGCAATGGTGATACCACGCGCACGTTCTTCCGGTGCATTATCAATTTGATCAAAGGCTTTTACTTCGCCACCTTGCAATTCAGCCATCACTTTCGTCAGCGCTGCTGTCAGTGTGGTTTTACCGTGGTCTACGTGACCAATTGTGCCTACGTTTACGTGTGGCTTGGTTCTTTCAAACTTTTCCTTGGACACTGCTATTACCTCTTCTCTTTAATGGTCTTATTAATGTTCTTAATAATTAATGTTCTTAATAATTATTGCTTTCGAATATTGCTTTCTAACTATTACTTTCTAACTATTATTCTCGTCGCTTGGATTACGGCAAAAAAGCCAACCCAGGTGACGCTATTATTACATTCCAGTCTTCCTGGATACGATTGCCTGAGCAACCGCTTTTGGCGCTTCCGCGTATTTCTCAAACTCCATTGAGTATGTCGCGCGTCCTTGCGTTGCAGATCGTAGCGCGGTGGCATAACCAAACATTTCTGCCAACGGTACGCCTGCATGTATGCTTT
>CAZYYW010000040.1:0-18715 GCA_964651445.1 uncultured Thiotrichaceae bacterium
CTGTAATTCCCTCGAAAAATCCCATCACTGGTCTGATACGTTATAAACGTGTTGATGTGGTTCTGTGGATGCGTAGACACGGTGGATATGTTCCAGGCATTAAATAATGACTAAGAAATTTATCGATGAAATTGAAGAGTTACAGGAGCGGCTAGATAATACCGATGTAGACATGCTGGTAACAATGCAGCCACGCGAACCTGAAGCCATCATGAAAGAAGCACGACAATTGAATGACCGGCTAAATGAGCTGAAGTTCGAGCTTTCAGCTTGGCAAGCATTGCAGCCGAAAGAAACGGCACATTAAAAAGCCCGATATCATTGGCGTGATATCGGGATAGAATTTAACCACGGCGAGGTGGTCATGCAGCAAAGCAATAATAACATAGTGTCATTCGGTACTAAATCAGAACGTCAGCGTATCCGTCAATTAGCTGACCAGATATCTAATCTCAATTATAGTGACTCAAACGATGTCCCGGGCCTGGTAATGGATGCCGGTGACGGCGAAGGGTTGTTCATCTACAATGAGAACCACTTGCCATGGTTGGGCGGGTATCACAGGGCGTGTCTGTTTGACCTGAATGCGGTTGATAGCATGGCGGGGAAAGCATACGTTAAATATGCCGGTCAGTTTGTCGAGCCGTTGAACCAGTTGGCTTCATGGTAGTACGATTGATGGATTTTGATGGTAGAATAGAGCATTAATGTAATGACTGTCTTTGGTATATTTTAGGTATATATGTACTATAACAAGTCATTGAAAACATTCTTGAAGTAGCATGGTATCGCGTCAAATTTAATGGAATCTACAGAATCATAATAAGACATGGCAATATTTTTACCTATACGTACTCCCAATGCCATTGACCAGGCCGTTTTTGTTGTAAAGCTATCTGAAAGGTTTGCTGAAACCCACGTAGAGGCACTAAAGCCGCTAGAACAAGAGTTAAGTGAGGAATTTACCAATTTTCATGAGGTTACGCTTCAGGGCGTGGTGTTATCAGCCGATGGAATAACGACTCATGATAATCGTATTATAGGGGTTGAGTGTAATACTCCCGTGCATTCTCAAGATCACCTTCTGAATAATGAACGTACTGATTGGATTTTGAGGATTGTAGAAGATAGTATTCAAATTAATTGTTTGAATTATACAAGCTGGGAAGAGTCTATCGATTATGTAGATAAGCTTTTAGCTAAGGTTTTTAAATGTCTGCCGACAGATGAGGTTATGATTTCGGGTATTAACTTCCAAGTAAATGATATATTTGTTGTGCAGGACAGCATTGAAGATACTGATTATTCACAATTGTTCAATCATTCGAAATATTTAACAGAAAATACGTGGAATGTGGGAGTGGTGTGGCATGTGAATTCAGGTTGGTTTGATAGCGCAGAGCATGACAGAACTTTAAATGTACTGAATATTGCAACTCAAAAAGATGTTTCTGAGTCTGTGAATCTTATGGTGAAAATTGAGCATTTGCAGCAATATGTTATGGATGCTTGGGTGCCTTTAAATGTTAACGAAGATTTCCCTGTCGTTATATTTAAACAGCTGCATGAAGGGAATAAGGTTATTGTAAACGAATTGTTGACCTCTGATATTAAAAATAAAATTGGCTTATCATGAACGCTAGTGCAACGAATATTAAAAGTTATACTGATTATACAGCTCATTCTTCTGAGTTGAATAAATCCTTAGTGACTACTTTAGTCCCTAGTGAGGTATTAAAGAGAAAGCACTGTTACACCGCTCAAGCTGTTTGCCTTATTGGTGTTGCAACGGTGGGTTCAATGTTGGTTACGTCTTTAAATACGCCATCGCAAATTAATTTATATCCGGCAGTTTATGAGTATGTAAAGCAATCATCACTAAGTGCTTCGTATCTTCAAGGCTATGACATTGTAAATAGAAGTGAAATTATTAATTATTTCATAAAGTACCCTTACTTGAAAAACTTTTTGCAATCGAATTTAAGTAAGCTTCAACGTATTAGTGGTACTACAAATTTATCATTAGAATATGAAGGAATAAAAGAAGAGGGGTGGGAGAGTCTATATGTGATTATCCATCTTGCTAATGATGATGAAGAGCACGTAAATAAAATTGAAAATGCTTTGTTTGATGATTGGTTGAATGATGTACCTGAAGCAATCACCAACAATCTCACCGTATCATTTGCCTAGCTTGCAATGAGTTTTCAAGGAAAAGAAAACTTTGAATATGCGAAACATATACATAATGAAGCTATTCGTTTTTTACCTGCTGAGCGACATTTAAGCCAAGCGGCATACCGAACTGTAGTCAATCGTTCATATTATGGTGCATTTATACAGTCACGTGATTTTTTAAGCATTGTAAACGCTAGTATGAGTGTTCATGCTGATGTAGTCACTGCCATGAGAAGTAGAGACAGGCAAAAAGGTAATAATTTATCTAGTCTATTAAAGCTTAGAAAGGATGCTGATTATAAGACTCATTTAACCTTCAGTGCCAAAGAAACTAAAGAGGCATTAAGGCTCGCATCAAAAATTCTTACTTATATTGATGGCGCAACTGCGCCATAATCAATTTTTGTACAAGCATTCCAGAATTCGTACTCCTTTAAGGGGGTGCTTTTTTATGTCTGTGTTTTATTTATTCTAGTACAGTTATCTAGTATATTTTGTCTTTTAAAGGCTTATATAGCGGTGCAGTAGGCTTAAATTGGTGTTTGGCAGAGAGGATGGGATTCGAACCCACGAAACCTTTCGGTTTACACGCTTTCCAGGCGTGCGCCTTCAACCACTCGGCCACCTCTCTAAATTTTTTAACTGTTCTGAGATTTGATATTTAGGCTTGATTCTTGAGTACGTTTTAATTCTCAGCGTGAAATAGCTTATCGAGTATCTCTTTTGCACCGTTAGATAATAATTCCTCTGCCAATTTAGCGCCTAGTTGTTCGGCTTCGTTGCGGTGGCCGCTTATATCGCTTTCTATTATCAAGCTGCCGTCCGGTTCACCCACCAATGCCTGTAAGTGCAGGGTGTCTCCATCGAGCATGGCGTAGCTTGCGATGGGTACTTGGCAGCCACCGTTTAGACCTTTGTTGAGGGCGCGTTCGGCGCTAATTCGGTCGGCGGTGTCTTCGTGGTTTAATACAGAAATCAGGTCAAGCACTTCCTGGTCATCGATTCGTGCTTCCAAGCCTATAGCGCCTTGACCAACAGCCGGTAGTATCCATGATGATGAGATGCGTTGTTTTATGCGTTTTTCCATGTCCAGCCTTACCAGTCCGGCGCAGGCGAGGATGATGGCGTCATAGTCGCCGTTGTCCAGTTTTTCTAACCTTGAATTGACGTTGCCACGTAAGTCTTTAATGATGAGATCGGGACGTTTTCTTAATAGCTGACATTTTCGGCGCAGGCTGCAAGTGCCAATCACAGCGCCTTCAGGCAATGTTTGTACGCTGTTGATAGTGTTTGAGACAAACGCATCACAGGGTTCTTCGCGCTCAAGAATGGTGGCAAGAAATAAACCCTCTGGGAATTCCACCGGTACGTCTTTGATAGAATGCGCTGCAATATCGGCTTTGCCTTCGAGTATTGCGACTTCGAGTTCTTTAACGAAAAGCCCTTTACCGCCGATTTTTGCTAATGGTGTATCGAGGATTTTGTCACCCTGAGTGGTAAAGGTGACCAGCTCAACATCCAATCCTTGATGTGCTTCCATTAAACGTGATTTAACGTGCTCAGCCTGCCACATCGCTAATGGGCTTTTTCGGGTTGCAATGCGTAGAATTGATTTCATCAAAGAGGGGTGTTTATAGTATTCGGAAAAATTATTGGCGCATTATACGTTAAAAAAGAGGCGGTTGGTCATAAGTCTTTAACGGTTCAACTTTCTTTGTGCAAATACTCTTCACAAATAACCTACGGGCACGTTTTTTATGTATAATTCGCCGCGTTATGGTGACCTGTTCTGGTTCCCTCGCGACGATAAGCTGTGAACTCCGCCAGGTCCGGAAGGAAGCAACGGTAGCGGTGATCTCGGGTGCCGGGGTGTGGCTGGGGCGGGTTACCACCTTAATTTTTCATAAATTGTTCATTTCTTGCTGTAACCGTGTGGCTTTCTTGGTTAGAATCTAACGATGCAACGATTACCGAGTACTCTTCAATCATGAGTCACCTCTTATGAGCTATCAGGTTCTGGCGCGAAAATGGCGGCCACAGAATTTTCAAGAGCTGGTCGGTCAGGAGCATGTGCAGCGGGCTCTGGTAAACGCCTTGAATGATGATCGCTTGCATCATGCCTATTTATTTACCGGTACTCGCGGTGTTGGCAAAACCACCATTGCGCGAATATTTTCGAAATCGCTCAATTGCGAAAGCGGTATTACCGCAACACCTTGCGGCCAATGTTCGACCTGCATGGAAATAGCCGAAGGTCGTTATGTCGATCTAATCGAAGTCGATGCAGCCTCTCGAACGGGGGTGGATGATACCCGCGAGTTGTTAGAAAATGTGCAATACGCGCCTACCCGAGGGCGCTACAAAGTGTATTTAATTGATGAAGTACACATGTTTTCAAAAAGCAGTTTTAATGCATTGCTAAAAACACTTGAAGAACCGCCGCCGCACGTTAAATTCTTACTTGCCACTACCGATCCACAAAAATTACCGGCGACCATTCTTTCACGTTGTTTGCAGTTTAATCTGAAACGATTGCCGGTTAGTTTAATCATCAGCCATTTGCAGCACATATTAAATGCAGAAAAAGTCGAATTTAATGTCACCGCGCTACAGCTAATTGCGGAGGCTGCTGATGGCAGTATGCGTGATGCCCTGAGTCTGTTAGATCAGGCGCTCGCTTTTGGCGGTGGTGTTATTAAGGAGCAGGAAGTGCGCGATATGCTGGGCAGTGTATCGCGCGATAAAGTTATACGGTTATTATCAGCCGTGTTGCAACGCGACGCCACCGTAACCATGAGTGTGGTTGCCGAACTTGCCGAATTTTCCCCTGATTTCGAAACCGTGCTGGCGGAGCTGTTAAGTTTGCTACACCACATGAGTCTCGCTAAAACAGTACCAGAAGCATTGGATGAATTTGTCAGTGCCAGAGAAGCCTTGCTCAAATTATGTGAACAGGTCAGTGCGGAAGATTTGCATTTGTTTTATCAGATAGCGTTGATAGGGCGTCGCGACCTACCATTATCGCCGGATGTCAGAAACGGCTTTGAAATGATTATGCTACGCATGTTGGCTTTTAGGCCTGCTAAGGTAGATTCTTCTGGTATGCCTCAAGCACCAACATTAGCACCGCAAGCTCAAAATCATGCCGTCACACAACAGCGTCCACCGATGGCTGTTGCTGAAACAGCAGCGCCCATATTAAAGCAAAGTATGAAAAAGCAAAGTATCACAAAGCAAGGCGTGGCGAGTGCAAATAATCACAATAAGGTAGCAGAAGAAAATGTAGCATTGGAAACCTCACCGTCCGTTGCTGAAAAAACGGCTGGCGTTGAGTCCAATTACGCGGTAGCTGATGTGGTGGCGGAAGATGCAGATAATAGTATGGGCGACTGGCGAGCGGTGGTGAATTCGTTAGGACTGGGTGGCCTAGTCAAACAACTGGCAATAAACTGCACCATGCAGCAGCGTAACGGGTGTAACATCATCTTGCACATTACCAGTGGTCACAGAAACTTGATAAATGCCAAGGCGAAACAACGTTTGCAGCAGGCTTTAGGCGAATATTTTAATATCGACGCACATTTGGAAATTAAGCTTGTTGATAAAAACAACAGTGAATCGCCTGCCCAAACAAATCAGCGTGAAACCGTGCAACGTCAGCAACAGGCTGAGGTCTCAATAAATGAAGATGGTTTTACCCAGGCATTAAAGGAAAATTTTAATGCTGAAATTATTCCCGGTTCAGTAAAGCCGGTGACTTAGACACTAAATATAAGAGGTGGTTATGAAAGGTGCAATGGGCGACATGATGAAACAAGCGCAAAAAATGCAGGAAGATATGCAAAAAGCGCAGCAGGAAATAGCCAATATGGAAGTTGAAGGTCAGGCAGGCGGTGGCATGGTTAAAGTGACAATGAATGGCCGCCACGAATTACGTCGAGTGAATATTGACGATAGCCTGATGCAGGACGACAAGGAAATGATTGAAGACTTACTGGCAGCAGCAGTAAATGATGCGGTAAGAAAAATCGAGCAGGAATCATCAACAAAAATGTCAGGCTTAACAGCAGGGTTAAATTTACCCGGCGGTATGAAACTACCGTTTTAGAATGGATTATCGTGGCTGCGAGTATTTGTGTGTGTTAGCTACTGGACAAAAGCGGACATCGAATAAAAACTATTTTTGCCGCGAAGAACGCAAAGAGCGCAAATAAAAACCTTTATATTTCTTGTTTTTTTCGCGCTCTTTGCGTTCTTCGCGGCGAATGTTTTATCTTTTGGAGGTCGGCTTCGTGTCAAAAAGAGCCATTGTGATTATGTTATTCATTCACGGCTTTGGTTAAACCTCCCACGTAGCGGAACTTTGTAGCTTTAAAACATATGTCACCTTTATTACAACAGTTAATCGATGCCTTAAAGTGCCTGCCGGGTGTCGGGCCGAAGTCGGCACAGCGCATGGCATTTCATCTGCTGGAGCGTGACAAAGACGGCGCCAAAAATCTGGCGGCGGCTTTAACCGAAGCGGTTGAAAAAATCGGCCATTGTTCGATGTGCCGCACCTTAAGTGAGAATGCTTTGTGTGAAATCTGCAGCAGCACATCCCGTGACAGCGCAAAATTGTGTGTGATTGAAACGCCTGCAGATGTTTTTGCCATTGAACATACGGCAGAATTTCGTGGTAAATACTTTGTATTGATGGGGCATCTTTCACCGCTTGACGGCATCGGGCCGGCTGAATTAGGACTGGATTTGCTAGAAAACCGATTTGCTGACGGTGAAATACAAGAATTAATATTAGCGACAAATCCGACTGTAGAAGGCGAAGCCACGGCGCATTACATCTCGGATATGGCGCTCAGACATCAAATAATGACCACCCGTATTGCACATGGTGTTCCACTGGGTGGTGAGTTGGAGTATATTGATTCAGGCACTCTGGCACACGCTTTTAGTGGGCGGCAACGGTATAACTCCTAAAAATTTGTATTTAATTTGACAATTATCAATAAAATTAGTATATAATAAAACTCTAATATGTCGCATTGAGGTGCAATCATGACAGATTGTTTATTTTGCAAGATTCGTGATGGCGAGATACCGGCTGACATTGTTTTTGAAAACGATGAGATCCTCGCATTTACTGATGTAAATCCCCATGCCCCCGTGCATATTCTGATAATCCCCAAAAAGCACATTGCCACAGTAAATGATACTGTCGATGTTGATGAACAGATTATGGGGAAATTGTTTAGCGTTGCTAAAAACATCGCGCAGCAGAAAGGTGTAAGTGAAGAAGGTTACCGACTGGTGGTTAACTGCAATGAAAAAGCAGGGCAGACGGTGTTTCATATTCATATGCACTTGTTAGCAGGTCGCGCAATGACCTGGCCACCGGGGTAAAGCGAATCTCTCGTAAATCGAACCCTAGTAAGCCGAAACTTGGCAAACCAAACCTTGGTAAGCCAAAACATAAATGTTCAAAAAATCCTCAAACACACAACAAATTTTTGTAAATTTTTGGGTCTGTATGAAATATCTAGTACTGGTTTTAGCTTTAGCCTTTAGTTTGAGTGCGTATGGCGCACCCGAGGGCGATGAGTTGTATATTAAATATTGTTCTTCATGTCATGGTAACGATGGTAAAGGAGGTGTGGGTGTGCCGTTGGCACTGCCTGCCTTTATCGACAGTGTTTCCGACGAGTTCCTGAATAAAACCATCCGTTATGGTCGCCCCGGTAGAATTATGCCAGCGTTTAGCGATTTCAGTGATGCGCAGATAGATGCCATTACTCAACATCTAAGAAGTTGGTCAGATAAACCCGCACCGGTAGAAAATACCGCAACCATCACTGGTGACAGTGCGCACGGAAAGAAACTGTTTGCTAAAAGCTGTGCCAAATGCCATGGCAGTGAAGGCGAAGGCGGTACGGGAACGGGAATAACTTTTTCCAGAGATAGCAATCAACCCATTGTCGCAACAGCGTTAAACAATAGTGGTTTTTTGAAGGCTGCCAGCGATACCATGATTCGTGACACCATTACACTTGGGCATGCAGGCAAGCCAGCAACATCAGCGCTGGTGGTCGGTTTGTCAGAGCAAGACATTGACAACATTGTTGCCTATGTCCGTAGCTTTGAAAAGTCGGCTAGCGAAGTTACACAGACTTTGAAAAAACGCGATAACGATGTTCCCTCCATTATAATGGAATCGCCATATAGTCTTGAAGAAACGGTAGAAAATTTACAGCATGAAATTGCTGGGCAGAACTTTGCCTTAATACGCACCGAATACCTTGAGCATGGTCTGGTTAAAGAAGGCACGGAAAATAAAAACCAGATCGTACTGCATTTTTGCAACTTTGAATTTCTCTATCAGGCTTTGTCGATTGATCCGCGGATTGGTATGTTTTTACCCTGCCGAATTACGGTGATAGAAAAAGACGGCAAGGTACTGGTGAGCGCAATCAATCCTCGGCGTTTAGGCAAGTTATTTAACAACCAAGAACTCAACGAATATTGTAACGAGATGTATGATGTTTATTACTCTTTGATAGAAGGTGCCACACTATGAATGTATTAAGACGATACTTGTTGGCTTTTGTTTCACTGAGTTTAGCGCTACCGGTTATGGCCGATAATATGCTGATGGTTCGTACCCAGCAAGATTTCCCTGAGGCAATGCTAACACTGCAAACATCTGTCAAAGAGCATGGTTATCATATTTCGCGAGTACAGCGAATTGACATTGGTTTAACCGGCATGGGTTACAAGTCAGAAAAATATCGAATCGTGTTTGTTGGCAAGCCAAAAGAAATACAATACTTAGTCGATAAGTACCCAGTGCTGGCACCCTATATGCCGCCACAAATTTCTATATTTGCCGAGGGTGATGAGACCGTACTGGTAACAGCAAACCCGATGATTTATGCCGAGATGATTGATGATGACGCCGCCAAGGTATTATTCCGGCGTTGGGAAAGTGATGTGTATTCTGTTTTTAATGACATCCGAGGCGCGGATGAATGAAGAAAGTTGTTAGTTATGAGTTATCAGTTAAAAGCATGAAACAGAAGATTTCGAGAGTATAAATTTTTTTGCCAACTGCCAACTGCCAACTGCCAACTACCAACTACCAACTACCAACTACCAACTACCTTTAACCGCCATCTTTAACCTTGTCTTGCATCGCCGTTAAATACTCATCCATCTCTTGCTGATCCTTAAACACATTCATGCCATCAAGTGCTTTAATTATCTCAAACACTTTTTTAATTTGAGGTTGCAGATTAACCAGTAAAAGCTTTCCGCCGTTATTATCCATTTGTTTTTTGGTTTTAAAGATGACTCTCAAGCCAGCGCTGCTGAGAAAATCAAGATCTTTGAAGTCGAGAATTGTTGTGCGGGTAGCGTCATTTATTTCAGCATCAATCGATTGCTGTAAATCCGGTGCAGTATTGCTATCAAGGCTACCTGATATCGAAATACGCTGGCTATTATTGGTTTCGGGTGAAATAACAATTTCTAAAGACATGCTTTTGCTCCTGTTTGTATGCGTTACTATTATGACAATTAATTTTGTCGAGTATAGTGCTTTGTTAGTGTAAATACATTCGTTTGATTAACTCGGTGGTATTCCTGCTGATCTGTTAGTGATGTTATAAAATGAATGCCCATACCGCCCTCGCAGTGATCATCGGTGCTTTTATATTCGGTAGCATCGGTTAATGGGTTAAAGGCAGTACCACTATCGGTGAAGGTTATGCTAATACTGTTGTTGTGTTTGCGCAGTTCAATGGTGACTGGCTGATAGCCTTGCTCGCCATAGGCGTAACTGACAATGTTGATAAAGGCTTCTTCAATTATCAGACGTAGGTCGTTATGCGTTTCATTCGGTATGTCCGATGCCTTGACAAATTCGGTAAGGAAGGTTGCTAGCTTATCCGTATTCGTTTTTTTACTTAGCAGCGTTAGCGTCTGCTTATTATTTATTTGTTTACTCATAATGAATAATTAGCAAAGTAATGTCATCAAACTGCTCTGCATCACCGGCGAATTCCTCAACACTGTCGATGATTTTTTTGCCGGTGAGTTCCACGTTGCTGGCGTCGGCATCTGTAATCAAG
The DNA here is from genome assembly GCA_964651445.1 of uncultured Thiotrichaceae bacterium. Classification (GTDB taxonomy): domain Bacteria; phylum Pseudomonadota; class Gammaproteobacteria; order SZUA-229; family SZUA-229. Next base: position 10,302 of record CAZYYW010000040.1, read on the forward strand.
GCAATCAGTTTTTCGTCGCTGTATTGATTGCTGTCGCAGTCATGTGCTTCAGAAATACCGTCAGTGTACATAATAATACTTGTTTGATGTGCTAGTTGGAATGATATGTCAGGATATTCAACGCCTTCCATTAAACCTAGAGCAATCGCGCCTTTTACTTCAAGTGTATCAGTCGATTGTGGGTTTTGAATGATCGGGTCCATGTGCCCTGCGTTCGACATCTGTATTTCGCCGGTTGTTAAATTTATGTTGCCACACAGTGCAGTGACAAACATGCAGGCATCATTATTTTGTGCCAGCACATCGTTCATCATATTGAAGGTTTGTCCGGGTGAAAGTTTGTCGCGCAGTGCCCGTGTATAGAGGGTAATGGTTTTTGCCATAAACAATGCAGCAGGAACACCTTTGTCTGAAACATCGCCCAGGATAAAATGCAGGGTTTCATCAGATCGCTGGTAATAATACAGATCACCACCGACAGAACGTGCCGGTCTTAAAAGTGCAAACAGTTGAAAGGCATCATCCTTAACGCTGGCATTGCCGGCACCGGGTATCATGGACATCTGGATGTCTTTCGCAATTTGAATTTCGCTTTCTAGCTTTTGTTGTTTTGCTGTGGCTTGCTGTACATCAGCGATATGTTTTACTAGGGAAGTGCGCATGGCACTGAAATCATCGGTCAAGGCACCTATCTCATCATTTCGCACCGGCTTTGGTATTTTTGTATCCAATTTACCTGCACCAATGTCTTTGCTGGCATTGGCTAGCTGTGCTAATGACCGGGTAAAATGCCGTGTAATGGAGATGATGACAACGAATAAGATAAGCAGACCTATTATTGCTATCAGAGTGATTTTTGTGGTGAGTGCGTTTATTTTAGCGGTGAGTTGTTCTTCGGGTAAGGCGATGATGATTTTCCAGCCGCTGTCGGCTAACGACTGAATAACAAATCGGCAATTTCCATCACTCGCCTGCTTTGAGCAGGAGGATCTAAAATGAATCGGCGTAGAATATTTTTTGCTGTTGATATATTGCTGCCATTTGTCAGACGCAATGCCTTGTTCATTTAATTTGCTTAAGTGAATCGCGTGTTTTGAATGTGCGATAACGACATCACTTCTGGACAGGATGATACCGAAACCCTTATCGCCAATTTGCATCTCCTGTATAACATCATCTAACCAGCTTAATTGAATGTCGGCGGTGGCTATACCGGCAAAGGTTTTACCATCGGCCATATATATGGGTGCAGAGTAAGTAATCATCTGCACCTTACCGCCGCCCTCATCAAAGTAAGGTTCAGACCAGAGTGGCTGTTGACGTAGTTTGGCTTGCGTATACCACGGCTGCGTAAGGTAGTTGTAGTTCTCGTTCGCGAGATCCGAATAAGCCAGTGTGTTTTTATCTCTATAGTAATAAGGCGAATATTCAGCCAAAGATTTTTTCAACGTATGCGGCTCCAGCGCAACCGCCATACCAAAAATGACTGTATTAGCCTGTATAAATGATTGCATCATCTGCCGAGTTTGACTGTCATTCGCGCTGCCTGTCGAGATATTTAATGCCAGTGACTTTGCGCTGATAGCCGCACTGTTCAAAATAGTTTCTATTTTTCGTGCACTGGAAGAGGCAGTGGCGGTCGTTAAAGATTCAACGTAGTGATCAAGCAATAACCGAGACAGGTAGTGATTTGCACTTAAAACGGCAATCAAAATGAACGCGCTAAGAGGAATAATCCATCGGCTGAGCCGGTTGGCAAGGCTTTGAAAATTTCTAGGCTTCATAAGTAAAAATTATTCATCATGTTTGAAAGTATTATTAAAACATAGTTTAAGGATCAATCAGAGGCTGCTTAAGTTTTAATCCAGTAAGAATATACTTTTTACTTTAGGGCGCGGCCTGAAGCATGTGTCTGCGGCGTTATGAGCCTTGAGAGGGGAATGAGCATTCATGCCTTGCATACTGTAGCTATATAGGGATGCCTCAGGTCACGCAGAGGGTGCAAGCAATTAATAGAAGTGGTTTTTATCATTATGCGGCAGTATAGACTTTCTTTACTGCATCTTTAGGGTGTTCGATCAGGTTTACACGATATAAATTTATATCCGCTGACTTTTGGGTTTTAGTCGAAACCGGCGTACAGGCTCAGCCAGTGCCTTTCATTGATATGTATTTTGTTACCTACTAATCTAATCTGCCACAGACAAAAAAACCAGCCTGCAAAATGCAGGCTGGTTACGATTGCTTATAAGCTAAATTGACAGTCTTGTGGTGTCAATTACCAGCTATGAGTCGTCGTTGCGCCATTAAAGTCGATGCTGAAGCTGTTGCAGTCTATAAAGGTGATGGTCATCGAGCTGCTGCCATCAGAAATCACAATGCTACCGGCATCTGGTTGGCCGTTAGTGCAATTAAAGGTTACGGATGTTGTGGTTGTAATCGTTATTACACCGTTATCCGGGTCGGTGATGGTAGCCGATACTGTGTAACCACTGGAGTCATTACCACTGATGTCTATATCCGACACGCTGTAACTGCGACCATCAATGCCTGTGCCAGAAGAGCTATATGTGCAGTTTGCTGCGCCACTGCTTTGGTTGATGGTACAGGTTGAAGAGTAGTTTATGGTTTCAATTGTACCCAGATGGCTGATTGATAAGTTAGCACTAATTGAGTACGTGATAATGTCGCCGGCAGTTGAAATGTTAATGGTCATGGTGCCATTAATTGTTGAGCCGCTGACTACACAATTGTCATAAGTGATGGTGCCGCCGTTTTCTCCAAGGGTATCAAAACCGGTAACAGAACCACTTTCACACATATCAAACTCACCAGAGCGAGAAGACGCTTGTGGACGATTTTGAGTTGCCTGAGTCTGTTGGACGACCAGTTCGGTAATGGTTTGCACAGTCGTTTTGCCAGTGGGTCTGCCGAAAGGGTTCGAATTATCACTATTAACCGCCTGTATAACGCCCTCAGTACCGGCGGTTGCCAATGCTTGCTTGTTGGCTTCAGAGATAGTTGCGTTTGTTGGGGCAGCTGGGGCGCTATCACCGCTGCTGCATGCAGTGCTTAGAATGATTGTGGCGCTCAGGAAGGCAAGAGCTAATTTTCCAGTTATATTATTCATAATGTTGTGTTCTCCATTTTTTGTTTGCTTGATTTTGGTGTTACTTGATTTAGCGTTCTAACAGGTATCAATGATAGTCTTGTTTAAAGTTAAATTACAGCTCAATAAACCGGTTTTTTGTGACAGAGGTCGCAACTATCTGATGATTATTTTGGGTTAAGGAAGGAAACCTTAAAACAGCTTGAAAAGGGTTGGGAAGAATCTTGCAATATTAGAGACTTTTGCGTATCATCCGGCTGCTCATGTACATAGCTCAGTTGAACGAGCGCAGGCAGGATGCCGCAGCGCCACCAGGCAATAAATTTTTAACCTAATTTTTAGGCGCATAGCTCAGTTGGTTAGAGCGCTACCTTGACATGGTAGAGGTCGGCAGTTCGAATCTGCCTGTGCCTACCAGATTCACCGGCTATTAACAGCCACCTTTTTAAAAGACAAGCGGTCTTTCGTAGTGATCGCCACTGGAGAAAATATGCCACCGAATAATCTCGTTGTTACCTTGCCTGATGGAAGTCAGCGCTCTTTTGATGCACCTCTAACAGTGATGGATGTCGCCAGCGATATCGGCCCCGGTCTTGCCAAAGCGACATTGGCAGGGCGTGTAAACGGCGAACTGGTTGACGCTTCTTTCGTTATCAAAGATGATGCCGAGCTTGCCATCATTACTTCAAAAAATGAAGAAGCACTGGAGCTGATGCGTCACGACGCAGCACATGTGATGGCGCAGGCTGTACAGGAATTGTTCCCCGGCACTCAGGTGACCATTGGCCCTGCCATCGAGAACGGTTTTTATTATGATTTTGCGCGCGAACAGCCGTTTACCGATACCGATCTGAAAGTTATCGAAGATCGTATGCGTGAAATCGTCAAACGTGATCTACCGATAGTGCGCGAAGTGCTTGATCGTGATGCAGCGATCAAGCTTTTTAGTGACATTGGTGAAGACTATAAAGTCGAAATCATCAAAGACATCATTCCAGAAGACGAAGAAGTGTCTATTTACCGTCAGGGTGAGTGGTTTGACGTCTGTCGTGGGCCGCATATGCCCAGCACCGGCAAACTGGGTAAGGGTTTTAAATTGATGAAAGTCGCCGGTGCCTATTGGCGTGGTGATTCAGACAACGAAATGCTGACGCGTGTGTACGGTACAGCATGGCCAGATAAAAAACAGTTGAATGCGTATTTGCACCAATTGGAAGAGGCTGAAAAGCGTGACCACCGTAAATTGGCAAAAAAGCTGGACTTCTTTCATATGCAAGAAGAAGCACCGGGCATGGTGTTCTGGCATGAAAAAGGCTGGTCAATCTACCTGACAGTGCAAAATTACATTCGTGAGAAACTTCGCCAGCACGACTATCAAGAAATAAATACCCCGCAGATTGTTGATCGCACGCTATGGGAAAAATCAGGTCACTGGGACAAATTTGGCGACATGATGTTTACCACGCATTCAGAAAGCCGTGATTATGCGATTAAACCCATGAACTGCCCTTGCCATATACAGGTGTTCAATCAGGGGCTAAAGAGCTACCGTGACCTACCATTGCGTCTGGCGGAATTTGGCTCCTGCCATCGCAACGAGCCATCCGGTACTTTGCATGGTCTGATGCGGGTAAGAAATTTTGTGCAGGACGATGCCCATATATTTTGTACTGAAGACCAGCTACAGGATGAAGTCTCCGCTTTTATCGACTTGGTCTACGAAGTTTATGAGGATTTTGGCTTTACCGACATAAAAGTAGCGCTATCGACGCGTCCGGAAAAACGTGTCGGCGAAGATGCTTCCTGGGATAAAGCTGAAAAAGCACTGGAAGTCGCGTTGGACAATAAAAAACTGGACTGGAAACTGCAACCGGGAGAGGGTGCCTTTTACGGACCGAAGATAGAATTTGTGCTCAGAGACTGTCTCGGGCGTGAATGGCAGTGTGGTACCATGCAGGTTGATTTTTCCATGCCGGGGCGTCTGGATGCGCAATATATTGCAGCCGATGACAGCAAGCAAACGCCGGTGATGTTGCATCGCGCAATATTGGGTTCATTTGAGCGATTTGTGGGCATTTTGATCGAAGAACATGAAGCAAAATTTCCACTCTGGTTGGCACCCGTTCACGCCGTAATTCTCAATATTACTGACAAACAGGCCGAATTTGCCAAAAAAATGCAAAAAAGTCTCCTTTCTCAAGGATTTAAGGTCGAATTGGACTTGAGAAATGAGAAGGTAGGATATAAAATTCGCGAGCACATTTTACAGCGAGTTCCCTATATGCTGGTTATCGGTGATCGGGAGCTCGAAAATAACACAGTGGCGGTACGCACGCGAAGCGGTGAAGACTTAGGAACTATGTCGATTGATGACGTAGCGAGTCGGTTTTCATCGGAGATCGCTTGTCGTGGTCGTGCTGTTTTATGACTATTTATTTTTATAGCCGCACCATTTAGAGGAATAAAACTATCGCCGCACCAAAAAAGACGCGCATAAATAGCGACATCACTTATCCTGAAGTACGGGTTATTGACCATGAAGGTGAACAACTCGGAATCATGACAAGCGGCGAGGCGCTAGCAAAAGCCAAAGGTGTGTCATTGGATTTAGTGGAAGTTTCGCCTAATGCGGAACCGCCTGTTTGTCGAATTATGGATTTTGGCAAATACCGGTTTGAAAACAGTAAGAAAAAGCAGGGCGCGAAAAAGAAACAACGTCGCACCCAGGTAAAAGAAATTAAGTTTCGTCCTCGTACCGAGGTTGGTGACTATAAGGTCAAGCTGAGTAAGCTAACGAAATTTCTTGAGAGTGGTGATAAAACCAAGGTTACCATGCGATTCCGAGGGCGTGAGTTTGCGCATCAGGAACTGGGTATGCAATTGTTGAAACGAGTAGTGGCCGATTTAGAAGAAATTGCCAACGTTGAGCAAATGCCTGGCATGGAAGGCCGCCAGATGGTGATGGTTTTAGGACCAAAGAAAACCAATAAATAGCACAAAACTGTGTCGCTATGGTTAGACGCTTTTTGTCGTAACCTAAAACACAAGAACATAAAGCATTTAGATTTTGGAGAAGGCACATGCCTAAGATGAAAACAAACCGCGGAGCTGCAAAGCGTTTTCGCAAGAACGGTTCCGGCGGATTTAAACGCGGTAAGTCACATCGTCGTCATATTTTGACCAAGAAGAGCACCAAGCGTAAACGTCATTTACGTGACGATGCAATGGTGCATGCAAACGACAAGAAAATGATTAAACGACTGTTACCGTACGTATAGCCAAACAGCAATATTTGTTGTCGGTCATTCGTTAAACCATAGAAATTCAAGTAATAGAGTAAAGAGCAATGCCAAGAGTAAAAAGAGGCGTACAAGCCAGAGCTAAACACAAAAAAGTTTTAGCCAAAGCAAAAGGTTATTACGGTGCACGTAGTCGTGTTTATCGTGTAGCGCATCAAGCCGTTATTAAAGCCGGTCAATATGCTTACCGTGACCGTCGGGTTAAAAAACGACTATTCCGTTCATTATGGATTATACGCATTAATGCAGCAGCGGCTGAGTGCGGTATTTCGTACAGCCGTTTAATTAATGGCCTGACAAAAGCAGAAGTCGCTATCGACCGTAAAGTATTAGCTGATTTAGCTATTCACGATATGACCGCTTTTACAAAAATAGCGGATAAAGCCAAAGCTGCACTCGCTGCCTAAGCAGTGCCTGCCTGTCAGGGTTAACCCTGTACAAACTGGCTTATACAGTAACAAAGGGGAAGTGCGCTTCCCTTTTTTTATGTGAATTGGAAAAGGATTTTTGCCGCGAAGCACGCAAAGAGCGCGAAAAAATCTTTTTTTCTGAAAGAATTTTGCGCCTTTTGCGTGCTTCGCGGCAAAATATTTTTTCAGTGCCTTATTTCTCAGTGGGTTAAATCAGTGGGTTAAATAAGGCTGTGAAATCATAACAAACAAATATAAAGTAATACTCTAAATACGGGAATTGAAGCGTGGATTTACAAAAGTTAACCGCAGAGGCACTGACAACAATCAATGCGGCCGACAATCTGGAGATTTTGGATCAAGTTCGTGTTGATTACCTAGGCAAAAAAGGCGAGCTGACTTCACTGCTAAAAACATTGGGCAAACTGCCGGCAGAAGAAAGAAAAAGCGCTGGTCAGGCTATCAACAATGCCAAACGTGAAGTGCAGCAAGCCATTGAGCAGCGTAAAACTGCGCTAGAAGTTGAGAAATTAAACGCGCGTTTAGTCAGCGAAAAAATTGATGTTAGTTTGCCCGGTCGTGGTCAGCAAGCGGGTGGTTTGCACCCGGTGACAAAAACCATGGCACGTATCGAAAACCTGTTCTCGCGCCTGGGCTTCACCGTCGAGCAAGGGCCTGAGATCGAAGATGATTTTCATAACTTCGAAGCCTTGAATATCCCGTCACATCACCCCGCACGTGCCATGCACGATACTTTTTATTTCGACGCGAATACCTTGCTGCGCACCCACACATCGCCGGTGCAAGTTCGCCACATGGAAAACAATAAACCACCGTTGCGAATTATTGCACCGGGTCGCGTTTATCGTTGTGACTCCGACTTAACGCACACCCCGATGTTTCATCAAGTAGAAGGTTTACTGGTGGATGAAAATGTTAGCTTTGCTGATCTTATGGGTACATTGGCCGATTTTCTAAAGCAATTTTTCGAAGATGATAATTTGCAGACGCGTTTTCGTCCCTCCTATTTCCCCTTCACCGAACCGTCTTCCGAGGTCGATATTCAATGTGTCATGTGTGCCGGTGAAGGTTGCCGCGTGTGTGGCCAAACCGGTTGGTTAGAAGTATTGGGCTGCGGTATTGTGCACCCTAAAGTATTTGAATCAGCCGGTATCGATACGGAAAAATATACAGGTTATGCCTTTGGCATGGGCGTCGAGCGTTTGGCGATGTTGCGTTACGGTGTCAACGATTTACGCTTGTTCTTTGAAAATGATATTAAATTTTTACAGCAGTTTAGTTAATCGGGTCTATGCCACATTGAGTGGACAAGATAATAGACACAGAGACCACAGAGGTCACAGAGCGTGTTTAAAGTTAACACGACTACTACAGCAGCAGGGTTGCTGATAAACCTCAATAGCATCAAGATTGGTGAATCTATTAAACGTTATAAACGATAACTCTGTGACCTCTGTGGTCTCTGTGTCTATAAAAAATAACTGTATACCCACTCGATATGGCATAGACACAGTTAATCATTTGCGGATGAGTTTTTTAAAGAGTATTGGTGTATGAAATTTAGCGAACAATGGT
>CAZYYW010000041.1:0-15310 GCA_964651445.1 uncultured Thiotrichaceae bacterium
GATAAGTTTAATTTTCATGGTCGTTTTACCTTTTGGTTATATTGAATAAATTTATTAATTACAAGTTGAGAGTAGTGATTGGCGAAGCGTATATGGCTTCTACATTCTGTTATATTTTTAAGATGAACCGGTATTTTCCTTACCTATTTAACTGCCGAGTATCTACACCGGCTTATTAGATAGTCATTTATTTAAACTCGTACATAATTATATTAATAAATACTAATATTTCATTGATAATTGTCAATACTTACAAATTTTTATGGCTTAATTAATGAATATTTTTCGTTAGTGGCATCATTTTCGAGATTATTGATTACTGTATACTTACTGGCAATTAACCCCGTATAACTACTTTATTTTGTGATGAAAAAAATCTTTCTATTGTTGTTTTTGTTTTGTATTGCCCTTCAATCGTCTTACGCGGGTGATATGGACGATATGGAGCAAATGGCATCGCAGTTAAAAGATATCAACAAAAACCTTAGTCAAGGCACGTTTAGAGGCGATGACCTGGCGACATGGACGAAGCTGACAATAAGTTTGAGAAGGACGGCTTCCTTGTGTATTTCAAGTAACGAGGTGGCGTTGCTTGAACTGGAGACGGTAATAGATGGGCTCGGTGAAAAAGTGAAAGGTGAGGATATCGCGGTCACTAAAAAAAGGGCGATTAACCTTAAGCAAAAAGCCGAACTGGATAAGGCTCTAGCGAAATGTAATTTATTTAATGTTAGTGGTGCTGAGACCAGTAATCAAATAAACGAAGCTGAAAGATTTTATTTTAAACAAAAGTTTTTAGCGAAAAGCCCGCACATGATTGATTTGGTTTTTGCTTATCTGGATGACCCTTTAGCCATTGTGCAAGAATCGGGTGCATTTGTTGTTAAATATTCGGGCTTACGAGAAATCGGTATTGTCGATGGGATTCTGGCTGTCGTAGTGGTTCTGGTTTCGATATTTTTCGCGGTTTGGTTACGGCGAAAGTTGTTATTGCTGGAAAGCAAAAGACAATGGCAAGATGGTTTTTCAGAAACCCTTCTCCGAGCTACATTGACAACATTGGCTTGTTCCTCGCCTTATCTTATTGGCTCAATTGTGGCGGCGATGGCTTCATTGGCAATAACAATGGAAGTCGAGCGCATTCCATTTATAACAGAATTTTTTGTTGGCCTGTTTATATTTTTCGTGGTAACCACTGCGATTCGTTTACTACTGTCGCCGTACCCGCCAGCTAACATGTTTTTGCCGCTGTCACCTCGGATTGCATTATCGTTAGCTAAGCGTTTAAGAGTGTTGGCAGTTTTAAGCCTTATCGGTTATCTGGCTTTTTATACTGTTTTTTCAAACAGCATTGTTGAGTCAAATTTATTACTGATGCGAAATATTTTCTCACTGTTTTTTGTAATAAATCTTGTCTGGACATTACAGGTTATTATTTCGGCGCCGAGACTGCCAATGCTACGTTATATATCAATCTTAGTTATCGTTATTGTGTTGGCATCCCTTATTGCTGAATGGATGGGTTACCGCAACCTTGCTTATAGCAGTCGACGGATTATTTTACTGTCGTTTGTTGTTTTCGTTATATTTGTTGGTCTTGCCAAGTTATTTAGAGATTTGTTTAATGCCATTGATGATGGTACTTACCCGTGGTGTCGCCGCGTTCATAAAACGCTGGGTGTGCAGAAGGACGCCAAAGTCCCCGGCTTGATATGGATACGTTTATTAACCACCATTGTTATCTGGGGTTCATTTATGGTGTTGTTTATTAACGCCTGGGATTACAGCGGCGGTGTTATGGCACAGGTCAATAGTTATATCATTCATGGTTTTGAAATAGGCGATGCCCGAATTGTGCCGAGTCGTATTTTATGGGCGTTGCTGATTTTTGGCTCGGTCATTATTTTTTCCAGTTGGGTGCGATCGCAGCTAGAACATAACTGGTTAAAGATGACCTCTATGGGACGGGGTGCGCGGGATGCCATGGTGACCATTATTGGTTACATTATGTTCATGGTGGCGATAATGGCTGGGTTATCCGCGGCAGGTTTTGATTTTGGCAATATCGCAATTATTGCCGGTGCACTATCAGTTGGCATTGGTTTTGGCTTGCAAAACATTGTCAATAATTTTGTTTCTGGACTTATACTGTTGTTTGAGCGTCCCATTCGCAAAGGTGATTGGATTGAGGTAGGGGGTACCGAAGGCGTGGTGAAAGATATTCAAATTCGTTCCACAGTCATTCAAACTTTTGATCGATCAGACGTTATCGTACCGAATTCTGAGCTGATATCAGGACAGGTAACCAACTGGGTATTATCCAGCCAAAGTGGACGAGCCATTATTCCTGTTGGCGTTGCCTACGGCACGGATACTGAAAAAGTGCGTACCATATTAATGACCATCGCCGAAGAAAATATGGACGTTGTTAAAACCGGCTCGATGCCAAAACCAGTGGTGCTGTTTCGCGCCTTTGGTGATAGTTCTCTGGATTTTGAGTTGCGCGTATTCCTGCATAATGTGGATAATCGTTTAAGCATCATCAGTGATATTAATTTTTCTATTGATAGAGCGTTCAGAGAAGAAAATATAGAGATCCCGTTTCCGCAACGTGATTTGCATGTAAAGAGCTTGCCTGAAAACTTTCAGCAAAAAACATAATAAAAAGAGAGAGTAAAATGTCGTCTTATATAAAATCTGTGTTGAAGTCTACAGCGCTAATATTTACCGTTTTAATCACTGCGTCCTGCGTTACTGAAACCATTGATTCGCCAGACTCAATGCGTATTGCCAATACCTCTATTGTTTCAGTACAAGACCCTAGTAATGTTGTGAGCAGAGGAAATACATTTGCCTGGCAACCAGACGCTGTGTACTTTTATAAAGATGATCGATTTGCTAACGCGCCAATAAAAACATTGATAGAAGAACAAATAATCGAAAACATGTTAAGCAAGGGACTGGCTCAGGTGGGTTCCGTCAATACTGCAAGATTTACCATTGCCTATACCGCGGCGCTAGAATCAGTACTGGATGATAACACTATCATTCGCCGCTTTGGCCTGTTACCCGGGCATGCTCAAGTGCCGCCAGGCGATGCCAATTTAGAAAAAGGCACACTGATTGTTTACCTGTTTGATAACAAAACGAATGATATTGTCTGGCGTTCGGCAGCGCAGGGCAGTGTTAAGTTTAATGCGCCAACGAATGAGCGAAAGAAAAATATACAACGTATATTGGCGGAAATGTTCCAGACTTTCTCTGTTAGTGAATAGTCTGCTTTTGGGCAGGAAGAGACGTTGGTCGTTATTCGTTATTCGTTGTTCGTTAATAGCGTAAAGGCTTAAAACCATGCGCTTTATCGATGACTACTAGGTTTGTTTTTCACGAAAAACAAACAACGAACTACGAAGGACGTTGTTTCCCAGACGTCCGTTAAGTGTCAAAAAGAGAAGGAATGCTTTCAGCTTCTATTCACTGTTTGATAGTCAGCGTTTTGCCTTTTTGAATGAGTTCTAGGTTTTTAAGAAAGTTCATTCCCAGTAGTACTTCGTTACCTGGGAAGTTACCCAATATGGTTGCACTCAAGTTGTACAAAACGATCTCGCCAATGGCAACGCTATCGAGTCGGGTGCGATAGGCAAGGGTATTTCCATTGGCTGTTTTAACGGTTATAACGCGACCTTTTTGTAGGCCGAGCTTGTTGGCGATTGATTCGGGAATAGCGATTTCGGTTGCGCCAGTATCCAGCAGAAAGACCACGGCTTGCTGGTTAATGGTGCCATTGGTAACATAATGCCCATGCGCGTTACGCAGTAACACGACTTCTTTTTGCGCGCCGCTAGTGCTGGTTACAATGTTCTGGTTCGGATTGTTACGTTGCAGTAGTTGATCTTGAAACATAACAAATAGCATGGCTAAAAATAACAGCCAAGCAATGATAATCATGCCGGTGCCTGTGCGTGAACTGAAGCTGCTCTGTTTGTCCTGGTCTTGCATTTTTATAATTAATCAGAGATTCCTTAATCTTCTAGGAATTAATCCTCGAGGTCGATTTCAATAATAGTGCCATCTTCTTTTAACTTTATTTCGTATTCCTTGCCGTTGATTAGCCTGCCTTCCAGTTCATAAATCACGGTATCATTTTTTATTTGTTTTTCTGCTTTGGTGAGTGCGATACCCGGCAGTGAATTTTGGATGACAGTAATAAGTTTGGCAGGGACTTCCGCTATGGGTATGTTCGTGCTGTGATCGGGGCTGCAACACGCACTAAGTGCGAGCAGGGATGCAATCGTAATTGAAGATATTTTTAGATAATTATTCATTATGTTTTATTTTTTAAAGTGGGTTAAATGTTCAGGCTACGACCGCCATCAACCGCAATGATCTGGCCGGTAATGTAGGGCGCGTCTCTGGCTAAAAACAGGATGGTCTTCGCTATATCTATGGGCTCACCGGGTCTTTTTAAAGCGGTGCGCTGCAAAATAAGTTCTTTTGTGTGTTCGGCCATGCCGCCTTTATTTTCATCACTGGTCGGCCACAAAATAGCGCCAGGTGCCACACCATTGACACGAATTTCCGGGCCAAGTTCCTTTGCCAGCGACATGGTTAACATGGCAAGCCCGGCTTTGGCGGCACAATAAACCGTATGTTCTTTCATCGGTCGCTGTGCGTGTACATCCACCATATTGATGATATTCCCCTGTACCTGTTTTAAATAGGGGGCGGCCGCCTGAGAAAGGAATAATGGGGCTTTTAAATTACTGCTGAACAGATTATTCCAGTCGTCCAGCGTGATACTGCCAACGGGCGTCGGATAAAAACTGGAGGCATTGTTGACCAGTACATCCAGCCGCTGCCAGCATAAATAGGCCTGTTCGATTAAACTGTCATAAATAACTTCATTATTAAGGTCACCCTGAATCACTTTTGCTGAATCAGGGCGCTTTGTATTAAGTGACAAAGCCAGCGCATCGGCGGCCTGCCGCGACAGTCGGCAGTGTATAATCACGTTATAACCTGCTTGATGCAGCGTTTGTGCGGTAATTGCGCCAATGCGTTTTGCACTGCCGGTTATCAGTGCTGTTTTTATATCGCTCATTTTAACCTCGACCATTTTCCCCGTTCACTGTTTGCGTTAGAATTGCCTGCTGCTAGATGGTGCTTATACTCTCATATATTTTGATGTGGTTGAACCTTTGAAAAAAACTGATTTGCAAACACTTACTGAACCCGATGATGAAGCGAAAAATCGCAGTCGTTTAATTGTGCAATGTATTCAGCAGCAATGTGATGCTGCGGGCGGTCACATTCCTTTTTCCGAGTATATGAATATTGTTTTGTATCAGCCAGGTTTGGGTTATTACAGTGGTGGTCTGCAAAAATTTGGTGCTTCGGGTGATTTTGTTACAGCGCCGGAAATTTCGCCTTTTTTCGGACAATGTCTGGCATTTCAGACGGCCGAAGTGTTGCAAAATTTTGATGCAACATCGGCGAATCAAAAAACAATTTTAGAATTTGGCGCTGGTAGCGGTGTGCTAGCAGTTGATATTTTGCAGCAGTTGGAAAAACTGTCAACGCTGCCGGATCAATACCTAATACTGGAATTAAGCCTTGAGCTACAGCACCGGCAACAAGAAACAATCAAAAGCAAAGTGCCGCATTTATACCCTCGTGTACAATGGTTGCAGCAGATACCCGCGCAATTAAATAATGTCGTTATTATTGCCAATGAAGTAATGGATGCAATGCCTGTAGAATGTTTTCGCCTTCGTGACGGGGCTGTAGAGACGATGCAGGTAAGCATTGAAGGTGAAAAACCTGTTGCCCATTATGTTGCCGACACACTAGCCGATAAAAAAATAAAAATCATAGAACAGCGCAGTGAGCTAAAATTTACTGATGCTTATCATTCCGAATACAATCCGGCTGTTTCTGCCTGGTTATCGGCACTCGCTGATACGATAGATCAGGCGGTCATTTTGTTAATTGATTATGGTTACAATGAAAAAGAGTATTATCACCCCGATCGAGTGGCGGGCACTGTGATGTGTTATCACCAGCATAAGGCACATGAAGATTTCTTTTGGTGGCCCGGATTACAGGATATTACCGCATTTGTGAATTTTACCGACCTTGCCTATAGTGCTGTTGATTCTGGGTTTGATGTTTCAGGTTATACTACGCAGGCGGCATTTTTACTGGCAAACGGCCTTTCAGATTTGCATGCGACGAAGGTAACCAGTGAACTGCAACAGCAGATTACATTATCACAACAGATCAAAACCCTGACCTTGCCCTCAGAAATGGGTGAGCGTTTTAAGGTCATGGCGCTAACAAAAAATTATGAGCAGCCGTTGAGCGGTTTCTCAATGCTGGATTTACGCAACCGACTGTAATTTAAAGGGTTGCACTTACTGTTATACGTTTTTATTTATGGATATTTTACAGATTATTGTTTTAGCCCTGGTACAAGGGCTGACCGAATTCCTACCGGTCTCCAGTTCCGCGCATTTGATTTTGGTGCCGATATTAACCGGCTGGGAAGATCAGGGGCTGGCATTCGATGTCGCCGTGCATGTCGGTACTTTAAGTGCAGTCGTACTTTATTTTAGAAAAGAAATTGGCAAGATGTTTTTAGCTTGGATAGCCTCATTAAAAGGCAGGCATTCAGAAGACAGTAAGTTGGCTTGGGGAGTGTTGATCGGCACCATCCCCGTGGGATTGGTTGGTTTGTTGTTCAAAGATTTTATCGGCGAAAACCTGCGTACTGAACTGGTGATCGCGATAACCACCATTATTTTTGGTTTGTTGTTATGGTATGCGGACTGGTCGGGAAAAAGAAATCGTGACGAGTACAGTTTGTCATGGCGAGATATAGTTATTATTGGCTGCGCTCAGGCAATTGCTTTAATTCCCGGCACTTCTCGTTCTGGCATCACCATTACTGCGGGTCTCATGTTGGGTCTGACCGCGCAAGCGGCCGCGCGTTTTTCGTTTTTGCTGTCTATACCGGTTATTTTATTGGCCGGCGGTGTGGAAGCACTGGACTATCTTGAGGTCGCCAGTGCGGGCGATATTGATGATTTGATACTCGGCGCTTTAATTTCAGCGGTAAGCGCGTATTTCTGCATTCATTTCTTTTTAAGGCTGCTGGAAAAGGTCGGTATGACACCCTTTGTTATATACCGATTAATTCTGGGTTTTGTGCTGTTATCTTTGTACCTATAATTAAAGGCGAGTTACCATGTTTGTAAAACCGGACCCCGATTTAAAATTACGTTTTATATGGATAGCCATTGGTTATGGATTAGTGATGCTGGTGGTGTATTTATCGACAACCGCCACCCTCCCTGAGTTGGACATTGATTTTACATACCAAGATAAGTTCTTTCATATACTGGCCTATTTCACTTTGATGGCATGGTTCTCACAGATATATCATGATCGCTTTCAGCGTAACATGATCGCTTTTGTCTTTGTGTTTATGGGTGTAATACTGGAATACATGCAGAGCTTTGATGCCAGCCGGTCTTTTGAATTTGCTGACATGGTGGCGAATACAGTGGGTGTTGCGTTGGGTTTTATTGTCGCTTTAAGCAGTGCGAAGAATACTCTACTAAGAGTTGAAAAAATAATCAGATAAAGTGTTTCTTTAACTTTGATACGGCGGCTATTCGTGTTTCACGAATCTTGTTTGCTAGCGCCATGTTCTCAAACCCTTGCTCGCGCAAACGTGCAATATCGACATCTTTTGTTGCCTGGTACGCCTTGCGGAAATACTCACCCTGTGTGAAATCCTTATTTTCGTATCCAGGGCGACCACGCGCATCGGCTTCGGATGCCAGTAAAAAATTTTCAAAACGCGCTGGTTTTCGATAAGCGTCCAGTTGCTCCAGTGTTTTAACCATGGTCGTCGGTTTGAGTTCCAGTGCGCGGTGAAAGTGCAAATGAAAGCGTGCGGTACGTTCAGCCAAATCACGAAAATCATTGGGAATGCGTAATCGTTGGCACACTTGTTTAACAATATCCGCGCCGCGTGCTTCATGGTTAATGTGACGTGGCCATTCTTTTTCCGGGGTGGTGCCTTTGCCCAAATCATGAACTAAAGCCGCAAACCTTACCTGTGGGTCATTGCTTAGTTTGCTCGCTTGTTCAAGTACCAGCATGGTGTGAATGCCGGTGTCAATTTCGGGGTGGTGTTGTTCAGGTTGTGGCACGCCCCATAGGCGGTCAAGCTCTGGAAAAATTCGTTTTAATGCGCCGCAGTCTCGCAGCGTATTGATAAAGGCTGTCGGTGTTTTTTCTGACAGCGCTTTGTGCATCTCCTGCCAGACACGTTCAGCAACCAGCGCGTCTACTTCGCCAGCGGATACCATCTGTTTCATTAAATCCATCGTGTCTGCCGCTACTTGAAAACCTAAATGCGCATAACGAGCCATAAAACGCGCGATGCGCAAGATGCGAACCGGGTCTTCGGCAAAGGCTTCGGACACATGGCGTAATATTTTATTTCTTATATCGGAAACGCCATCGAAAGGGTCAATTAAATCGCCATTTTTGTCTTTGGCGATGGCATTAATAGTCAGGTCGCGACGTCTTAGGTCTTCTTCTAATGTCACATCGGGGGATGCATGTACGGCAAAGCCTTTGTAGCCAGCAGCCGTTTTTCTTTCGGTTCTCGCCAGTGCGTGCTCTTCTTTGGTTGTCGGGTGCAGGAAAACCGGGAAGTCCTTTCCCACTTGCTGATAGCCGCTACTGACCATTTCATCGGTGGTAGCGCCAACCACTACCCAATCTTTTTCAGTGAACGGGTAATTCAGCAATTCATCACGGACAGCGCCGCCTACCAGATAGGTTTTCATAGAACTATCTTACCCGCATAAAACGTGTAGTGGAGAGGAATAATAAGCAAACAATTGATAAGGTTTCTTTGTTGGCGTTTTTTCTGTTGCCTCATATGGATTGAGTAGTAAAGTCAGTCTGTAGCATTAAACTGTAAAAAATATTAAAACTAAGCAACTGCCGACTGAGTTATTGTCTTAATAACTGGCTTTATGTTTCTTAATAAATGTTTTACCACCAAATGTATGAAAATTTTTTAGTATTAGTGAGGGGGTATGGTAATTAATGGCAAGTGTAAACTGGGAAAAATAATGAAATAAAACAGGCTGTTGAAATGTAAAGTTATGTAAAGATTCGCGGGAGATTGAGTGCTAAAGAAAAAGCGAATGGTTTAGCATTAGCGGTGTAGCTACGGGCTTAGTAGTGGTGAAAAATATTCACAGTATCTCTGCCATATTGTCACTGGTTTTAGGCCTTACAGGCTGTTATTCTGCTTTTTTTTAGGAAAACATCTGTACTAACTGGCTAAAGGCAAATTGATAGCCTATAAAATCCTGTTATTGGGAAATAAGTATCAGAGAACAAATATCAGGAAATGTAGATTTAATTGTGTATGGATGAAAAAATTTTCAGAGCTGAATTTTGAATGTATTGTGCGTTCGCTTGTTAAAAGGTGAGCGATCAGAAAGTTAAAAGTAAGCAAATAATTTATTGTGTTGTTGTGACCATCCTTAGGGGGTATGTAATGAAAAGAAGTAGAGTAGTTTTGGCACTTGCTGTGTCATTAGGTTTTATGAGTGGAGCGGTCACTGCGGCTGACTTGTCTGATGCGAATTTGGGAAGAACCATTGGTGCTACCTGTTCGGGTTGTCATGGATTCCAGGGTGTTAGCCAAGGTGCTGCACCCACTATCAAGGGGATGGATGCTGCTGCAATGGTCGGTCAAATGAAGGCATTTAAGAGTGGTGAGCGCCCTAGCACCATTATGGATCGAATCGCTAAAGGTTATTCCGATAGCGAAATTGATGCTGTTGCCCAATATTTTTCTAACCTCAAATAAGGAGAACACCCATGTCCAAATTTACCAGACGTCAATTTATTAAAGCAGTGGGTGCTACCACAGGTGCCACTGCCGGTTTATCGCTAGCGGGTTGTGCCCCTGGTGGAACCAAAAAACAAACAGGCAGTGCGAAAGCGAAGGTCATCATCATTGGTGGCGGATTTGGTGGAGCCACTGCCGCTAAGTATTTAAACTATTTCGACCCGTCCATTGAGGTAACGCTCATTGAAGCTAAAAAAACCTATGTTACTTGCCCGGGCTCTAACTGGGTGATTGGTGGTTTACGCGATATTGGCGGCATTACCCATAGTTATGATGGTCTTGCAGCGCGAGGCATCAAAGTTTTACATGATTGGGTAACGGATATTGATGCAAATAAGCAGACCGTTACAACGAAAAGCGGCGCAACGCTGCCTTATGATCGACTGATTGTTTCACCGGGTATTGCCTTTCGTTGGGAAGGTGGCGGTGTGCACAAAGGCTATACTGCTGCCGATGTCAACGATGTACCGCATGCATGGGAAGCCGGTCAGCAAACCACGCTGCTGCGCAAGCAGCTAGAAGCCATGCCTGATGGTGGTACCTTTGTTATTGCACCACCACCAAACCCCTTCCGTTGCCCCCCAGGGCCTGGCGAGCGTATTTCAATGGTGGCGCATTACTTTAAAAAGTATAAGCCGAAGTCTAAAATTATTGCGATTGATGGTAAGGGTAAATTTTCCAAGCAAGGTTTGTTTAAGCAAGGTTGGAAAGAATTATATGGCGATATGATTGATTACCGTCAGCACAATACGATTGAACGCATTGATGTGAAAACTAAAACAGTTGTCACTGATTTTGAAGAGATCAAAGCCGATGTGCTTAATGTTATTCCTGCACAAAAAGCGGGTTGGATTGCCAGCCATGCCGGATTAACCGATGACTCTGGTTGGTGCCCTGTTGATCATGTTACCTGCGAATCCACAATCAAGAAAAACATTCATGTTATTGGTGATGCTGCGATTCTATCGCCGATGCCTAAATCGGGCTATGCCGCAAATTCGCAAGCTAAAGTTTGTGCGGCCTCCGTGGTTGCATTGCTTAATGGTAATCAGTTGGATGTGCCTAGTTGGGTCAATACCTGTTATAGCCTGATTGCTCCTGACTATGGTATTTCTGTGGCGATGGTATACGACCTTAAAGACGGTAAGATTGGTAAAGTTAAAGGCTCGGGTGGTTTGACGCCAAAAGATGGCAACCGTGCTCTGGAAGCTATTTATACCGAAAGTTGGTATAAAAACATCACTGACGATATGTTTGGCTAATAACGTTAAGAGTAGTGAGTGGCTTTATGCCATTTTACAAAAAAACCACGGTCTTGAAAAAGATCGTGGTTTTTTGTTGTCTACTATTTAACGAAGTTAATCGGAAAAATGTCTTTTTCGTAGTAGATTCATGCTAAGTCCGACAGATTCCTAGTACATCATTTTAGCGAGGGCCGCATTGGATCTATATTCATAAGTCATGCTGGATATATGGCAAAAAAAACCCCCTCTATTTTTAATAGAGAGGGGTTTTTTTAATTTAAAATATTTTATTTTAAAGCAGACTGAGCGGCCGACAATGCCACGCCAGTGTTAATGTCTGCACCCATGTCAGCCATAACGGCTTCCAGTGCAGAAATACATAAGAAAATATTTTCTGCTCGTGAGCTATGCCCCATTAAACCGATACGCCAAACTTTACCTGCGAGTGCGCCAAGGCCTGCGCCAATTTCAAGGTTAAAGTCATTGAGCAAACGAGAGCGAACTTGTGCTTCGTCGACGCCTTCAGGAATGGTGACAGCGTTAAGTTGTGATAAACGATGTTCTTCATCAACAATAAAAGACATACCCATTGCTTCCAGACCGGCTCGTAAAACCAGGTGGTTTTTCTTGTGACGTGCCCAAGCATTTTCAATGCCTTCATCTTGTAGCATCACTAAAGATTCGTGTAATGCATATAAAGCATTGACTGGCGCGGTGTGATGATAGGCGCGTTTTGCGTTTGCGCCCCAGTAACCCATGACCAGATTCGTGTCTAAAAACCAGCTTTGTACTTTTGATTTGCGACTGGTGATAACTTCAGTCGCGCGTTCGCTGAAACTGACCGGTGAGATACCGGGTGTGCAAGACAAGCATTTTTGGGTGCCGGAATAGATTGCATCAATACCCCAATCATCAACGCGCAGTTCACTGCCGCCGATTGACGTTACCGCATCAACCAAAGTTAAAGCATCATGATCGTGTGCAATTTTACAAATAGTTTCTGCATCGGAGCGAGCGCCGGTGGATGTTTCAGCGTGAACGAAAGCGACCAGTTTTGCATCAGGGTGAGCTTTGCAAGCATCTTCAATCTTTTGTGGGTCTACCGGCTTGCCCCAGTCATCTTCAACCATAACAGCGGTAGCGCCACAGCGTTCTGTCACTTCTTTCATGCGGCCACCGAAAACACCATTCTGCGCAATAATTGCTTTATCACCGCGTTCAAGTAAATTTTGGAAAGTGGTTTCCATGCCCGCAGAGCCGGGTGCCGATACCGGAATGGTTAACTCATTTTTTGTCTGGTAAGCGTATTGCAACATGGTTTTAACTTCATCCATCATGCCAACAAATGCAGGATCGAGGTGACCGATACAAGGGCGAGCCATTGCACTGGTTACACGTGGGTGAATGTCAGAAGGGCCGGGTCCCATTAATGTACGAACAGGTGGGTTGAAAGAAGTGATGCTCATAGTTATTCCTGATTAAGTGGTTACGAATTGAAGATGGGGTATTTTGCCAGAAATTATCGCATTCAACTACATAATTACAACATGGCTATAGAACAGTCAAAAATAATATTATCCGAGTAAGCGCCGTAAAAATAATGAGAAATTTGTAACTAATGCGTATAAACTTTGTCGAATCCTGCTCAAAACTTAAATATAAAGGTAAAAATAGAGATGAAAATGAGAACAGTAGCAATGCTAGCACTTGGCATGATAATGACTTTTTCGATGTCCAGTATCGTGTATGCCGACAATAATGCGGCAATGACTAAAGCCGGGCAATCCGCCATTTCACCGAGTGCGGCTTTAGAAAAGCTCAAGCAAGGTAATCAGCGTTTTGTTAGCGACAAGCCAGTTGACCGAGATTTTCTTGCTCAGGTTAAGCAGACAGCAACAGGGCAATACCCTTTTGCGGCAATAGTGAGTTGTCTCGATTCACGTATTCCGGCTGAAATCGTTTTTGATCAGGGTATTGGTGACCTTTTTGTTGCACGTGTTGCCGGCAACTTTGTCAACGATGATATTCTCGGAAGCCTTGAATTTGCCACCAAGCTGGCAGGTGCCAAGTTGATTGTGGTAATGGGACATACCGAATGTGGCGCTGTTAAAGGTGCATGTGATGGCGCACAGCTTGGTTTGTTGACTTCAACACTGGCTAATATAAATCCAGCTATAAAGGCAGTGAAAGGTGATTACAGTCCAAGAAATTCTAGTAATGCTAAATTTGTTCATTCTGTTACGGAAATGAATGTGAAGCTGACCATGCAAAAGCTTCGTGACAGAAGCCTTGTACTGCGTGAAATGCTCGATAAGGGTGAAATTAAAATGGTTGGTGCGATGTATGATGTGAACACGGGTAAAGTCATATTTGACTTGTAGTTTACCCGTTATTAGCCGTTTATTAGTCGGTTATAGCGGCTGATTAGCGACTTGAAAAAGGCGCGGTTTTTGCGAAAGCAAGAACCGCGTCTTTTTTATTGTACGGGTTTATTGTAGGGGTTTACTATGGGGGGATCACACATGCGGATTGCGGGCAGTGTTTTTTAAACAAGCAGCTCTAACCAGTGTTTAACTGGCGTACCAGTACCGCTCTGTAAGTGTAATTGGCAGCCTATATTGGCAGTAACGATAATGTCGGGATTGGTTTCGTTTATATTGTTTAGTTTATTGGATAATAATTGTTGAGATAGTTTTTTCTGGGTAATGGAATAGGTACCTGCGGAGCCACAGCATAAATGTTTGTCTTTAAATGTTTGTAGAGCATAGCCGTAATGTTGCAACAAGGGTTCGATTAAGTTTTGTAGCTGCATGCCGTGTTGTAGGGTGCAAGGCGGATGAAATGCGATGTTGATGTTTTGATTATCGGTTTGTTTATTGGCTGTCAGTTGCGTCAGTGTCTTCTGCTTCTCTGCCTTATTTCCATTATAAATAATTTCTGCTGGGTCTTTGTATAAGGCGCTGATAGCTTTGGCTTTATCGGCATATCGTTCATCGCTAGCGAGCAGTTGTGAGTACTCCTTGATCGCCACACCGCAACCGCTTGCGGTCATGCATATCGCCTCGATAGTGTTGTTTTTAATGAGTGGCCACCAGTTATCAATATTGTTTTTTATGATGCTCAGGGCTTCATCTTCTGCGTTCAGATGATGACTTAATGAACCACAACAAATTGTGGCTGGCATATCGATGCATTCAATGCCTATTTGATCAAAAACGATTTTTGCCGCGACATCAATACGTGGTTTTAAAGCCGGTTGCACACAACCCGCGATTAATAAAATTTTTCGGTTATGCGCTTTTTTTATAAAGTTTAATTTTTTTTGTTTTTGCGGGATACTTGATTTTAAACTTGGCGGTAACACGGGTTTGAAAAATTGACCCGTTTTTAATAACAGTGGAAAAACTTTTCGGCTGAGAAATAACTTTCGTAGAGAAAGTTGTATAAAACGCTGTCGGTGGCTGCGCGATACTTTTGCATTGACATACGAGCGCCCGATGTTTAATAAATGGCTGTAGTTAACGCCAGAGGGACAGGTGCTTTCGCAATTGCGACAAGTTAAGCAGCGGTCGAGATGCAGTTGTGTCTGACGGGTTGGGGTTTTTCCTTCCAGCGTTTGTTTGATTAAATAAATTCGCCCGCGAGGGCCGTCTAGTTCATCATCCAATAATTGGTAAGTCGGGCAGGTGGCGTTGCAGAAACCGCAATGTACACAACTGCGTAAAATTTTATCGGCTTCAATGCCCGCTGGCGTTTGTAGAAAGTCGTTTATTATGTTTGTTTTCATTGTCGGTGAGGCTTATAGCGAGCGATACAGGCGGCCAGGATTCAGTATGTTCTCTGGATCAAAGGCCTGTTTTAAACGCTGGTGAATTTTAAGTATTCCCGGTTGTAAGGGGTGAAAAATATCGCTACTGCTCTTCTCTTGTTGCAGTGGGTATCGTTGCGCATGACCGTTGTATTGTTCGGCAATAGTATGTAAATTTTTATCGGTATTTATCCAGCGTAAAGCGCCATTCCATTCTACTAATTGGTGTTCAGGGGGTTCGTATATTTCGGTCATAACTTGGTGCGAACAGCGCCAGAGGTTTTTAGATTTTTTGAAAAAGTCATGGTTCTG
>CAZYYW010000041.1:15410-18636 GCA_964651445.1 uncultured Thiotrichaceae bacterium
CTTGGTGCGAACAGCGCCAGAGGTTTTTAGATTTTTTGAAAAAGTCATGGTTCTGGTTTTTGATTTGTAGCCAGAAAGTGCTATCAATTTCTTCAACGTTAAAATCTTGCTTAATGGTGCTAAGGGATTTTTTTACCGCGTTGTGGGTGCTGCCGAGTCGTATATATAATGTGTCTTTAAGAAAACAACTGGCGCTAATGGGCAAGCCCTGACCAATCCATTGCTGAATTATTTTGTTGGCTTGTTGCAGTTCAACGCTTAGTTTTAAGGATGTTTCGCTCACATTCAGTGGTAATACTTTTATTGAAATATCCAGTAGTAACCCAAGCGTGCCTTGGGCACCGACCATCAAACGAGAGGCATCGTAACCGGCGACGTTTTTCATCACTTGTCCGCCAAAGCGTAGTTTTTCAGCTTTGCCATTGACGATGGTGGTACCTAAAACAAAATCACGTGCGCCGCCGCAAGCAGCACGTCGCGGGCCAGAGAGTCCGCAGGCAATAACGCCACCGATGGTTGTGTTTGCAGAATGCTGTGGCGGTTCAAACGCCAGCATCTGATTATTGGCTTTTAATTCGGCTTCCAGTTCACTAAGCAAGGTGCCACTACGAACCGTTACTACCAGTTCGCTGGGTTGGTATTCGATAATGCCAGTGTGATCGGCAGTCGAAATAACATCGCCAGCAACATGATTGCCATAAAAAGCTTTAGAGTACCCACCGCGAATAAGCAGAGCCTGTTTCGAGGCATAAGCGGTTGCTATCTGTTCAAGCAGTATGTTTGTGTTATCGCTATTCACTATTAATTATTTAGCTCTATGGACGGAGTGGCTGAAAATTGCTCCTGCATTTTCCGCACTTCCTACGTCCATGTAAGTCGTATGCGGGCATTGTCTGGAGCAATTCCAGTGCATCATTAACTGCACCTAAAAACGCTCAAGTTCTGGGTGTGGAAGTTTTCCGTGGTGTACATGCATGGCACCAAATTCTGCGCAGCGTTGCAGTGTTGGAATATTTTTTCCGGGGTTCAGTAATTGCTTACCATCAAAGGCGATTTTAATGTTGTGGAACTGGGTGATTTCTTCACTGCTAAATTGGTTGCACATTTGATTAATTTTTTCGATGCCAACCCCGTGTTCACCGGTAATGGTGCCGCCCACTTCAACGCAGTAGTCGAGAATTTTCCCGCCCAGCTCTTCGGTGCGTTCCAGTTCGCCCTCATTGTTAGCGTCAAATAAAATAAGTGGGTGAAGATTGCCGTCGCCAGCATGGAACACATTGACCACGGTCTGTTTATATTCAGCGGATAAATCACTGATGCGTTTCAGTACGTTGGCAATTTGGTGGCGAGGGATGGTGCCATCCATGCAATAGTAGTCGGGTGATAAGCGACCAACCGCGGGAAAGGCAGCTTTTCGTCCGGCCCAGAATTGCGCGCGTTGTGCTTCATCTTTTGCAATTTGAATATTGCTGGCACCGGACTGTTTTAAAATGTCTTCTGTTTGCTTAAGTTGGTCATCGACTTCTTCAACACTGCCATCGATTTCACACAATAAAATGGCGGCGGCGTCATGCGGGTAACCAGCGTGTACAAAATCATCCGCTGCTTTAAGCGCGGCGTTATCCATGAGTTCTAAACCTGCAGGAATAATTCCTTGTGCAATGACATCACTGACAGCTTGGCCAGCGACCGCGATATCGTCGAAGGATGCAAGAATGACTTTGGCGAGTGCTGGAATGGGTAATAGTTTTACGGTGATTTCCGTAATGATGGCGAGCATGCCCTCGGAGCCGGTGAGTAGCGCCAGAAAATCATAGCCGGGTGAATCATATGCGTCGCAGCCAATGGTCAGCTCGTCGCCATCCATGGTAATGACTTTTAGCTGAATAATGTTATGCACCGTCAAACCGTATTTCAGGCAGTGCACACCGCCAGCGTTTTCGGCAACATTGCCACCAATGGAGCAAGCAATTTGTGATGAAGGGTCGGGTGCGTAGTAGAGACCCAATTCTTTTACAGCTTCGGAAATAGCCAGATTTCTTACCCCAGGCTGAACCACGGCAGTTCGATTATTAGTGTCGATGGCTATAATTTTTTTGAATTTTGCCAGCACCAGCAAAACACCCTCTTTATGGGGTAACGCGCCGCCGGACAACCCAGTGCCAGCACCACGCGCGACGACTGGCACATGGTTTTCGTAGCAGTACAAAAGTATGGCTTTAATTTGTTCAATGCTATCGGGTATAGCAACCGCTAATGGTACGGCCTGGTAGGCAGACAACGCATCACACTCGTAGGGTTTTAAATCTTCCATCTGATGGAGGAGCTGGCCGCTGGGAAGGATTTTAGCTAACTGTTTGATTAACTTTGGTTTGTCGCTCATAGGTAGGTACAAGTTTATTTTTTGACAGCATTGAACGGATTAAGATAATTAACGTCTACTTTAACACGTGCATATTCGCGGTGTGCCTTACAGAATGTAAGCGCATAAGATGATGGTAGAGCATGGTAGAATTCAGCAAAATTTTTCATCATACAATTCAATAAACAAGAGGTAATACCCAGATGCTACGTAAGGCACTGATCTTAGCAGTTCTCATTTTTCCGATTAATAACGTGTCCGCCGGCGCCATTGATTTTCGCGTAGGGTCGGACATGGCTGAGCTTACTTTTTTTACACAGAACGCCACTTTTGGCTACGGCGGTGCTGATATTGGCATGGGCGTACTGTTTAATGAGTTCAATGATGTTCTGGTAAACGGTTCTATTCTGGTTACCGGCAGCAGCGCGGGTGATGTCAAAGCACTGCAATTTGGCGTCGGCGCGAAAATATACGGTGGCGATATAAATGGCCCTGAGCCAAGTTTAGATATTCAAGGCGGCGCCGTTGCCATTGGCGGAAAGGTACGATACGTGTTTCCAAGCAGTACCCCGTTTGCAGTGTTAGGCGAAGTGTTTTTTGCACCGGAAGTCACCAGTATTGCCGAGTTCGACCGCCTGCTAGAGTACCGCTTGGCTATTGAGCTGGAAGTAACGCCGAGCGCACGTGCTTATGTCGGTTATCGTATGTTGGAAGTTAGGTTTGACGCCTTTGGTGGCAGTGTGAATTATGAAGTAGATGATTCGTTCAATATTGGTGTACGTTTTGAGTTTTAAATAATATAATAAAGTCTGTTGTTGACACTTAACGGACGTCTGGGAAACAACGTCCTTCGTAGTTCGTTGT
>CAZYYW010000042.1:0-18418 GCA_964651445.1 uncultured Thiotrichaceae bacterium
GCTGATAAACCTCATGTATTAAGGTTGGTGAATGGTCTTAAACGTTACAAATTATTGCTCTGCGTACTCTGTGGTCTCTGTGTCTATAAAAAGTAGATATATTGCCCACTTAAAATGGGCATAGATCCATAATTTATTTTAAGCACTGATAGCGGCACTGACATTAATCACTGTTTTTTTTTGTTGGTACTGATCGAGAAACATGTCCAGAAATTTTTCGCTGCCATTTTCAAAACCAAGGAAGGACAGGTTTAGCATATACTCATCTTGAGACATTCTTTGCACCGATAATATTCGGCAGTTGGCGTAAAGTTTTTTCGTTTTATCGCCTACCGGGAGTTCTGTGACGGCTTTTATTCGGATCTGACCAACGGAATAGCTTTGAATGCCGCGTGGTTCGATTTGTTCGGTGACCCAGGTCTCGCAAATAATCTGTATTCCACAGCTGGAAATATTGCGCGTGGTAACGCTTAGTATGCTGCCATTAGCCAGAACCAGATCTATCGCCAGCTCAATTTCATAGCGTGGTGATTGTCTTCTTTCAGGTACATCTGGGGTATCTAGCGTCATGATGTTACAAATTTTTACAATTGATACTCATAATTGTAGTACAACTTAATGAAAATTAAGAGGTTTATCTGTTTTTTAGCGTTGTTCGCGCAATTCTCCAGCGCTTTCTCAGCAAAAAAGTTAACACACATTTAACATTTCACCAATGGCTATCGATTTTATTCTGAGTCGAATGTGCTAATATTCCACGGCTTTAAATTTTGACTGAGATGCATTTGCAAGCAAACAGCTTAAGTCCGACAGGACTCGCTAGTCTGAAGTTACAGCAAAAAAAACAAATTTAGTTCATTAAAAGAATGAAGACGCAGAAGTAATAGTTGTCTTCGACACCAAACAGAACGGGAGAGTTCACCATGTCAGAAAATATCGATATACAACAAATGCTAGAAACTTTTGTATTGCCGTGGGCAATCAATATTGTTATGGCTATCGCCATATTCATCATTGGTAAATTTGTTGTTGGCGTTCTGGTTAAAATTGCCAAGAAACTCATGGCGAAAGCCAAAGTTGATAATATTCTTATTAACTTTATAGGCTCAATCGTAAAAACAGTATTGCTATTGTTTGTAGTCATAGCAGCGCTCGATCAGTTGGGCGTAAATACTACATCGATGATTGCATTAATCGGTGCTGCCGGTTTGGCTATTGGTTTGGCGCTACAAGGAACGCTACAGAATCTGGCGTCTGGCGTCATGCTGATAATCTTCCGTCCCTTTAGCGATGGTGATTTTATTGAAGCAGGTGGTGTATCGGGCGTGGTTGAACAGATCGGAATATTTAGTATTACTATGCGTACCGGTGATAATCGTGAAGTCATTATTCCGAACGGTGAGATTTATGGTGGTACAATAACCAACTATTCAGCGCGCACCACTCGCCGCGTCGATATGGTGTTCGGCATCGGTTATGGTGACGATCTTAAAAAAGCCAAAGACATATTGAATCGTATATTAAGTGAAGATGAGCGCATCTTAAAAGATCCGGCACCTTCAGTTGGCGTTGCCGAGCTTGCGGACAGCAGTGTAAACTTCAATGTTCGTCCCTGGGTTGCAACCGCGGATTACTGGGCGGTATAT
Organism: uncultured Thiotrichaceae bacterium; assembly: GCA_964651445.1. Lineage (GTDB taxonomy): Bacteria > Pseudomonadota > Gammaproteobacteria > SZUA-229 > SZUA-229. Next base: position 1,647 of record CAZYYW010000042.1, read on the forward strand.
TCTGATATACATGAAAAAGTGAAACTCACTTTTGATGCGGAAGGTATATCCATTCCTTATCCTCAGATTGATATACACCAGGATAAAGCCGCGTAAATACCTTGCGCTGTTCGCGTAGGATTTAATTAAAAATTAGTTAAGGAAGTAAAATGAAAAAAATAAGTAGTGCTATGGTGTTGCCATGTTTGCTGGTTTTGACAGCAGGTAATGTTACGGCAGAAGAAAAAGCCGCTGAGAAATCGCCGTGGACAAGCTCGGTAGAGTTGGGTTTTATTCGTACCACAGGTAATACCGAAACACAAACCCTGTCGGGTAAAGCCGATGTGGTTTATGAAATCGATAAGTGGCGTCATACTGGTCACGCGGATGCGTATGGTTCTGAGGCTGAAAATCAGACTACCGGATTTTCTGAAACCTCTGCCGAACGCTATGAATTATCGGGTAAGTCAGATTACAAATTTACTGATCTGGATTATGTCTACGGTTTAATAAAACTCAAACGAGATCATTTCAGTGGCTTTGAGTATGAGCACATTGTGTCTGTTGGTTATGGGCGCAAAGCATTACTACGAGATAATATGGAACTTGATCTTGAAATCGGCCCTGGCACACGCTTATTTAAAGTTGACGGAGGCACGGCAGACGAAGAAGCTTTGTTAAGATTATCAGCGAACTACTGGTGGCAGATTACCGATACGTCGAAATTCACGCAGTCATTAACCTCTGATATCGGTGAAGATATTACATCAACAGAGTCGATCACGGGTATACAGGCGAATATCAATAGTACTCTGGCGTTGAAATTTACTTATACCATCAGAAATAAATCCGAGGTTCCGGTAGGTACTGAGAAAACCGACACAGAAGCGGCGATGACATTGGTATATACCTTCTAAGCATTATTACTAATGTGAAGTTCAGGCAATAAAAAAGCACTCTTGATGGAGTGCTTTTTTATTTGCTTAATGCGTTATAGAAGTACTTTGTTTAGTATCTGACTGTACTCTAGAATTTGAATCCCAAACCGGCAAAGACTTCACCCTGTAGAAAAAAATTACCATTGACTTTTAGGGTGCAGCCGCCGTTGCAGAATATAGCAGAATTATTATTGTACAGTGTTGCCAAGGCGCGAGTTTCAATTCGTAAGGCGATTGTTTGACTGATTGGCCAAAGCAGCCCTACGCCCAAACTAATTGATGCGCGTAAATCTGATTGAGCACCGGTTAAATCCGGGCTTAAATAGCTAAAGCCCATGCCACCGCTGACAAATGTTTTAAATTCTTTTTGCTCGGAGATCGGTGCCGTGCCGCCAAAGTGCAGGTAGTCAATGGTTAAGGGTATATTGGTAATGCTGGTGCTTACCGGCGGCGTTGTTGTAACTGAACTAATCTGTGTTGACTGGCGGCTATAATAAATCTCAAAGGTTTTGCCACGCTCATAGGGGAAGCTAAGTATCAGCCCAACCATTTCAGAAGCGTCGAGCGTGCGTTTTTTGCTGGTTGATTCGTCAATGAATTCACCGCCACCGCGTAAGCCAAGCAAGGGGAATATTTCAACAGCATGACTGCTGAAACTGAATGATAATAGAGAAATAAGAATAAAGCTTTGTATTGTTTTCATATTTGTAGTGTGTTTGTTATAGATTAGTTGTAATGCTGTTGGATGCATCGATGGCTTTTTGTTTTGCAGCCGCCACAGAACTGGCTCTGGCAAGTGCAACTCCCATACGGCGCTGGCCGCTAACCTCAGGTTTGCCAAACAAACGCAGTTGGGTTTGAGGTGATTTTAATGCTTGCTTGATATTGTTGAAATTCACTTCTTTTGATTCACCTGATACCAGAATGACGCTACTAGCACTGGGGCCATGGAAGTGGATGTCTGGGATGGGCAAGCCCAGGATGGCTCTTGCATGCAAGGCAAATTGCGATAGGTCTTGAGAAATCATGGTGACCATACCGGTATCATGTGGGCGGGGTGATACCTCGCTGAATATAACGTCATCATCTTTAATAAATAATTCAACGCCAAAAATTCCGCGGCCACCCAATGCATCCGTTATTTTGATTGCGACCTCGCGTGTTTTTTTGATGGCGCTGTCAGACATGGGTTGAGGTTGCCACGATTGGCGGTAGTCACCATCAACTTGAACGTGTCCAATAGGTTCGCAAAAGCTGGTGCCGTTAATATGGCGTACGGTTAACTGTGTAATCTCATAATCAAAATCAACAAAACCTTCAACGATGACTTTACCGGCACCGCTGCGTCCGCCTTGCTGCGCATAGTTCCACGCATTTTCTATCTCATCAGTGGTTTTTATGGTGCTTTGTCCTTTACCGGAAGAACTCATTATGGGTTTGATAATACAGGGCAGGCCTATGCTTTTAATTGCGGCATCAAATTCTTCGCGTGTCGCGGCAAAAGCATAAGGTGAAGTGCGTAGTCCAAGTTCTTCAGCAGCCAGTCGTCGTATACCTTCTCTATTCATAGTCAGTTTTGCTGCACGTGCTGTCGGGATAACCGTAAAACCTTCATGCTCAAGTTCAACAAGTGTGTCAGTGGCAATGGCTTCTATCTCTGGCACTATATAATCCGGTTGTTCTGCCTCGATAACATGGCGTAAAGCATCACCGTCTAGCATGGAGATTACATGACTGCGATGGGCGACTTGCATAGCCGGAGAGTTAGGGTAACGGTCAACTACAATAACCTCAACACCATAGCGTTGTAATTCAATAACAACTTCTTTGCCAAGTTCGCCGCCACCGCATAATAGGACTTTAGTGGCAGTGCTGGATAAGGGAGTGCCGATACTGGTCATATTGTTCTCATTTTATTTTAAGTTGGAGTGTGTCATTAATTTGTAGCTTTAAAAACAAAAAACATTTTGCCGCGAACGACGCAAAAGTCGCGAAAAAAACAAAATATTATTTTTGGCAGTGGCTACAATAATAAGTAGAGCGTGCTTGTTGGGTGAATTGTTTTATGGCATTGCCACATTGTGTACACGCTTCATTTGTTCTGCCATAGACTAGAAGTTTTTGTGCGAAGTAACCTGGCTGACCGCTGATGCCAGTAAAATCACGCAAAGTTGTGCCACCTTCTTTGATTGCAAGTTGCAGTGTTAATTTAATAGCATCAACTAATTTTTGTAGCCGCAACAGAGATATATTGCCCGCCTTGCGTTTGGGATTGATGCCAGCACGAAACAAAGCTTCACTGGCATATATATTACCAACTCCAACCACGATGTGACTGTTCATGATAAGGGCTTTTATACTGCATTGTCGTTTGCGGGACTTATTGTGCAAATAGTGTGCGTCAAAATCAGCTTGCAGTGGTTCAGGCCCTAAAGGTTTAAGCAGTTTGTGTTGGTTTACATCGCCTGCTGCCCATAATACACAGCCAAATTTCCGAGGGTCGCGCAAGCGTAATATGTTTTTATTGCTAACACATATATCAATATGGTCGTGTTTCTCTGCCGCTAGTTTTTTTGAACATATGCGCAAGCTGCCGGACATACCAAGATGAATAATAATGCTGCCATTATCAAGCTTTAGAATAATGTATTTTGCACGTCGGTAGACCTGTCGAATTTTTTGTTTTTCTGCAAGTGCTGGCAAGTCAGTTGGGATTGGCCAGCGCAATTTGTGCTGACGAATGGTTATGGCAGTAATGGTGGTATTGAGTAAGTGTGGTTCGATTCCTCGACAACTGGTTTCGACTTCTGGAAGTTCTGGCATGGATATTTAGCTGATTAAACTAGGGAACCACTGATTAAGTCTGGGTCGAACAGATTGTGATTAAAATGTTCTGATTCAAGGCGTGGAATGCGCGCCATAACTGAATAATGGGCAAGGCTATTGCGAAGTTCCGCAACGCAGGAGCAGGACGTTTTAATTGCAAGATGTCGATTCATGACTTAATCAGTGGTTCCCTAGCCTCTTTCAACTTCATCAGTATCGACCTGTCCACTAATACGGCGACGTACATGTGACCACGAAACGCCAATACTCAAAACACTGGCAAGCATAACTTGTATGATGTAACTGATTATACGAAAGTTATCTGTTGACAAGCCTAATACATCGATAATCAGCCATATGGCAAGTCCAAAAAAAGCAGCAGCGAGTAAAATGCCAATTGCACCAAGAGAACCAAGAGTTGCACGTATCAAAATTATCCATGCGATGAGTAGAACAACGCCGACAAAAGCTTTAACAACGCTAAATTCCGGCAGTGACTCAGAAACCCAGTGATAATAAGAGACGCCTTCAGCATTAAAGGTGGCAAATACAACAATAGTGGCGAAAATAAAACGAAGAAGAAAACCATTCCAGCTAAAACTATTACTTGACGCCATTGTTGTCTCCTATGGTGTGTTACTGCTCATATATTATATCAACGAAAAATCCGAGGTACTGTCATTATTTGCTGTGTTCAGGCTGGCAAAGTAGCAAGTAATACAGCTTTCTTCATGTGTCGAGTAAGCAGTATTATAGGGTAAGTGGTTAATGCTATGTGAGTTTTTTATTGTGGCGCTATAAGCTTATCATAGGCTTCAAGATCGAGATGGTATTCAAGGCCGAGTTCGGGACGTGCCAGTATCAGCCAGGGGTCAGTGTCGGTAATGATAAAGTTGACGGCTTGTTGCTGACCTTTTAAGAATATAAAAATATTGCCTAATGTTTCGCGTTTCATATACGGGTGACTGCCAAAGGCCTGTGCGCTTTGCCAGTGATCAATCGCTTTTTGAATATTATCTGCACTGATATCAATATTACTGCGCCATAACTGTTTTTCATCTTTAGAGATGGTTTGGTTTAGCAGAATAAGTTTTTCAATGCGGCTGTTTGCTGGCAGTAGATACAGTGATACCAGCGCAGTGAAGTTTGCGCTGAGGAGAGGCGAATAAACATCTTCGATGGTATAGACGAAACCGCCGCGTTTTATATACCGCAAGTTGGTGGCGGGATTGGTGATGCCGAAGCTTATGCTCTGCTCATTAAATTTTACCCGAGTTTGGCTGTCTGCCAATCCTGTACTTTGTAAACTTATTTCATTTTCTGAGTATTTGTTATGTATTGGTGCATTGAGTAATTGCAATAGCGTGTTGATACGAAAATCGTTAGCAGCGACAGCTAACGGTTTTGTCATATGCCAGATCTGCTTTCTATCAAGGTTGTTGTCGGACGTTTTCCGATATAGGTGAGTAGTATTTTTGTTGTGTTGTATGGTGATGCTATTAATATCAGCAATATCGATTTCGCTTAGTCTTTCTAATGCGGTACTTTCTGGTTCACTAAAAAAAATAAGCAGCGCAAGCAGAGCGCCGACAATAAGCAGTGCAATATTAAGACGGTTATAGCCGGGCATAAACGGTTACCTGTTCTTGCGAACGTACCAGATGCGAAAACCGATAATAAGTAAAAGCAATGGTATGATTATCAAAAAGCCAAAACCGATAATCACCAGTTGCGTATCGGTTAATGTCAGTTTGGTATCCGCGGCTGGTTTCATTTCGACCGCAATAAAATCATCGTCGCCAACTAACCAGTTAAAGATGTTTAAGCCAAGACTAAGGTTGGCACCTGAGCCGATATGCGTGTCCGATAGAAAATCACTGTCGCCAATAATAACGATACGCTGCGACTTTTTTGTTGCGGTATCGTTGACGACAGGGTTTTTCCGGTGCAGCGCGACAGCCATAGTAATTGGGCCGGCAACGTCACCGTCGCTGGTACTAAATACCATTTCATCCTGTAAACCTGCGCTTTCTGTCCAGCTTTTGACGCCAGAGTTAAACAGTGCTTCAGCCTGCCAGTCGTTTATGGTGACTTCATTCGTTAAAGGACTAATGCCACGCGCCATTGGAAATAGCGTGTTGAAGCGGATGCTACTGGTAATAAGGTGTGAAAAATATTCCGTTACCGGAATGATGCCGGGGTGTTGAATGTTAAGTGTGTTTCTTAGTGTCGGATTATTATCAATGATTAATCCATCCTGAAATTGTAAGCCCAAAGAGCTGGCTATTTTTTCGAGACCAAAAAGCGCACCCGGATCAACCAGCCATAAAAAATTTCCACCGCCAGCAAGGTATTGCTCAAGCTGTTTAATTTCACCGGCGAGATATTCAAATGCAGGTGCGGCAATAACCACCAGCTTAGTATTATCCGGTAGCTCGTTCTCTAATAGGTTCAGTGTTCGCAGTTTAAAACCCAGTGCTGACAGTTGCTGGTTCAAGATGCTGTAAGCTCGACTATCTGTGCCATCTAATTCGCGCTCACCATGACCACTCAGAAAAATCACTTGCTGCTTATCACGTCGATTTAGTCTTAACAGGGCATTGCTTATTGCCTGTTCGCTTAACGAATTTATGTGTTCCATGTGTTGTTTGTAAAAAACAACAAAAGCGAATGGTTTATTCATCACAATGCCGTCACGTTTTACTTGTTCAATATCAATGTCCGGGTTAAAAATGTGCAAATAAAAATTAGACTTTAAGCGTTGGTAGCGTTCAATTATTTCTTTTATTCCCTGCCGGGTAACGTCGTCAGTGGTGTAAGCATGAACGGTTACTGGGCGGTCAAGAGTGTTTAGTAAAGATACGCTGCTTTCGGACAAAGAGTGACGATTATTCGCGGTTAGGTCAAACTGATGATTATAGTGATTGCTGACCCATGCCAGCATGCCGATGATGCTGATAAATAGCAGCAAAAAAATAGTTTTTTGAATGCTAAGCTGCAAACGACTTTGACGTGATAATTTCATGGCTTATGATTGCAGCCGTTGGCTTTCAAGTTGTCTTATTGCTAATACGAGAAAGCCAACAATGAATAATAAAAAATAAGCAATATTGCTGGTGTTTAAGATGCCGCGCAGTAAGGGTGAAAAATGCGTGTGCAGTGACAAATAATTTAAAACATTAGCGCTGCCATCGGCGCTGGTATTGCTGTTGAGCAACCATAAAAAAAGCAGTAAGCCAAAGCTACTGATAGCCGCAATCATTGGGTTATCGGTTAACGATGACATATAAAGTCCGGCAGCGCTGAATGCTGCCAGCATAAGAAACAAACCAAGCAAGCCGGAAAATAGTTTTGCCAGATCCAGTTCAGTGCCAATTAATAGTGACAGCGGCATTAAGCTGATTAACAGTAACAGGGTAATAATAAAAAATAACAGGCCAAGATATTTGCCGATAATTATCTCGCTAATGCTTACCGGTGAGCTGAGTAACAGGTTGAGGGTTTTGCTGCGTTTCTCCTCACTAATAAGGCGCATGGTTAATAAGGGTAAGACCATTAGCAGGATGATGCTGGTAACTTCAAATAAGGGGGAGACGATTAAGTCAGTAACGCCGGGGGCGTTGGGTAACGTAGTGAGTTCAGCCTGAATGCTGAAAAAAACATCCATAGAAGTAAAAAATGACCACGCCAGTAAAACTTGAATAACGGCAAGAATCACCCACGCCAAAGGCGATAAAAACATACTGCGAAATTCGCGTTTGGCGATGGTCAGTATCATGCGCTTTTCATTTCCTGTGTTTTGCTATCTTGCGGTAGGCTTTTATTGAGTGGTTGGTTAGTGCTATCGCCGGTGGTCAGCTCAATAAATATTTTCTCCAGTGACAACTCATCGGTGAGGAATCGAGTTAATCCCCACTGTTGCTCGACAATATAGGCCGTCAGTTTTTCGGCGCTGAGCTTTGATGATGCGATGAAACGGTATTCATTTATCATTTCGATAGCATCAAATATGTCGTGACCGAGAAGTAAGTTTCTGTCTATTTTAGATGTTAGGGTAATATCGAATTGGGTGTTTTTCTGTTGTAACATTTCATCGAGGCTGGCACTGTAGACCAATTCACCGCGGTTAATAATTTGCACTCGGTTACACACCGCTTGTACCTCTGGCAAAATATGTGTGCATAAAATTATGCCGTGGTTTTCGCCCAGCGTTTTCATTAACTGGCGTATTTCCAGAATTTGAATCGGATCCAGACCAACCGTGGGTTCATCAAGAATAATCACCGGCGGCGAATGCAAAATAGCCTGCGCAATACCAACACGCTGCTGGTAACCTTTGGATAAATTTCTAATCAGACGGTGTCGGACATCACCCAGTGCGCAACGCTCGATTGCAGTATCACAGACCTTGTTTAGTTGTGATTTTTTTATATGATGTATCTGCGCGCAAAATAGCAGATATTCGCTAACCGTCATTTCTGTATACAAGGGAGGGTTTTCTGGCAGATAACCGAGTGCGGCTTTTGCCGCTTTCGGCTGTGTCAGCAAGTCAACCCCATTAATCTCAATTGCGCCCAGGCTAGGCGCCAGATTGCCACTTAACATCTGCATGGTCGATGATTTGCCAGCACCATTGGGGCCGAGAAAGCCCAGAATGTCACCGCTTTTTAGTTCAAAACTAATGTTGTTCACCGCCACCACGTCACCGTAGTGCCGCGTCAGATTGTTCACCGAGATAAGTGTGGTCATAGGGGGTGTCATGGGGCGTTATTATTACTGATTTACGCTAGCTTGCAAGGGAAAAATTAACAGACATGCCTTGGACATTAAATATTTTGGTTTGTTGCTGTCCCGTTAATAAAATACATGGCACTGAGCCTCAGCTCTATTCATCTCTCTCATGGTTAACGGGGCAGCAGTAATTTTGGTTATAATATCGCATGGCAAATTTCCTCGGTGTCGATACGGGCGGCACATTCACCGATTTCATTCTGTTCGATGACGAATCAAACACTATTCGCATTCATAAAGTGCTATCAACACCGGCCGCTCCCGAACAGGCTATTTTGCAGGGCATTGCTGAACTGGATGCCGATACCGAGCACTTGACGATAGTGCATGGTTCTACCGTTGCCACCAATGCCATTCTTGAAGGCAAAGGCGTACGCACTGCATATATTACCAATAAGGGCCTGGCAGATGTGCTTAGCATCGGTCGTCAGGCAAGAGAGCAGTTATACCAACTGACACCGGTAAAAAAACCGCTGTTAATTGAACCAGCCTTATGTCTTGAAGTTGATTCACGGCTCAGTGCTAAGGGTGAGCATCTGCGGCAACTGACAACGCAGGGTTTGTCAGAGCTGGTACAGCAAGTAACCGCGCTGGCACCGCAAGCAGTGGCTATCAACCTGTTATTTTCATTTTTTGACAGCAGTGAAGAATTAAAAATCGAGCAGGCTTTGCTCAATGCATTCACATCACAGGGTTTATTTATTAGCCGTTCTTCTGATGTGTTGCCTGAGTATAAAGAATTCGAACGCGGCATGACTACCGCGCTGAATGCCAAGGTTGGCCCCTTAATGCAGGGGTATTTGCAGCGTCTGGAACAGGCACTTGCCAAGCAAAATAATAAGACCTTTAGCCTCTCTATTATGCAAAGTTCAGCCGGCACTACCAGCGCCGAGTTAGCGGGTCGCTACCCGGTTAAGTTATTGCTCTCTGGCCCAGCAGGTGGTCTCAAAGGCGCACAGGCCGTTGCCGCTTATTCCGGGGTTGAACGTCTGCTGTCATTTGATATGGGCGGTACTTCCACCGATGTTTCTATTATTGACAAAGAAATCGGTTTTACCAGTAACGCCAAAATTGGCGGCTACCCGGTGGCGGTTTCCATGGTTGATATGCACACCATCGGTGCCGGTGGTGGTTCCATCGCCCAGCTTGATGCGGGTGGCCTGCTTTTAGTGGGGCCGCAGTCTGCCGGTGCTGATCCTGGCCCTGCCTGTTATGGCAACGGCGGTGAAAAGCCCACGGTGACGGATGCCAATGTAGTACTTGGGCGATTGTTGCCGCAAGCGTTCCTTGGCGGGCAAATGCCGTTGCACAAAGCCGCTGCATTTACCGCTGTTAATGCTATTGCTGAAGCGTTGTCATTGACCGTGCAGCAAGCAGCGCAAGGTATTATCGACGTGGTTAACGACCATATGGTTCGAGCCTTGCGAGTGATGTCAGTGGAGCGTGGTGAAGACCCCAAAGATTTTACCTTGGTGTCTTTTGGTGGTGCGGGTGGTTTGCATGTTTGTGCGTTGGCAGAAGAACTGGAAATGACAAAGGCGCTGGTGCCGGTAAATGCCGGGGTATTGTCTGCGTTAGGCATGCTTGCCGCCGATGCAAGTTGTCAGCGTTCGCGTACTATCAATCAATGTCTGCAACAATGTGATGTTAATGTGCTGCAACAATTGTTTGATGAATTGCTGGTGCAAGCAAACGATGAGCTAAATCTTGCGGTTGCTGCAGTCGATGATAAAACTGAAACGTGTACTCACGGAGCAGAAATAAAAGCGCAGCTGACAATCGACCTGCGTTACCAGGGACAAAGCAATACCATCAATTTGCCGTGGCCAGAAGCAACCGGATTGGAAGCACTTGGGCAGGAATTACGGTGGATAACGCAGCATTTTCACCAGAAGCACAAAGACACCTATGGCCATCAACTGGCAATGGATATTGAACTGGTGAATATTCGAGTGCGTGTTATTGCCAAACGAAAAACACTTGTTTTGCCCGCGTGGCAAGCAACCGAGCTGAACAAGCAGGAAAAAATAACCCTGCCCGGTATTGATTGTCCCGTGCTACTTATCAATCGCGCAGGGCTGCAAGTTTCACAAAAAATTAAAGGGCCGGCACTCATTACAGAAACCAGTTCAACCACCTGGCTGGCTGAAGACTGGCATGCTGTCGTTGATAGTGCCGGGAATCTATTGTTTGCGGTTGAATGAAGCAGCGGTAACCACCTTACTTAATTTATTTGGCGTGTACCATTCGCTAGGCGTCTCTCGCTACCATCAACGAAGTCCGACAGGTTCCTCGGCATCTTTAATTTGTGACGGAAATAACAGTTTATCAACAGCAGCTAATATATACTGCGACGCTACGTTGAAATGATGGAATAAAAGGAAAAACATAATGAAAAAAATCTCGGTATTGATAGCGCTCGTTTTTGTAACGGCTTGTGCAGGCAAACCTGCAGTCGTTGATAACTCTGACAAGAACCCGACAGCAGTGATTGCCAGCAAAGGCTCTATTGGTGGTTTTATTTTGCCTGACGCGAAAAGTACAGAAGTCGTGTACAGCCGAAGTGACCGACGTTTGATAATCACCAAGCGTGAATATGATTCGTGGATGACACGTAAGCTACTAGGCAATACCAGTGAAGCGACGATTCTTCGTATGGATAGAAACCTGCGTTGGGACATGGTTGATGATGACGGCGATAAAACGTATGCCGAATGCCCACTGGCAGGTTGTGCCACTCCCGACATGGATAAATTGAGGGCGCAGATGGGTATGGGTAAAGACAAAGAGGGCGAGCAGTCGTTTGATTATGACCCCAATGACGAACAAGCCTCTACTTGCCCTATGCGTCTGACACAAAATTCATTTAAGGTTAACAGCACGGGAAAAACACGCCAAATCGCGGGTCAAACAAGTAATGAATACCATGCTAACTGGGTTATTAAGTACAAGGATGACAAAGGCCGGGTAGACAAAAATCATTTGAAAATGGTTTTCTGGAATACACAAGCCACTGCTGAAATGGAAAAAGTTTGGGCGATGAGCGCGGCAGCGGACAGCGCCTACCTGAAACAAATCGAACAGCATAATAATGTACTGGCTGGCGTCATTCCGGGTGATATTCTGGCAGCTTTATCTGTATTTGCCGGTGACGTTGTAGCTAATAGTCAGTTCGCCAAAAATATGGCAAGTGAAATGGCAAAAGCAAAAGGTCATTCGATGTCGACAACGGTTGAATGGTACCTTGATAGAAAAGCCTGTGTAGAGTCACAGCAAGCAAAGAAAAAATCTGGTTTTGACTGGACGGATCCAATGGCTGCGTTAACGCAAAAAGCCTCAGACATGGCGGGTGAGAAAGCCGCAGAAATGTTTTTGCCCGATCCCAGTGAGCCAATTTTTCGTTATACCCATGAAATTACAGACATCAGGGTTAAGTATGAGCATGACAGCCGCTTTACTGTACCAGCGGGATACAAGCGAGTAAGTAAATAATATAATAATTTTTTCATGACCGCTAGGTATGTTTAATTTTTCAGTTTTTGCCTTTGTTGCCGGTTGGGTTTTGTGGTTTTTAATTGACAAACATCCGGCATCACTTGGTTTAGTGTTGCCCGCAGAAAGGGATACTTTGCTGGACAATTTCCAGTTGGCATTTGATTTGATGCAAGCAGGTTTTGTCTCTGCCGCTTATGTTTTTATTTGGAAAGCGCATTACCTTGTGCTTTCGCTGGTGGCGGCTCTGTTATTTTCTGCCGTTTATCAAAGCATGGCGAATGTACTGCGTCGCCGTCGGTTGCGTCAGACAATGCTGCCTAAAAAAGCAAAGGCTGAGTCTGTGGTCAAAGATGCATCGAGCAAAGATTAATAGAGATGCCCTAGCAGTAGCGAAGATTTATTGATGGAGTCTGCCACGCAGGCAAGCGGATAGGTGGTGTAGGTCAATGATTCATTTAGCTTTTTTTAAAAAGTGAATGGCGCTTACGAATATTAGAAAACTATTATATAATAGACGTTTAATTCATTCGTTTTGACTCAGGTAAAAACTCATGTCAGATAAAAAGCCTACACCCGCAAAAGCAGCAAATGCCGCTACCGTCAAAACGGTAAAGAAATCCGCACCCCCTAAGAAGGTGGCTTCGAAAAAAACAGCCGCCTCTAAGCAGGCAGCCCCGAAAAAAGTCGTTCTGAAGAAAGCGGCGCAAAAAAAATCAGCTGAAAAAACAACGACGCCAAAAACTTTAGCGCAGCCGGATATGCAATCGGTTCTGCAAGAAATGCACAGCCAGCGCAAAAGCCGCGACCAGCATCTTTCTTCCTTAATTGAAGAATTACGCGAAGGCTTTGATACGCAATCTAGCCGCTCCAGCAAACAGAGTGAAGCACATCAAAAAGAAATGACGGGTTTGTATCAAACCTTGCAAACGACTTTTGGCAAAATAAAAGATGACAGTAACGCAAGTGAGGTGCTCAATCTTGACGTCTTTAAGAGCCTGTCAAATTCGATAAAAAATGACCACGAACAAACCCTAAAAGAAATCAATGCACAGGGTAAGTTGCAAGACAAAAAGATTGAGCATATGTCGAAAATGCTGGAGCAGCGTACGGTGCGTAATCGATGGATTGCAATACCCGGTGTTATCATCGCTGTTATTGCTGTGGTCTACATGTTTTATGTGGTCAGCGTTATGGAAACCGCGATGACTAATATGTCGAGTAATATGCAGCTTATGCAAAAAGACGTGAGCCACATGGCAAGCAGTATGGTCGATATGTCAGGGCACATTGCCAGTATCAGTCAGGACACAGGCTCGATGAGTGGTGATATGGGCCAACTCAATAACAATGTCGGTAATATGAGTAAGGATTTGAATGCAATGACTCGGTCTGTCGCGCCAGCAATGCGTGGCATGCATGACATGATGCCGTGGGGGCCTTGATAGGGCGTGTCAGTGTCAGCTTTTGGACAAAAGTGGGCATCGAATAAAAACTATTTTTGCGTCCTTCGCGGCGAATGTTTTTATCTTTTTTGGAGGTCGGCTAAGCGCCAAAAGCCACTATCAGGTATTGGACACTATGAAATATCCTGGCTAACGTCTTCGTGAATCACGGTAGTCGTGGGTTTCAATGTCTACATCCTGTTGCACTTGCTCGCTACTGCATTCATAGACAATCTCGCGCCCCATAGCCGAGCCAACGTAGGCGTTTCCCGTCGCATTGGGCAATAATTCACACTTCACACTGTGAATGCCCTCGCCAAGCATCACTTCTATTTTATGCACTTGTTTGCTAAAAACAGTGACCTGCATGGTTTTATTGGTTTCAGTAATACGCACTTCTATTTTTTGTTCGCTCATAAATAAACCCCTGTCATCTTCAGTATAGACTACACCATTGTTGTTATTTATAACATCTTTTGCCGTCATCGATAGGGTAAGATGCAAAGCAGGAAAGCTTTGTACATACAACAGGTTAATAATTTTTTACTGGCGTGTGTAACCGGGCGGTTTAGTTTTGCTTGGTTAGTATCTTTAATGCTTCAACACCTTTTATGCCACTGTTTCTGGTTTTGCCAACAAGCATATCTAACGGTGTTGGAAACGCCTGAAGAAATAATTCCCTCCAGTTTTCCAGGGCCTTTTCAGTGTTACCGGCGTGTTCATAAGTGGTGGCTTTATCAGCTAATGAGTAAGATCTTTTAATTAGTTTCATCGCGCCAATTAAATCACTGATGTCGTTTAAGCCGCCTATCTGAAATTCCATATTAGCAGGGTCGTGTTTTTGAAAAACTACTTCCGCTACCGCTGCTTTAAACAGAAAACGCAGTGTTTCAGCATAATTTTTTATCTCATAAGACGACAGGATGTCGGTCACTACCAGCTCAAGATAATAGTCATTAAACAGATTTCCCGATACTCGGTTCCAGGTTTTTAACATGCGTACGACATGAATCAACCGTCCCTTGTGACGAACATTTTCAGTAACAAAATGTTCGTTGTATGCCCTTATATCGTACTTAACCCATTCGTTATATGTCGCATGAGGTAGCATGTAGTTGTGGTTTGATAAGGCATATGCAGGATGTATTTTGTAATGAAAATTTTTTCCCGGGATCATCAAAATATTTTTATCTTTGAGCGCGTAAGCGTCAGGGAAATGTTCAATTAAAGCGTTGCGCAGTTTAGAAAAAATTCGCGAGGGGTCACTATATTTAACGTCGGAGTCACGAAATACCACCAGCATATCGACGATGCTACCCGGTAGGGGCGAAACAATTGTCTTGCGCGAGAAGGCACCGAATAAAACGGTACTGAAAGTGCTGATATGTTGGCTTAGAAGTTGTTCGATATCTGCCTGACTTTGTGTGATCAAAGTATATTCAGTCAGCGGTAGCTCAGTGTTTTTTGCTAGCAGATCAAAAGCATCATCAACCACTGGGTATTCGGACATCGTCAGTTACCTCCTGTAGTGTATTTGAAATGAGCAAAGCGTGTAACATCCAACACACCAATAGCAACAAATGTATCTGTTGATAAATCGCAACTGTTACCTCGAAAAAACGCTTGCCTGCGCATGCTACGGTGTTGCCTGCTGAATAGTACGATCATACATCAGCATGCTAAAAAAGTTATGATAGGCAAGCAATTAACCTTTAATATAAAAACATGCTGAAACAAATTAATATCGATATCGAAGACGCACTGGTATTTCTGCCGAGTGTGAAATTATTTATTAAACTCGATAATAGTGTAATTAGTGATATTAGCAAGCACATGAGCATGCATAGTTATGACGCTGGCGAACACTTGATAAAAAAAGGTGAGCCGGGCGAATATATGCTGGTTATCAAGCAGGGGTCGGTCAATGTCATTCTGGAAGATAAAACGATTGAGCTGGAAAAAGGCAACGTATTAGGCGAGATGGCTCTGCTATCGGGCAAACCGAGCAAGGCCGATGTTGTGGCGCAGACGGATACAGTGGTGCTGGCATTGCACCGTGATGATTTTCAGTTGTTGATGGAACAACACGCAGAGTTGGCGACAGCTATGACCACGCTGATGAAAAGCCGGATGTTTGGTGCTGGCGGCATTAACCGTCTGGGTAAGTACAAAATACTTAGTCAGTTGGGTGAGGGCGGCATGTCGATTGTCTACAATGCACTGGATACCGAGCTGGGGCGTGAAGTCGCCATCAAAATGTTGAAGTATGAAATTGCTTCCAGAACGGATTTCAAAAAACGTTTTAAGCAAGAAGCGGTGACCATCGCAAAACTAACGCATCCCAATATATTGCATGTTATCGAAACCATCGATGATTATTCGACATCGTTTATTGTCATGGAAAAACTGGACGGCTATGATCTGAAATACTATTTGCAGGAACAAGGTGTCTTTAGTGCTAAACAAACCTGCGACATTATTAGTCAACTGGCATTGGCGCTCGAGTATGCAGGTAACAAACATAATGGTGGCATTATTCACCGTGATATTAAACCGGCTAATATCGTGTTGGACTACCAGGGTAATGTTAAGTTGATGGATTTTGGTATTGCCACCACCAGTGCTGCAGCCAACAAAAATTTTGAAGGCACCATACTGTATACCGCGCCGGAAGTGTTGCAGAAAAAAGATTTTGATTACCGTGTTGATGTTTATGCCTTGGCGGTAACAGCGTACGCCATGCTAACGGGAAAAACACCGTTCCGAGCGCCGACCATGCTCGGCATCGCGCAAAAAATTATTAAGCAAGAGCCGCAGGATATAAAAAAATTAGTGCCTGATGTTTCGAACGGCCTCGCTGAATTTATAAAACGGGCTTTAGTTAAAGACCCGAAGCAACGCATTGCGAGATGGAATGAAATACAGGCATTACTGGCACCGTGAAAAAGCCAAAAATTGGATTTAATTGCCAATGCTGATAAAGATTTGGCGGTTGTGATAAAACTGAAAACAGCCGGTATTGATACGGCATTGTTGGTGCAAGAGCTTAATCAGGTATTAAAAATTCACCATGCCAATTATGAACTGGAACTTATTGAAAGGGATAAACAGGAGTTGGATTTCATTTTGTAGAGGCGGTGACTGATCGCCTTGTTTGACAGGTGTTGCCTTTTGCCATGAATTTATTAAAGTTTGATTTTGAGTGTCTGTTCCTGGGCAGGAAGAGACGTTGGTCGTTATTCGTTTTTCGTTTTTCGTTAATAGCGTAAAGGCTTAAAACCATGCGCTTTATCGATGACTA
>CAZYYW010000043.1:0-18348 GCA_964651445.1 uncultured Thiotrichaceae bacterium
TTCACCAGAACCGTCCATATCAGATGCGCCGCTACCAGTGTTATTCATGCGGTTGTCGCCAGCAAAAGAACCGTCGTTGAAAGAACCGTTAGAGCTGTTAGTAGCGTTAGAGCTGTTGAACTGGCTATCGCCAACAGAAGTACCGTTACCTTGACCCTGGCCTTTAGCAGATGCTTTCATACCGAAAGAAAAAGAACCGTCGAATTCGCCAGAACCGTCAGCAGCACTGTTGCCAGCACCGGTATTGTTCATGTTGCTAGAACCACTGTTGTTAGAGTTGTTGTCGCCGAAGAAAGGCATGTCAAATGCAGAAGCAGCAGATGAAGCAGCTAAGATAGTGGCAGCAGTAATTATTTGTAATGTTTTCATTTTAAAATCCTCAAAGTTTGTTATACAGCAATATTTAATAAAATAAGTTTCATGCGCTATGGCCTTTTCGACCAGTGAGGGAAGTATATTATAAAGCTCTAATATTAGCAAGGCCTAATTGTTATTTGTTAAATATTACTCGCTAACTTATTGTTTTATGGTGATTGTGTCGTGAAGATTGTTAAATCTTAATTGTATTTGCGTATTCGATCAGCGCTTCAAGCACCACTAATTGGCTGCCTACAGTGTCTGGAGCCTGCTGCAGTTGTTCAATATCCGCTAAAAATTGATTGATGGTACGTTGCGACAGTGTCGGGTTGGTGAATTTCTGCTGGCGATAGCTATCCCATTGTTGGCGTTCTTCGTTAGTGAGGGTTTCCAAGTAATTGCGTGCGCGATAGCGAAAAAGCATTTCATCGAGGCGATTATCGTCAAAAATAAGTTGTAGCTCAGCCAGTGCATCCGGCGGTGTGTTGCGAACGGTGTTTATACGCTGGCTATCGTCACGGCTAAAAAACCCACCGGAATATAATTGGCCGTCGGGGTCGCTGATATCGGGAAACGTATTGTTCTGAAAGATACTGCTGGTCTTGTTGGCAAATTCTTCAATGTTTTGTAGGATTAGCGCGCGATGCGCTAGACAGGTTTGCATATCGATGTTTAGCCTTTGTGCAGCCGTTTCATCCATCGTTGATAGCGGCACGACAACAGGGCACTTATTAATGTGTATTTGTTTCAGCGGAATGCGTTCGATACCTTCAGGCAGTTCGGCGGCGGGGGTATACAGGCGAGCGGCCATTTCCTCGGCATCACTGTCAAAAAATTGCTGGGGATGCACGGCAAGGTCGTAGACGATAAAGCCATTTTTATTCACCGGGTGCTGACAAATGGGCATTACCACGGCGATGGCACCACGCTCAGTGGAGTAACGAGAGGATACATGCAACAGGGCGTCAAACGTGCGTAGGTTAATCTGTTTGCTAACTTCGTTCTTTTTACGCATGCCATATATATAGTCGTAAAGTCGAGGCTGTTTTTCTTTTATCAATTTAGCCACGGCAATGGTTGCATAAACATCAGACATGGCATCGTGCGCAGCTTCGTGTTTAATGCCATTCGCTTTGGTTAGCAGTTCGAGGCGAATGCTGGGACGACCATCCTGCTCAGGCCAGACTATACCCTCCGGTCGCAAGGCACGGGTTAATCGTACGGTATCAATAATGTCCCAGCGTGAGTTTCCATTTTTCCATTCGTGTTCATAGGCATTAAAAAAATTACGGTACAGGGCATTGCGAGTGAACTCGTCATCAAAGCGTATATTGTTGTAGCCTGCAACACAGGTGCCGGGTTTGGAAAACTCTTCATGTATAGCCGAGATAAATTCGGCTTCGTTGATGCCATCGGCTAAAGCTTTTTGTGGCGTAATACCGGTCACTAAACAGGCGCGTGGGTCGGGCAGACAATCGTTTGCGGGTTTGCAATACAAGGTCAACGGTTCGCTGATGATGTTTAAGTTTTCATCCGTGCGAATACCGGCAAATTGCGACAAACGATCATAACGTGGATCTAAGCCAAAGGTTTCAAAGTCGTACCAGTAAATAGTGTTTGCCATTGATCTCTCCTTTTACATGCTTATAGAATTGTCTGCTTTGTATTGCATAAGGTTTCTGAATATATTTAAAATATTATTTTGAGTACGATGCTATGAGCTCAATACTACGGGCACAATATACAGACCGTTATTTCTTCACGGTCATGGTAAAGCTGTTTTGCCATAATCGCATGTTTAATACCCGCATCCAATAATGTCTGCTCAAGTAAAGCAAGGCATTCATGCACACTGTCGAGGCGTTTTTTCATCGGCAATTTTAAATTGAAGATCGCATTTGTGCATTGTTTTTCGGTAAACCAGCGTGCAATCAAGCGGCTGACGTGTAGTGGTCTTTCCGCCATATCACAGAGTAACCAGTCAACTTTTTTCTTTGGTGTATAGGTAAAGGCATCAACTTGTCGATGCTCGACCATGCCGGTTTGCATTAGCGCACTTTGCATCGGGCCATTGTCGATAGCCGTCACCAGACAGTCGCGCTGCACAAATTGCCAACTCCAACCACCGGGGGCAGCGCCTAAATCGACCACCGTCATGCCGTTTTGAATTAATTGTGTTTGTTGCGTTGTTGATAAGAACCAGCGGATAGCTTCTTCCAGTTTCAAGGTCGAACGGCTGGGCGCAGCGTAAGGCATTTTTAATCGAGTGATGCCCATAACATCTGGCGCACTGTTTGCAACAGGCGAAATACCAATGTTGACGTGCAGCGAGTCGGTAAAAAAAAGTTGTAACCGCCAGTTAGCGTGCGCCGATAATCGTTTTTGCTTTTTTAACCCATTAACCAGATGCGGTTTAAATTGTTTGCAGAACTTGCTAAGGGATTTGCCTTCATTGGTGTCGGCATAGTTTAGTTCGACAGTATCGAAAGCCATATCGAGGTCAGTATCTTTATTGATTCCGGTATCAAAGTGTTTAATGGCTTTTAGAATTTCAGACAACCGATCCGTTTCAGGCAAGACAAGAGTCTCTTTATTGGTGGCGAACCATTGGCGGGTAAAAATTAATTGCCGAAAATCGATGCTTGTTATTAACTCAGTGGTTTGTTGTTCGCTGCTGCTGACTAATAAAACATAGGCAGATTGCTCTTTGGTTTGGATATAAGCCGGAAACAGGTGTTGAGTCGCCAGCGCCATTATTTCCCCCGCACACTCTTTTTCAAATCCGGGGCGACATAAAAGAACAATCTGATTAAACATAGAAAATTCGTGGGTTAATGTTTTGCTAGTGAAAGTAGGGTGTCAAACAGTGAATAAGGCTGTAACATTGGCAGATTATTTTCCAAAAAATTATAGAGAGTTTAAGATCATCATGGAAACAAGTGAAGTTAAAAGCATTATCGAAGCCGGATTGGATTGTGAAGCCACGGTAACCGCAGATGGCAGCAAGTATACCGCAATCATCGTGTCAGATGCGTTCGAAGGTAAAACCATGGTAGCGGAACAAAAGATGATTTATGCCCTAGTGAATGAACATATTCTGAGTGGCGCGATTCATGCCTTGACCATAAAGGCGTATACAAAAGCTGAATGGTCAGCGCTGGATAGCTAAACAGTTGTCTAAACAGTTTACAGGGGTGAAGCACAAACTCCAGCGGGTTATGGGGTAATTTGTTAGCGTTTCAGATAATGGCTGTTACTCACTTTCTGCTGAATGATTTTTAGCATTTCAGGGTAAACCTTGGGCGCAGCGGCGATGATGTCACCGCTTTCCAGATAATCTTCTCTATTTTCAAAATCACTGACGATACCGCCGGCTTCTCTCACGATCAGTGCGCCGGCGGCGATGTCCCATGCCTTTAAATTGAATTCCCAAAAGCCGTCAATACGACCCGCCGCTAACCAAGCGAGATCGAGCGCAGCCGAGCCTGGGCGACGCAGACCGGCAGTTTTCTGCATAATTTCTTTCATGGTTTCCAGATAGACATCGAGATAACTTTGGTCGTGATAAGGAAAGCCGGTGCCGATTAAGGCGTTGGTTAGACCTTTTTGACCGGTCACGCGAATTTTCTTGTCGTTGAGTTTTGCGCCATTGCCGCGCGAGGCAGTAAACAGTTCCTGTGCAACGGGGTCGTAGACTACGCCGACTTCGAGACGACCTTTGTATTTGAGTGCAATAGAAACTGCAAATTGTGGGAAGCCGTGCAGGTAGTTGGTAGTGCCGTCCAGCGGGTCAATTATCCACTGATACTCCGAATCTTCTGCTTGCGTGCCGCTTTCCTCAGCCAATATGCCATGGTCTGGAAAGGCTTCTTTGATGGTGGCTATAATGATTTCTTCCGCCATGTGATCCACATTAGTGACAAAATCATTGTTTTGTTTGGTGACGACCTTAAGGCGGTCGATTCGATCCATGTTGCGGACGATAATGTCGCCGGCAGCACGTGCAGCACGGACTGCAATGTTTACCATTGGTTGCATAGCTATATTTATATTAGGTTAAAAAAAGGAAATTAACAGTGTCAATTTGGCGCGTAGCATAGCAGAATACGCGCCATGACACAGCAAGCAAATCCGCCACTTCTTAAAAACATTCGTATCGTGATGGTGAACACCTCGCATCCGGGCAATATTGGCGCTGCGGCGCGCGCCATGAAAAACATGGGTCTTACTAAATTGTATCTGGTTGCACCGAAAGATTATCCTTCGCATGAAGCCATTAGCCGCTCAGTGGGAGCGGTCGATGTACTAAATGATGCAGTGGTGGTGAATGATCTGTCTGAGGCAATATCGGGTTGTACTTGGGTGGCGGGCACCAGCGCCCGATTTCGAACCATTAAATGGCCTATATTAGACCCCGCCGATTGCGTGCAAAAGGCGCTGGAAAATATAGAGCAAAGTGAGATTGCTGTGGTGTTTGGCAATGAAACCAATGGACTGAGCAATGAAGAGCTGGAAAAATGTAATGTATTACTGCATATTCCAACGAACCCCGACTTTAGTTCATTAAATATTGCAGCGGCAGTTCAGGTGGTCTGTTATGAATTTCGACAGGCGTTGGTTAAGATGAAAGTGACCAAACAAACAGGCAGTAAACACCGTTTTGATATCATGGCAGATGCAACGCAGCTAGACGGTATGTACGGTCATATCCGTGAATCACTGGATCAGCTTGGATTTTTCGGCACCAAAAATCCTGACATTATGATGCGCCGATTAAAAGGCTTATTTAGCCGAGCAGAAACCACGCAGCGAGAAGTGAGCATTATTCGTGGCATTTGTTCGGCTATTCAGGGTAAAAAAAAGCCGCGTTAAGTTTTGTGCATTAAAAAATTAATGGCTAACGATAACCACGCAATTAGAAAGCAGACGCCACCCAGAGGTGTAATCATGCCCAACCATTTGGTGCCAGTTACTGTTAGTACATAGAGGCTGCCACTAAATAATACTATGCCGATAGCCATAAAAATAGCGGAAGCATAGAGAGTGGTGCTGGCATAGTCTTTCGCTAAAATGCCAATCAGTATTAAGCCAATGCCGTGAATGAGCTGGTAATCTGCGGCTGTTTTAAACGCAGCTAGGTACTCTGGGGTTAGCATATTCTTCAAACCGTGTGCCGCAAAGGCACCTGCGCCAACGGCAAGAAAGGCATTGAATGCGCCGAATGCTATGATTGAATTTACCATTTTACTCTTAGATTTTAATTTTTAAAAAGTCGTAATATAATACCCTAACCCCTAACAAAAGATTAGGGTAATAAGCTGGATTATTTAAAACACTTAGCGGAGAAATTGCATGCCATCTTTTGATATTGTTGCCGAAGTTGATAGCCATGAGTTAACCAATGCGGTTGACCAAATGAATCGCGAGGTTTCTAATCGTTTCGACTTTAAAGGCAGTGACGCAAAAGTTGAATTAAAAGAATATGAAATGAAATTTGAAGCCGACAGCGACTTTCAGTTAAAACAAATGCGCGATATTATGGTGAATAAATTGTCCAAGCGTGGCATTGATAACCGTTGCTTAGATCGAGGCAAGGTTGAAGAACGAGGTTTACGCGCCTACCAAACTATTATTGTGAAACACGGCATCGATAAAGAAGATGCTAAAAAAATCACCAAGATGATTAAAGACCAAAAGTTTAAAGTGCAGGCCGCCATTCAGGGCGAGCAGGTACGTGTGACCGGTAAAAAACGTGACGATTTGCAGGCGGTGATGGCGTATTTAAAAGGCGCGGATATTGATTTGCCGTTGCAGTTTAATAATTTCAGAGACTAAGTACAGCACCTATTTTCTTTTGACAGGCATTAATGTTTTTAACTTATTGAAAAAATTTGGGTCTATGTCATTTTAAGTGGGCAATACATCTACTTTTTATAGACACAGAGACCACAGAGTACACAGAGTTATCGTTTATAAGGTTTAATAGATTCACCAGTCTTGCTATTGAGGTTTAAACACGCTCTGTGACCTCTGTGACCTCTGTGCTCTCTGTGTCTATATCTTTATGCCCACTCGTTATGGCATAGACCTATAAAATAGGTGCTGTACTAGTCTTTGACGGGTCATTATGCCGCTGCCGTGTTAGTGCTTCAGTGGTGTTTCATCTTCCAGCTTGAAAATAAGCGTTACATTATGTCGCAGTGACGCTGCATCTTGTGACGAATGCAGTATTTGCAATACCTTACCGTTACCATCAAAAAATATAAGTGCGACGGTGTCCAGACCGAAAGCCGCACTTAGCTCCCTACCTGTTGGCGAACCTAACTGCGCGACCAGAAATTCTATATCGCCTTTGTAGTCATCTCTTATTGCGTTCATTGCTGAGGTGATTTCAGTGCTTCGCAGGACGTTGGGATCGTATACCAAAACCACCGCATTGTTGCCTTTTCCAACCACAGAAAAATCGGATGGAATGATGCGAGGTAGAGATGAAATGGCGAGGGCAACCAGCAGTGCAATAATCGTCAGCGTCAGTAGTGTTGGCCAAACACGTCGCCACAAGCTCTTTTTAACGGGGCTTTTATGGGCTTCTTCTGTTTCGGGTATTGGCATTGTAATTTAAGTTTGAGTGTTGGTAATAGTCGCTAAGGTATCATGTGTTCGCGCTGCTTGCAGGGTATTTCGTAGCAGCATGGCAACGGTCATCGGGCCAACACCGCCGGGTACTGGGGTAATCCACGCTGCACGTTCGGCAGTGGCAGCAAAATCAACATCACCGGTTAGTTTGCCGTTCGCCAGGCGATTGATGCCTACGTCAATGACCGTTGCCCCAAGTTTTACCCATTCCCCCTTAACGATACCCGGCTTGCCAACGGCAACCACAAGGATATCGGCATTGCCGACGTGAAATGCCAGATCGCTAGTGAAGCGGTGAGCGGTGGTAACGGTGGCTCCCGCTAGCAATAATTCCATATTCATCGGACGACCCACAATGTTGGATGCGCCAACGACAAGCGCATTGCGACCTTTGAATGTTTCGCCAATGGATTCAAGCATATGAATGATGCCGTGCGGTGTGCAGGGACGCAGAACGGGCATGCGCTGCACCAGTCGGCCAATATTATAGGGATGAAAGCCGTCGACATCTTTATCGGGTTTGATGGCTTCTAGTACCAGAGTGTCATCGATGTGGTCGGGCAAGGGTAGCTGGATTAAAATGCCATCAATGGTTTCGTCAGCATTTAATTTGTCGATTAAATCTAATAGCGTTTGCTGATGGGTATTTGCATCGAGGTCAAATGACCGGGAAATCAGACCGGCTTCATCACAGGCTTCGCGTTTTTTACGCACATAGACCTGCGAGGCAGGGTTTTGTCCGACCAGAACAACCGCTAAACCGGGGGCGCGTTGATTGTTTTTTCTGCGCTGTTCGATATCCAGGCGTACCTGATTTCTCACCTCGGCGGCAATTGCTTTACCATCAATTATTTGTGCGGACATAGGATCTTAACTTTGGGTTTAATAAAGAGGGAATCAAAAGGGGATTTTCGCACGTTGCAGACAATCACCACAAGGAGTAAATAGTTCCTTGACCCGCGCCTGAGCACAGCGTAATATTCCCCGCCTCTTGATTCGACAGAATCTTGATGTAACGGGGTATAGCGCAGTCTGGTAGCGCGCCTGCTTTGGGAGCAGGATGTCGGGAGTTCGAATCTCTCTACCCCGACCAAATTTAACGGTTTACAATGGATTATGTAGCCGAAAAATAGCATGGCGGTATAATGCTATTAAGGGAGAGAGATTTGAACGATAAGCGTTCGACAAAATTGTCAGGAACAATTTTGAACATGCGAAGCATGACCCGAAGGGTGTAGGGCAGGAGCCCGGAATAATCTCTCTACCCCGACCAAATTTTTTACTCGTGCAGTTTGCACGAGTAAAATGTAACCAGGTTTATTGATTGTTATATTTATCTGCGCCTGTAGCTCACTCGGATAGAGCATCGGCCTTCTAAGCCGAGGGTAGCAGGTTCGAATCCTGCCAGGCGCGCCATTTTTTGCGCCAGCATAAGTATTCGAAAAATTATGGTGGGCGTAGCTCAGTTGGTAGAGTCCCGGATTGTGATTCCGGTCGTCGTGGGTTCGAGCCCCATCGTCCACCCCATACAAGCAGGCAGACACGGGCATGATGCACGGGTTTGACTGAATTGGCGGCAGAAATAAGCGTTTTTGTTTCAGCGTTTACTTTGGGGTTTCAGATCCTGATCCTCTGTGGTTAAGTTATCTGCGGCTAGGTTACCTACAGCTAGGTTATCTGGGGTTAGGCTAACCGCCAAAATTTAGTGCCAAAATCTGATAACAACGAGCATTTACAGGCAAAGTCTGTTTATTTTTGTTAATATCAAAATCTTATTGCGAGAGTGGCGGAATTGGTAGACGCGCTGGTTTTAGGTACCAGTATCTTTGATGTGAGAGTTCGAGTCTCTCCTTTCGCACCATTTTTCTTATGAGTACAAATTAAAAGCCTTTGCGCGAATCAATAGCGGGTAAGGGCTTTGTACTCAAATAACTTTTTTACCGAGGTGATTATGCAAGTTTCAGTTGAAGCAGGTGAAGGTTTAGAACGAAAGTTAACTGTTCAGGTACCTGCAGAAACCGTTGAAATGGAAGTCAATAACCGTTTGAACTCTATTAAACGTACCGTCAAAATTGATGGTTTTCGCCCCGGTAAAGTCCCCCTCAAAGTCGTTAAGCAGAAATATTCAGGTACCGTGTTACAGGAAGTTGCTGGCGAATTAATGCAAAGCTCTTTTCGAGAAGCCATCACACAGGAAAAATTGACGCCCGCCGGTGACCCGGTGATTAACGCTCAAGATTTAGTGTTAGGCGAGACCATGGAATATACCGCAACTTTTGAAGTTTACCCGGAGGTTGCACTTGCACCAGTGACTGATCTTGCCATTGAAAAGCTTGAAGCCAGCGTTGAAGATTCTGATGTCGATAAAATGATTGAGGTATTGCGTAAGCAAAAGCTGGATTGGGAAGAAGTCGAGCGCGCATCTGCCAACGATGACCGCATAAACATTGACTTTGTCGGCACGGTTGACGGTGAAGAGTTCGATGGTGGCAGTGCTAAAGACATGCCGATGGTGTTGGGCGCTGGTCAGATGATCCCTGGTTTTGAGGAACATCTTACTGGCCTTAAATCGGGTGACGAATCAACCTTTAAAGTGCCTTTTCCCGCCGACTATGCGGCTAAAGATCTTGCTGGTAAAGAAGCAGAATTTGCAGTGACGGTGAAAAAAGTTGAGCAGCCCAAATTGCCAGAACTGAATGAAGACTTCGCAAAAGCCTTTGGCATCGCCAGTGGCGATGTTGACGAATTGAAAAAAGACATTCGTGGCAATATGGAACGTGAGCTGGCAAAAAAATTACGCACCGTCTTAAAAGGTAGCGTAATGGATGCACTGGTAGCGGCAAACGCGCTGGACGTGCCAGCAACGGTTGTGCAGCAAGAAGCTGAGGCATTGCAAAAACAAACTGAAGCCCAAACACCGGGTAACAGTTCAACGACTGAATCTTTTCTCGGTGATGCCAAACGTCGAGTGCAACTGGGTATGATACTGGCAGAAGTTGCCAAGACTTCAGAATTACAAATTGATGCCGATATGTTAAAACAACGTGTAGAAGACATGGCACGAGATTATGATGACCCCGATGAATTTGTACGTTATTACATGGGTAATCAGGAACTGCTCAGTGGTATACGGACACTGGTAATGGAAGACAAGGTGGTTGATTGGGTTGCAGAACAGGCGAAAATAAGCAGTAAAAACAGCACCTTTGATGCGGTAATGAATCCGGACGGCAAGCCGTCGTAGCTGACTGTCTTAAATGGCCATCCGTTACGATTCAACTTTAAAATAAGAACTAAACTCTGACATAAAATAACGGCGTAAAAAATGATCGAAAATAATTCTAATAGTGCCCTAGCGGCGCAATCATTAAACTTGGTACCAATGGTCATTGAGCAAACGCCACGCGGTGAACGCTCATATGATATCTACTCACGTTTATTAAAAGAACGTGTTATTTTTATTGTCGGTGGGATCGAAGATCACATGGCGAACCTGATTGTCGCACAGTTGCTATTTCTTGAATCAGAAAACCCAGACAAAGATATTTCTATTTACATTAATTCGCCCGGTGGCTCGGTAACCGCAGGCCTGGCGATTTACGATACCATGCAGTTTATTAAAAGTGATGTGAGCACCTTATGCATTGGTCAGGCTGCCAGCATGGGCGCGGTTCTGTTAGCAGCAGGAGCCAAAGGTAAACGTTTTTCGTTGCCACATTCACGGGTCATGATTCATCAGCCACTGGGCGGTTTTCAAGGGCAGGCGAGTGATATAGCCATTCATGCCAAAGAAATTCTGAAAATTCGCGAGCAGTTAAACCAGTTGCTAGCTGACCATAGTGGACAATCAATTGAAACCATTGATGCTGACACTGAACGAGACAATTTCATGAGTGCTGCTGAGGCCGTTAAATACGGTCTTATCGATGAAGTACTGGATACACGGGATAAAGTGAAAAAAGATAGTTTGGGCAAAAAATAACCACTGGCATGCTTTTTCATCCAGCTTGTTAATAAACCAGTGAAAATGCCTTAAAATTTGCACGAATTTTGTCTATGCGCTATGGTCATACCGTAAGGTTGTTTATAATCATTGTAAGAACAACTTGAAAAATAGTGCGTGAGTTGGCAAAGTGACAGTTACAGGGCGTAGAGAGAGACAGTATGAGTGACGATAGAAACACCAATAGCAACGATTCTGAAAAACTGCTTTATTGCTCCTTTTGTGGGAAAAGCCAGCATGAAGTTAAAAAGTTAATCGCAGGCCCATCGGTTTATGTATGCGATGAATGCGTTGAATTATGCAACGACATCATTCTGGAAGAACTGGAAGATGAAACCAGCACTGCCATCAAAAAACTGCCAACACCGCGCGAAATTAACGCCATCCTCGATGATTATGTGATTGGCCAAGTGCGCGCCAAAAAAATACTTTCTGTCGCGGTTTATAACCACTACAAACGCCTTGAAGTAAAACATAAAAAAGACGAAGTCGAATTATCCAAAAGTAATATTTTAATGATCGGACCTACCGGTTCCGGTAAAACACTGTTGGCTGAAACCCTTGCCAGATTACTCGACGTACCTTTCACTATCGCAGACGCTACCACCCTGACCGAAGCCGGTTATGTCGGTGAAGACGTGGAAAATATTATTCAGAAGTTACTGCAAAAATGTGACTATGATGTTGATAAAGCACAGACCGGCATCGTTTATATCGATGAGATAGACAAAATCTCCCGCAAATCAGATAACCCTTCCATTACCCGCGACGTTTCCGGTGAAGGTGTGCAACAAGCGTTATTGAAACTGATTGAAGGCACGGTAGCTTCTGTGCCACCGCAAGGCGGTCGCAAACATCCGCAACAGGAATTTTTACAGGTTGATACATCCAATATTCTGTTTATCTGTGGCGGAGCGTTTTCTGGTCTGGACAAAGTTATTCGCAATCGCTCTGAAAAAAGCGGTATCGGTTTCGGTGCGCAGGTTAGAACCAAAGACGAAGAACGTAAAGCGCATGAAGTCATCGATGAATTAGAAGCGGATGACTTGATCGCCTATGGTTTGATACCAGAATTTGTGGGTCGACTGCCAGTGGTTGCCACGCTGGAAGAGCTGGATGAAGATGCATTGGTTACCATTTTGACGGAACCAAAAAATGCGCTTAGTAAGCAATACGGCAAAATGATTGAGATGGAAGGCAGTGAACTGGAAATACGTGAGGAAGCCTTGCATGCCATTGCCAAAAAAGCGATGGAGCGCAAAACAGGTGCTCGTGGCTTACGCACTATTTTGGAAACTATTTTGCTTGATACCATGTACGATCTACCTTCAACAGAAGGCGTCTCTAAAGTGGTGATTGATGAATCCGTGGTTGAAGGCAGTAATCAACCCTATCTGGTTTATGAGGGTGGCGAGCCGCAGAAAATAGGCCAAAAAATAAGCCGAAAAATAAGCCAAAAAAATTAGTTCGGTTGACTTTTTAGGCCGGTTTAGAGAATCTGTCCCTTGTGTGTGAGTCCTTTGGCAAAAGCAAGCAGAGGGAAAACAATCAAAGCAAGCTCGTCCAGAAAAGAGCAGAGCTAGTAACTACCTGTTTATATTGAAACATTCGTTTAGAAAGTTATCCTTAGAAATCTGCCTTTGGCATAATATATTACTGATTCAAGATTATATTATCGATCAGGTACTTGAAACTCCCCGCGTTTGTCTACACTAT
The DNA here is from genome assembly GCA_964651445.1 of uncultured Thiotrichaceae bacterium. Classification (GTDB taxonomy): domain Bacteria; phylum Pseudomonadota; class Gammaproteobacteria; order SZUA-229; family SZUA-229. Next base: position 12,713 of record CAZYYW010000043.1, read on the forward strand.
AATGAAAGGGCGCATCTATTCTAATAAAGGCAATTATAATAGAGGAGCCCTTAAAACCTATTAATAACTCGAGGTAGCCATGGCTAGCACACAAGACCCAGAAGCAACAGTATCGCAGCCTTCAGAAGTCCCCGTTTTGCCCTTACGCGATGTAGTGGTTTACCCACACATGGTTATCCCTCTTTTTGTTGGTCGTGAAAAATCCATCCAAGCGCTCGATGCAGCCATGCAGGACAACAAGCAGATTTTGCTGGTTGCTCAAAAAAGTGCTGACATTGATGACCCCGCCATTGACGATGTGCATGAAATCGGCACCTTGGCGACGATTCTACAGTTATTAAAACTACCTGACGGCACCATCAAAGTGCTGGTTGAAGGTTCGCAGCGTGCGCAGATTAAAGACATGCGCCAAAGTGGCGAGTTTTTTGTTGCCGGTTTCCAGTTACTGACAGATGATGCAGCCAAAAATGATCAGGAGCTTGAAATACTTTCACGTTCCACCCTCGGCGTTTTTGATCAATATGTAAAACTAAACAAAAAAGTTCCGGCTGAAGTACTAACTTCGCTCGCGGGTATCGATGAGCCATCTCGTCTTTCAGATACCATTGCAGCACATATGTCCTTGAAGTTAGACGAAAAGCAAAAAATCCTGGAAATTTCCAATGTGCAAGATCGTCTTGAGTACATTATGAAATTGATCGATGGCGAAATCGATATGTTGCAAATCGAAAAACGTATTCGTGGCCGCGTAAAGCAACAAATGGAAAAAAGCCAGCGTGAATATTATTTGAATGAGCAGATGAAAGCCATTCAAAAAGAATTGGGTGACATGGAAGACACACCCAATGAAGTGGAAGAGTTAGAACAAAAAATAGAAAAATCGGGTATGAGCAAAGAGGCCAGAAAAAAAGCAGACGGCGAGCTCAGTAAATTAAAAATGATGTCGCCAATGTCGGCAGAAGCCACCGTAGTGCGTAATTATATCGACTGGCTGGTTGATTGCCCGTGGAAGAAAAAATCAAAAATTCGTCATAATTTGGCAGAAGCAGAAGACGTGCTTAATGCTGACCATTATGGCTTGGACAAGGTGAAAGAACGTATTCTTGAATACCTTGCAGTACAGCAGCGGGTGAAAAAGTTAAAAGGCCCGATCTTATGTCTGGTCGGACCACCGGGTGTGGGTAAAACGTCCTTAGGGCGTTCAATTGCCAGAGCAACCAATCGTAAATACACACGTATGGCCTTGGGCGGCGTTCGAGATGAATCTGAAATTCGTGGTCATCGCCGAACTTATATTGGTTCACTGCCAGGAAAAATTATTCAGAATCTGAGCAAGGTTGCTACTCGTAACCCGCTATTTCTGCTGGATGAAATCGATAAAATGGCGGCTGATTTTCGTGGCGACCCGGCATCAGCGTTGCTAGAAGTGCTCGACCCTGAGCAAAATCACACCTTTGCCGATCATTATCTGGAAGTCGATTTTGACCTTTCTGATGTTATGTTTGTGGCCACTGCAAATACCATGAATATTCCCGGTCCGTTACTGGATCGCATGGAAGTTATTCGCCTGCCGGGTTATACCGAAGATGAAAAAGTTGAAATTGCAAAGAACTACTTGTTGCCAAAACAACTGAAAAACAACGGTCTAAAAGAAGGTGAACTATTCGTCAACGATGCAGCACTGCGTGACATCGTTCGTTATTACACCCGTGAGGCGGGTGTTCGCAGCATTGAGCGTGAAATTGCAAAAATCTGTCGAAAGGTTGTCAAAGAAGTTGTCCTTAAGCAAAAGAAAGCAACGGCTGTTACTAAGGTTACGCCAAAAACATTGGAAAAATATCTCGGTGTGAAGCGTTTCCGTTATGGCGTTGTTGAAGACAATGACCAGGTTGGCCAGGTGAATGGTTTGGCGTGGACAGAAGTGGGTGGTGAGCTTCTCACCATCGAGTCTGCGGTAATGCGCGGCAAAGGCAAATTATCCTATACCGGTCAATTGGGCGATGTTATGCAGGAATCCATTCAGGCAGCGATGACCGTTATTCGTAGCCGTGCGGCGGCTCTTGGCTTGCAGCCGGACTTTCAGGAAAAAATCGACATTCATGTGCATGTTCCAGAAGGTGCGACACCAAAAGACGGCCCCAGTGCTGGCGTCGGTATGTGTACCGCTTTAGCGTCCTCTATTACCGGCAAACCGGTCAATGCTAACGTCGCGATGACGGGTGAGATTACTTTACGTGGCGAAGTGTTACCGATTGGAGGCTTAAAAGAAAAGCTGCTGGCGGCTCACCGAGCGGGAATCAAAACAGTTTTAATTCCTTACGAAAATGAAAAAGATCTGGTAGAAATTCCCAAGAATATTTTGAGCAAACTTGATGTCAAACCGGTGCGCTGGATTGATGAAGTGTTAGAACTGGCATTAACAGAAATGCCTGAACCACTTAATGACGCTAAAGGTGAAGGGAAATCATCAAGCTCAAGTAAAAGTAAAAATAAGAAAACGGAAGCAAGTTTGCGGCATTAAACAATGCGTTAGCGTAAGGTGTTCGCAGCGTTTATATTTGTGCGAAACAACTGAATCGTGCCTGTGATTAATTCGTCATTGCATTAATTGAATTGAAAATTTTTGTTACTGAAGCTTTAATGAATATTAGTCGCTGATTATTTATAGTCGATTATATTTAGCCGTTTTTTTTAGCCGTTTTTTTAGCACAGGCCAATACATTTATTATCAATGTGTTGGCTTTTAATTGTTAAAAATCACTAAAACCCCTGTGTTTTTCCGCTTTAGCGTTGACACAATGCTGAACTCACTGTATAAATCCGCTTAGCAAAACTTTGCTAGTAGCCGTTGCGTGATTCCTGAGATTCTTGCTCAGTAATCAAAATAAAATAATAACTTCTACATTGTTTGTCTATAAATAAAAACTACCTGAACTGGGAGAATTCAATGAATAAATCTGAACTTACAGACGCTGTTGCAGAATCAACTGGCATGACTAAAGCTGACGCTGCACGTGCAGTTGACGCAGTACTCGGCACCATCACCTCTACCCTCGCTAGCGGCGAGCAAGTTGGCGTTGTTGGCTTTGGTACATTCTTGGTACGTGATCGTGCTGCGCGCACTGGTCGTAACCCACAGACTGGCGCAGAGATTCAAATCGCTGCAGCTAAAGTTCCTGCATTTAAGCCTGGTAAAGCTTTAAAAGATGCAGTAAACTAGCGCGCCTTCGCAGGGCTGCTTAGACTTGTATTGCCAGATTTATACGGCATACATTCTGAGGGGATTTGCGAAAACTGGGTGCTTAGCTCAGCTGGTAGAGCGTCGCCCTTACAAGGCGAATGTCGGGGGTTCGACTCCCTCAGCACCCACCAAGTACGGACCGGTAGTTCAGCTGGTTAGAATGCCGGCCTGTCACGCCGGAGGTCGCGGGTTCAAATCCCGTCCGGTCCGCCATATTTAGACGGCAGTGCAGAGATAAACATGGCTTTATCTTTGCGCTACAAGTCGTTAAATTCTTTCTGAAAAAATATCCACTAAGCGGCATTTATCGCCCATCACTGCTTTTTTAGGCTTAATCACCATTCTGCCGCAATTCAAATAATATTTATTTTCTCCTAATCGAGATAATTTCTCTGATTTAGGTATAATTCTGCACCAATACATTTAAACACTAAAGTAGAAAAATTATGTTACAAGCGATGAATGACAGCATGAAAGGTTGGCTCGGTATGGTTATCGTTGGGTTAATTGCTCTGCCCTTTGCCTTATGGGGAGTTCAATCTTACTTTGATGACGCCGGTCCTCGTTTTGCAGCAGAAGTTAATAGTTCAGAAATAAGCGCTAATGAATTTGAGCGTACGGTTTCAATGCAGCGCCAAACGCTGCTACGGCAGAATGATGGCAAGATGCCGATTGATGAAAATACGCTGCGTAATCGCACATTAACGCAGATGATTAATCAGCGTTTACTTGAATATGTGACTTTCGAAAGTGGTTTTCGTATTTCTGATGCAATCGTAAAACAAAGAATCAAACAGATATTTACCATCGATGGCGTGTTTGACCGTGAGCGTTTTGAAATGAGCATCGGCTCAATCGGCATGAGTGTGCCGATGTATGAGCAGTCACTACGAAACGAACTGCGGGTACAGCAAATGCAGTCCGCCATTTCCAGTTCTGCATTTGTCACAGAAAAGGCCGCTAACAAACTTGCAGCGTTAAGCGAGCAGACACGTGACATAAGCGTGCTGACATTTAACGTGGATCACTTTTCCACTTCAACACAAGCGTCGGCTGAAGAAATTAAACAGTTTTATGAAACAAACATACAACGTTTTATGCGCCCTGAAAAAATAAAAGTTGATTTTGTTGAGCTTACCTCTGCGGCACTGGCTGAAAATATTAAAATTGATGAACACGAAATCGTACAAATGTACGATGAGTACGTCGCACGTGCGTCAGCGCGTGAAGAACGCAAAGCGAGTCACATCCTGATTCTGGCATCTGAAGATAATGCGGCATCACAGGAAAAAATTGAATCGTTGCAAAAAGAACTAATGCAGGGTGCGGACTTTGCTGAGCTAGCAAAACAGCATTCGCAAGACCCCGGTTCGGCTGCGCTCGGTGGCAGTCTCGATTGGGTTGCTGTCGGAGACATGGTAAAACCATTTGAAACTGCCTTGTACGAGTTGCAACAGGGAACCGTCAGTGACGTGGTTGAAACACAGTTTGGTTTCCACCTCATTAAACTGGATGACATTCGCAGTGAAGCGATCGTGCCAATGGGCGTTAAACGTTATGAGTTTGAAGAAGAGATTAAAATGGATCGTGTCGCCTCAATGTTTTTTGATATTGGCGAAAGACTAGCAAACGCAGCCTTTGAAAATCCTGATAGTCTTGACGTTGTGGCAGAAGAACTTGAACTTGTGATTAAAACCAGTGATTATTTTTCACGCTTTGAAGGTGAGGGTGTTGCCAGTAACGAAAAGTTGAGAAATGTTGCTTTTTCTGCGCTGGTGCTTGAGCAGGGTAACAACAGTGATATTATCGAACTCGACACTGGGCATGTCGTTGTCGTAAGGCTTAACGAACATGTGCCAGCCACTGCGATTCCTTTGCAACAGGTAAGCTCTCGAATAGAAAATATATTAAAAATACAGAGTGGTCATAAACAAACCATGGCGGCAGCATTAGACGCTAAGGGCAAGCTTGAAGCCGGTGCATCGCTTGATAGTTTAACAGCGGATGGTATAACCATTGAAACCATTGTTGCATTAGGTCGCCGAGATAGCGCACGTGCGGGTGATGCATCCATCCTTCATAATAGTTTTGAAATGGTGGCGGCTGAAGAAGGCAAGGTTGCTGTGAAAGCGGTTGATTTGGCTTCCGGTGATGTCGCACTCGTTGTGCTTAACAATGTAAACATGCTGGATAACGTATTACCGGGGCGCGTTAATTTAGTGAGAAGTGAAGCGGTAAGGGAATCTGCCCTGCGTGATTTTTCCAGTGCTTTACAAGTGATCAGAGAAAATGCCGATATCAGTAAAAATATGAGACTGGTCAATAATACGAACTAAGGGTTCTTGGGGCTAAGGGCTTCGAGGCTAAGGGCTCTTGAGTGGCTGGCCAAATTTGG
>CAZYYW010000044.1:0-17868 GCA_964651445.1 uncultured Thiotrichaceae bacterium
TAGGTATTTAAATCGTTTTTTACGAGGTATATGCATCACAGAGTCGAATAAAATGGCTGTTACTGACACTTAACGGACGCCCAAAAAACAGACGTCCTTCGTTATTCGTCATTCGTAAAAAACATACCCAGCAGTCATCGATAAAGCGCATGGTTTTTAAGTCTTTACGCTTTTAACGAACAACGAACAACGAACAACGAATAACGACCAACGTCTCTTCCTGCCCAGTAGCGGACCTTAATCGTGGGCGCGTGAGAATCACGTTTCTTGTTCCCACGCTGGGTTTAACAGACGGTACGCTTTGCAACTTTACGGAAGGTTTCTTCGCCAATACTTAAACAACCCAGTGGCACCACAATCAAGGTAAGGATGGTGGAAACAAAAATACCAAACAGCAGTGATATTGCCATACCTTGGAAAATAGGATCGGCGAGAATGATAACGGAGCCCACCATGGTTGATATCGCGGTGATTAAAACCGGACGGGTTCTTGCTTTAGCGGAACTAATGACTGAATCATAAAGGTTCATGCCGCTGGCGACTTGGATCAGGGTAAAGTCTACCAGCAGGATGGAGTTACGCACGATGATACCCGACAGTGCGATCCAGCCGATCATGGAGGTGGCGGTGAAATCTGCACCCATTATCATATGCCCCGGTGCGATGCCTAATAATGTCAGGGGGATGGGTGACATGATGACGGCGGGAATAATGAAGTTGCCAAACTGCCAGACCACCAGCATATAAATGACAATAAGCGCAACCGCATAGGCGATGCCCATATCACGGAAGGTTTCAAACGTTACCGTCCATTCTCCGCCCCATTCGAAACCTGACACGGTATCGGTTTTAGGTGCGCCGAAGTAGTTCCCGCTCATGCTGACCCCATCTGGCGTGACATAATCTTCCATTAATCGGGCAACATCCATTTGTGCGTAAATAGGGGCAGACAGCCGACCTTTTGCATCGCCGACGACATACTCGATGGGGCGTAGATCCTTGTGGAAGATATAAGATTCGCGTACTTGTTCGACGAATTCACCTAACTGTCCCAGAGGCACGGTTGTGCCAGCCATTGTCATCACTGGCAAGCTGCTTAGATTACTCAGGTCGGTGCGTATGGACAGTGGAACCTGTAACAGGATATGCGTGGCTTCTTCGACGCCTCTTTCTTTCAGGTCGCTAACCTTGAACATGCCCATTGCCATCGCTAGGTGCTGGTTTATAGATTCAATTGATACACCGTTCAACGCGGCTTTTTTAGTATTAATTTCAAAACGCCAGGTGGTCATCGGTTCGCGCATCAGGGTTTCAACTTCACCAATCATTTCAGATTGTTCGAAAAACCCCTTCATATCCTGTGCTACTTGACGACGGGTCGCCGCATCCGGGCCACTGATTTCGGCAACCACTGTTTGTAAAACGGGGGGGCCAGGGGGCATTTCTACCACGGTGACACCGGCACCATCCTTTTCGCGGATGCCGGAGGCATCAACCAGTGGTGCTATTTTCTCACGCACATCGACGGCTATTTCATGGCTACTGCGATCACGTTCGCTCTTATCGACGAGAATGATCTGAATCTGTGCTTGCCATGGAAACATGCGTAGATAATATTGACGCACCAGTCCGTTAAAATCGAAGGGTATAGACGTTCCAGCATAAGTTTGTATGGAAATAACTTCTGGCACAGTGCGAATGATTTCAGCAAGGTCATTAGTGAAACTAGCGGTTTCGGTTAGTGGCGTCCCCGCAGGCATGTTAATGGTGACTTGGAACTCAGGTTTGTTGTCTAGGGGTAACATTTTGACGGTTACCGCCGTGGTGTAGAACATGAATCCTGCGATAAAGAAGGTGACAATTAAACCAAGCAAAAAAAGTCGTCCCCTAGAACGGTTCTTCCACGGTGAACCAATGGTAAATTGATGAATACCTTCAATCTTTTTGTCTATTTTTACATCTCGCTCCTGCATCTTCTTTAATTGCGGCATGGTTGGCATGACGCGCATAGCAATATAGGGTGCAAATACCAATGCAACAAATAAGGAAAATAACATTGCCACCGAACCCAGAGCCGGAATAGGTGCCATATAAGGCCCCATCATGCCGCTGACAAAACCCATCGGGACTAGCGCGGCTACCACACAAAAGGTGGCAAGCACTGTTGGGTTACCCACTTCGCGAACAGCGTCAATAGCGACAGAGGTATCCGGACTACCATGCAATAACCAGCGACGGTAGATATTGTCAATAATAACAATGGTGTTATCCACCAGAAAACCAATGGAGAAAATTAGCGCAAAAAGAGAAACACGATTGATGCTGTAACCGATCATCATAGCGGCAAACAGGGTAACCAGTAATACCAGCGGGATGGTCATAAATACCACTACTGCGGGTTTGACTCCCATCGACAGCCATACCAAGAACATGACGGCAGCCGTTGCAATCAGCAGGTCAATAAACAGTGAATTCACTTTGTCACTGGCGCTTTTACCGTAGTCGCGCGTGTATTCAATATGCACGTTATCAGGAATCAAAGTGCCCTGAAGTTTTTCCATTTCAGCACGAATGTTTCGTACCACGGTGACACCATTTGCACCTTTATGTTTGGCAAGAGCAATGGTGACGGCCTGCGCGTTATCTACCCGTTCGCCAGGATAAGCCGCGCCACTGGAAAATGTCACCATCTGTTTTGCCAGTTCCGGTCCGATGCTGACTTTTGCAATGTCATCCATGAATACGGGGTTGCCACCCTGCAAGCCAACAACCAGTTGGCGAATATCGTTTACGCCGCGTAGAAAGGTACCGGTTTCAACGTAAGCGAACAGATCACCCCGTTCGGTATAACCGACCGTTTGTTCACTATTAAATCCCTGGATAACCTTGGCTATTTGTCCCATGCTTAAATTAAAGCCAACCAGCCGTGCGGGATTAACATCAATACGAACTTGGCGGGCGCGACCACCGGAGACAAAGGCATTGCCTGTTTTTGGCAGTTGTTTTAGTCGCTGTTTGACGGTAGTTGCCAGTGCACGCAAGGTGGAATCATCAACTTCATTCGACCACAGGGTGATGGTAACCACGGGAACATCGTCGATACCCCGTGGTTTCATCATCGCGGGTTTTGCCCCCCGCGGCAGCAGGTCTGCATTGGCTTTGAGTTTTGCCATGGTGCTTACCAGGGCAGATTCCATTTCTTCGCCAACGCGATAACGCAGGGTGATTAGCCCCATTTCTTTATCGCTGGCAGAGTAAACGTGTTTAATGCTGGGGATTTCGCTGAGCACACGCTCTTGCGGGCCGATGACTAATTTAGCCATTTGTTCTGCCGAAGCGCCCGGCATCTGATAGAAAATATCGATCATGGGAACGGATATTTCCGGGTCTTCTTGGCGCGGTGTAGCGATTAGACCAAAAATACCCAGCAGTAACGCAACCATGTACAGCAGCGGTGACAACGGCGAGTGGATAAAAATTTTACATAATTTACCGGCAGTGCCGGGGTCGAGGGTGGGTTTGTCGTGTTCGGGATTTTTTGCTGTTTCCGGTTCGGTTTTGCTCATGTTGATCCTATTTGGCTGGTTCTGGCTACAAGCCAGAAGCCGTTAAATTCGATGGTTTTGCAAGAATCCGATCACCTGCACGGATGCCTGAGATAACGCTGATATAACCATCAACGGCTTGGTCATCTACTCGGATCAAGCGCAGTCTATATTCGCCATCTTCAGTTACCTGAAACACGGCTGGCAGACTGCCACGCCAGACAATGGCAGAATAGGGGATGACCGGTAAGGCTGAAATTTGCCTTGTTGGATCAGGCAGAACAATCTCAGCATACATGCCAGAATGCGCCATGATTTTGCGTGGCAGGCTAAATTTTACCGTGGTGGTGTGGCCGCCAGCAGTCGCCATAGGAAAAATGCGGTCAACTGAAACGTTTATCATGTTGGCATAACCATCCAGTCTTGCGTGTATTTGCCCCCCCTTTTTGATGACTCTGAGCAAGCGAGTGGGGACTTCGATACGAAGCTGTAGTTGCGTAATATCAGCAAAGCTTATCAATGGCATGCCGGGTTGAACGATGTCACCTTGTTCAACCATTTTCTTCACAATGACGCCATCAAATGGCGCGTAACTGATCGCGTTTTTTAGTGATACATCAATTTCACGCAAAGCCGCATACGCTTGATAGACGCCATTTTTTGCCGTTTCGATTTGTACGCCCATCGCATACAGGCTGGCATGGCGTTCCATGTCAGGATTTCCCTGACCGGTAAAAGAGCGCATGGGGTCGCCAAACATGCCAAACAAACTGGGTGCACCACCGAGCATTGCGTTTGCTTGCGAGTTAGGATTTTCCAGTTCGTGGTTGTATTGAATGATTGCATTGCGGTGCGCGGCTTTGGCGTTTGCCAGTTGTGAGTTTACCTGTTGTCGTTTTGCCAGCAGTGCGCTTGTATCCAAAGCAATGAGTGCGTCACCCCGTTTAAAACTATCGCCTTCTGAACCCGCAACAAAACTGACATCGCCAGGCATTTGTGCGGACAGGTTAACGATCATTTTAGGTTCCACGACACCGCCCAGTGTGACAGCGTTACTGGTCTTCTCGCTGGCAACAGTAATAATTTCATGGCTGTCTAAGGCGTTATTTTCTGCCCATGCCAAAGCGGGCGAAAACTGTGTGGTGATGAGGAGTATGCCGGAGAAGAAGGCGGAGCTAGACAAATAATTCATAATTTAAAAACTCAGTCTCAAGATTTGATTGAAGTTTGATGGTGCCTGGTTAACGTAGGGCGTCAGTGCAGCCTTAATTTTTACTTAGGTAGCCTCTGACTTGATTCTAAATGAGAGTGCAGTTTCATGGGTTACTGAAAACTTGCCTAAGGCAGGGAATGAACTAAACGCCCGAAAGATAACACGTAGCAGCCGCTAAAATATTAATCTGGATCAACTTATTGAGATATTAAATTTTTATCTTCATTTTTCATGCAATCACACAAATGCTCGAAAAAACAGATGATACTTAACAGATAATTCGACTTTTATAGTGGTTATGGTATCATTATAGTATGCACAGAGATAAGCACTAACCGTCTTTTCATTAGCGCTTTATAATTTGATTAATTTATATTTTGATGTTTGAGACAATACTATGAAACCACTAACCTGTGACGATATTCGCCAACTTTTACCTGAAGACGGTACCTTGCTAGATGTCCGTAGTGAAGACGAGCATGATGATATCCGTTTTCCTGGTGCGGTTAATATTCCGTTAAATGAGCTGGAGGCCGTTGCTTGTGAGCGGCTAGAAAAAGATATGCCAATACTGGTGCATTGCCTTATAGGTGGTCGGGCAGCGGCGGCAGTCGAAATTTTGCAAAAACTGGGCTTTAGCAAGGTGAGCAATATTGGTGGTGTTGAGCACTACAAAGATTGTAATCAACTTACATAAATTTCATAATCTTTACCTTTATTATTAACTATACGGGAGTATAACAATGAAACTTGAACAATTATTTGATGCGCCTACCGGTACTTATAGTTATTTACTGTGGGATGAAACGAGCAAACAGGCAGCACTTATCGACTCTGTTTTGGAACAGTTTGAGCGTGATGTGAAGCTGATTAAACAGTTGGGGTTGGAGTTAAAATATACGATGGAAACACATGTCCATGCTGACCACGTTACCGCCTCTGGGCTATTGAGAAAAGAGTTTGGTAGTGCAGTCATGGTGCATGAAAGCAGTGGTTTGACATGTGCGGATAAGCTGCTCACAGATGGTGACACACTGCTATTAGGTGACCAATCTATTCGGGTGATTTACACACCTGGCCATACCGATACCTGTGTCAGTTTCGCTATTGATGGTGCTGTTTTTACCGGTGATGCCTTATTAATCGATGGCAGTGGTCGCACTGATTTCCAGTCTGGTGATGCTAAAGCTTTGTATCATTCAATCACGCAGAAGTTATTTACCCTGGATGGTGAAACCACGGTTTACCCGGGTCATGACTACATCGGCATGACATCATCGACTATCGCGCGTGAGAAGGCTTTTAACTCCCGCTTGGGTAACAACCGGTCTGAAGAAGCTTTTGTCGCGATTATGGATGCGCTGGATCTAGAGCCACCAAAGCGCATTGATATTGCTGTTCCGGGCAATATGCAGTGTGGTTTGGAGAAAAGTGCAACAGGCTAATAACGAGGATCTTGTACCTCGCCATTGTCTACTTAACCGAGCCACTATCAATAGGCTTTAGATTAGGCTTTAGATTAGGCTTTAGATTAGGCTTTAGATTAGGCTTTAGATTAGGCTTTAGGGTACCTCTATTAATAGAGGTACCCTAAAGCCCTTTTCAATGAATATGAGCAAGGCTCTTAGCAAAGAGCCTTGCTTTTTACGTTGTGTTTTAGTTTACCTGCTGCTCTGCCACGGAGCCGTTCCTGAAGGTACCCCTATTTATTTATTGCGCTTGTACGCAATATGCTTTTAAATCCAGCGCTTGAATCTACCGTTTGAAACTACCGTAAAAATAAAATAGTGAGTACTTAAATGAAATTAAATCCCCTCGACAACTACAGACAGTTATTGTCAGCGATAGCACTGATTACCCTGTCAGGCAGTCTGTTTGCGGCTGACTGCGCTTCAGACATCAAAGCAATAACGGATAAAGATGCGAGCGTATCCGTTGAAGTACTGTCTTATCAGCTCAAACCACTGACCAAATGCGAGTTGCAAGTCGAAGCGCAAGCTTGGCTTGGTTTGCTACAGGGCAAGGTGGTAGAAATTAGCAATGCACAGATTGCCGCTATTTATAAGGAAGCAGAAATTGATGCTGTGGAAGAAGTTGCAGAAGCACTAGAAGAAGTAAAAGAGTCCAAAGAAAATACCGATAAACAAGATAAGCTTGAAGCCTCTGCGGATGCCAAAACGGCAATAAAAGAGGCAAAGGTCGCCGCATCAAAACTTGCTGAAAACCAAATACTGCAACAAGCCATTGCGGATGCCAATGCCAGTGCCAGCCAAGACGGTGACGCGGTTATTAGCTCGGACAAATCTGCCGACACAAAAGAAGCGTTAAAAACGGCGTTGATTAAACACATAACGATTCTGATGGCAGAGCAAACCATGCTGGTTGATCGTTTTAAGGTGGTTCTGACTGAGTTGACGGCTAAAGGTGGCGTGACTGATGAGTACGATATCTATATTAAAGCCATCAGTGGCATTAAAGTCGATGTCACCGACGTAAGTGCCACCTGGACGACTATTTCCGGTTGGATGATGTCGACAGAAGGCGGTTTGCGCTGGGCACTTAACATGATCAAATTTGTTGTTATTATGCTGGTGTTCTACCTGCTTTCTATTGTCGCGGGTAAAGCGGCTAGAAAGGCATTTTCAAAATCAAAACATTTTTCTACATTGTTGCGTGACTTCCTAGTAATGACAGCGCGCCGGGTGGTTTTTATTATTGGTCTTTTTGTCGGACTATCAGCGTTGGAAATTAATATTGGGCCGGTGCTAGCCATTATTGGTGCTGCTGGTTTTGTCATCGCTTTTGCGCTGCAAAATTCATTGAGCAATTTTGCCAGCGGTATCCTCATGTTGATTTACCGACCTTTTGATTTAGGCGATATGATCAGTGTTGCCGGTACAACGGGTGTGGTCGATTCGATGAACCTGCTATCCACACAATTAAGAATGCCCGATAATCAGCTGGTGATCGTGCCCAACAATTCAGTTTGGGGTGATGTCATCATAAACGTTACGGGTATCACCCAGCGCCGCATCGATTTGGTTTTTGGTATCGGTTATAGCGACGACATTGATAAAGCACAGAAAATTTTACAAGAAATTGTTGAGCAGGATGATCGTATTTTAAAAGAGCCTGAAGCGATGGTAAGACTGCATGAACTTGCCGACTCTTCGGTTAACTTTGTATGCCGTCCTTGGGTGCGCCCAGATGATTACTGGGATATTTACTGGTATGTTACGCGCGAAGTTAAGCGCCGTTTCGACGCCGAAGGCATATCCATTCCGTTCCCGCAGCAAGATGTGCACATCTATCGTGAAGCACTGGAAAATAATGCTGATAAGGGGTAGCTATTCTTTGGCAATGCTTCGGCTATTCTTCACTAGTGCCGGATGAAAGATGAAATAACAGACGGCAAGCAGATGACGCGCGAAAACAGGGACTTTAGTTTGCCGCGAGCACAGATTGCGGCTTTAATTGCCGCGCCTCTGCTTGCCGTTTTTGTTTACTGGTTGAGTCTGCCACAGGGGGCACTTATTGCAGGTGCCCTTGCGATTACCGTATTTGCTGCCGTGTTGTGGATTAGTGAAGCGCTACCGCTACCGGTGACGGCATTACTGATTCCTGTCGGGTTGGCGGCGGTGGGTGTGTTCGAACCCAGAGATGCCTACGATTCCTTTGGCAGTTCGGTACTGTTTTTGGTGCTCGGTGGTTATGCTTTAGCCGTGGCGGTTGAAGCGAACGGCGTCGATCGTTGGTTGGCACGGCATATACTGGCAACGGCAGGTAGCAGTACCTTAAAACTGCTGATCGCTTTTATGTTGACTTCGGCATTACTTTCCATGCTTATCTCCAATACCGCCACCACTGCTTTGTTGCTGCCGGTGGCACTGGGCATTATCAGCCGACAGGCTGCCGATAGAAATCTTTCCCGTTTATTACTGCTGGGTGTGGCTTATGGTGCCAGCATTGGTGGCGTAGCAACACTAACCGGGACGGCGCCAAATGCCATTGCTGCGGGTTTACTGGAAATCAGCTTTTTACAGTGGTTGAGTTATGGTTTGCCAGTAAGCATTACCATGATGGTGGTTGCTATTCCTATTCTATGGTGGACCTATCGCCCGCAACAAAGACAACTTAACGTAACGCTGGAACAGAAAGTACCCTTGGACGCAGGTGGCAGACGGGCGCTGACAATCGTCGGGATCACCATGTCTCTGTGGTTGTTCGGTCCTTTCTTAGGTTCGCTATTACAGTTGCCGCCAGCGCTGTTTAGTTCGGCGGCCGTTGCCAGCATTGCGGTGGCTCTGTTGATGTTAAGCCGCTGTGTGGATTGGCGAGCGCTGGAAAAAGGCGTGCATTGGGGTGTACTGTTACTGCTTGGTGGTGGCTTGACGCTGGGACGCGGGCTTACTGAATCAGGCGCGGCAGACTGGTTGGCAGGTTTGTTAAGTTCTGGCGTCGGTGACTTGCCGATGTTTACTCTGTTACTGGTTCTGGTGGCTATTGCCGTTTTCGCCACCGAGCTGATTTCCAATACTGCCGTTACCGCAAAACTTGCGCCCATCCTTATGGGGGTTGCGTTACAGCTTGGGCTGGAGACCGACAGCCTGGTTGTGCCGGTCGCCATTGCCACTTCTATGGCGTTTATGCTGCCGGTAGCAACACCCCCAAATGCGTTGGTACACGCCAGTGGTGAAATTACGCAACGCGATATGATGCATGTTGGTTTACGGCTCAATCTGGCGGCCATTCTTGTTATCACACTGCTGTTTTACTTTGGCATTGCCGGATGAGTGGATTTAATCCCGCCTGGTTGATTCTCGACCTATTGATTATTGCTATTTTGATTCCGAAGGTGATTATGCAGCGCCGTGAATCCGGCGCAACGCTGGCGTGGATAATGGTCATCATCTTGATTCCATTCCTTGGCTTGTTGGCATTTTGGGTGTTTGGCACAACCCGTTTACGTTTACGGAGGCGTAAGCGGCGTAATGCTGAGGAGAAACTCGCACCGGCGTTACATAAAATACAGCGCACCACAGCAGAGAGCATGGCAGAGGTCAAACTACCGCCAACATTGTTAAAACTGGCGTACAAGCTAGATGAGAATGGACCATTAGCTGCAAATAAAGTCACACTATTGCGTGACGGTGCAGCGGCTTTTGATGCTCTGGAAGGGGCCATACAAAAGGCGCAGCACCACATCCATATGGTCTACTATATCTGGCAACCAGACAGCACCGGACAGCGCCTACGTGATGCATTAACAACTGCCTGTCAACGCGGCGTGGAGGTACGCTTACTGCTCGATGATGTCGGTTCGCGTAGTGCTAACAAGCACTTTTTTCAGCCACTATTGCAGGCAGGCGGTCAGGTCGAACGCTTTCTTCGGGTTAATCCGCTGAGTCGTCAATTATCATTAAACAATCGTAACCACCGTAAAATTATGGTGGTGGATGGCGTAATCGGTTTTACCGGCGGCATGAATGTGGGTGATGACTATGCCGGGCGCGGCGAACCTTGGCGTGATCTGCATGCCCGTATCTGCGGCTCGGTGGTGCATTCATTGCAGGAAGTTTTTTGTCAGGACTGGTATCACGCCAGTGCAGAAGATCTGGTTAGCCCGGTGTATTTTCCGCCAATAAAAGCTGAGGGTGACGTTTGGGCGCAACTGCTCGCCAGCGGTCCGGCGGATCAACGCTGGCGAGCCATTCATACCTTAATGTTTGCCGCCATTAATCTTTCGCAAAAACGAGTGTGGATAGAAACACCGTATTTTGTTCCCGATGCAGCAATCGTTATGGCTTTGCAAACCGCAGCGTTAAGAGGCGTTGATGTTCGTTTGTTATTACCGGCACAGTCTGACCATCCGTTGGTGCAATATGCTGGCCACTCTTTTTTGGATGAACTGTTAGCAGCGGGAGTAAGGGTTTTTGAACTTCAGGGCGTGATGCCTCATGCTAAAACTGTGACCATCGATGGCGTGTTTTCAAGCATAGGTTCCGCCAACATGGATCAACGAAGTTTCAGGCTTAATTTTGAAGCCAATCTGTTTTTTTACGGCGAGCAAGTTGCCGTTGAACTGGAGCAGGACTTTCTCTCAATCTGCGCCGAAGTAAAAGAAATAACGGTAGACGACAGACAAAATATTTCCAAAGCTAAAAAACTGGCGGAAGGTGTAAGCCGGGTGTTAGCACCTCTATTATAAATGGCTGAAAGTTACATCTATAAAGTACACACTGTGAATACTCGTGAAACAATTAGTACTAACTGGAAGCTTTATTTAAAAAAGGATACAAGCGGTGCGCTTAAATAACTAAAAGTCTGTAATCTTCGCCAGAGACCAAGGGTTCGATTAATAGATCTGGCGTTTTAGTTTGCATGCCTGTAAAAGCATTTTTAATTTCTTCTGCGGTCGTTACTCTATGCTGTGTGGCAACAGGTAAGCCTGACTCAGTCAATCACATATTGGTTAGCTTATTGTCGTGGTAAAACCTGCATCGGTGAAATCCATAATAATGTCAACACCCATGTCTTTCATCTTCCATAAATCGCCGCCTGCGACTAAATTACATAAACCAAGGTCTTCGCTGACAAAAGCTTCGAACGGGCCAGGTGCGTAACTATTGCCGTAACAAACAATGATAAAGAGAAAAGGTGTTTTGGGTGAGAAACGCAGAAATTGCTATGAAAATGGGTAAAAAGGGTTTTTGTGTTGTATATCGACTAAAAGTCGCTATTGATAGCTGCGCTATTGGCGGATGTTTTATTGTCTCAGTACGCGAGTTAAAATGATGTACTTTAAGTCCAAGGCTTTAGCTGCTATACATAAAAGCCTGAGACACAGAGACCACAAAGGTCACAGAGTAAATAAATTGAATTTCTCTGTGTGCTCCGTGGTCTCTGTGTCAAAACTAAAATAAAGTAGAGCAGAGCAGTGTTACGAACAATGCTCTATAGAAAACCAAAGGTAAGCCAAGCGACTTTTAATCGCTGTTAAATCAACCTATGCACTTTCAGTGCATAGTGGTTGAGTTAACATCCCTAAAATAAACTATTCGTAAAAGACGATTTTTATGCTGCGAATATTCGACTTATAAAGAGAGTTAGCATCTGATAAATTGTAACGATAGGAATTCACAAAAAGAAAGAGCGAAACAGATGCAGAAATTTAAAAATATTCTTTTGACTCTGGATCATCAAGGTCTGGAAACAGCAGCACTGGATAAGGCAGTGTCACTTGCGCGTCAAAATAGTGCGCGACTAACACTACTTACCGTAATAAAAGAACCACCGGGGTTGCAGGGTTACAGCGATGTTATTGTGGCAAAACAGCGCAATGCTGCCTTTGCGGAAAGCAGGGAATGGTTGCGGAGTCTAATGCTGCCGATAGAAGCTGCGGATATTGAAGTCGAGATGAAAGTGCTGGAAGGCATAACTTTTCTGGAAGTTATCCGGCAGGTGATACGTAAAAAACACGACCTAGTTATTACCACGGCAGAGCAAAAACAAGGGATTCGCGAACGTTTGTTTGGCACGACCTCGATGCATCTGATGCGAAAATGTCCGTGTCCAGTATGGGTCATCAAGCGTGGACAGACAAAGCCCTTTACACGAATAATGGCGGCTGTCGATCCCTATGCGGCTGGCGCAGAAGCGGATTCCCTTAACCCACTGATTATGCGATTGGCCAGTAGTATTGCTCGCCAAGCAACTAGCCAACTGCATATCGTACATGTCTGGTATTTACCTGGGGAGCGGTATGGGCAAAAACAGGGTATGAACGAGGATTTGCGACAGGCGAAGACGCAAGCGAAAACGTTGATTCAAAAACGTTTTGATGATTTGTTAGACCGCTCTGATATTGCCGATCTGAAACCACATTTACATCTCATTGAAGGTGAGCCTGATCAGCGTATCGCCGAACTTGTGATCGAGCAGGATATTGATTTGCTGGTCATGGGCACGGTCTGTCGCACTGGCATTGCCGGTTTTCTCATTGGTAGCACCGCCGAAGAAGTGCTTAACCAAGTAGACTGTTCGGTGTTAACGGTTAAGCCAAATACTTTCATCACGCCGGTTAGTCTCGCATAAGAAAATGGTGCGTGCATCTATGTCGGGCACTTCACTGCATGAACGATTGACGCAACTAGCCGTTGTTGCAGGCGATAAACCCTTGACCATGGGAGACGGGTTAAATCGATTGGCGATGGGTTCTAATGGTTATGCCATTCCACTGCTGCTGTTGTCTCTGCCCGGTGCATTACCGATGCCGGCATTGGGCTTGAGTTCTCTATTAGGTGTTGTGGTAGTACTGCTAGGATTACAGATGTTTGTCGGTAAGAAGGGTGTCTGGTTACCGCCGCAATTTCGCAACACACGTATACGCCCAGATTGGAGTCAGCGAGCCGCTCGATTGGGGGAGCGTTTTTTACCGTGGCTTGAGCGTCTGGTAAAACCGCGTTTAAACTGGATGCGATACCGCCTCGGTTACGCCTTACTGGGCCTCGTTGTATCCATGCTTGGTGTATTGATGATGTTGCCGATCCCAGGTACAAATACACCGCCTGCACTGGTACTGTTGTCTTTGAGTATCAGTCTAATTGAGAATGATGGTTTGATGGCGCTACTCGCTATTGTTTTCGCTGTGATTCTTGTTCTGCTGTATGCCGAAATCTTATACTTACTCATTATCTGGCTTAGTGAATGGATCTAGATATTCGTTTCCAGTGAATCGCATTCTTGCTCGCGGATACAGTCGTCGGTCGCCCTTAATCAGAGCTTGCCTAGTCATTAGCGATGTCATTAAGCGCGGTTTAAAAAACAGGTGCTACTCTAAACGCTCTGCCTGTATTACCGTGCCTAACTTTCTTGCGCTGGACATCAGACTGCTAGCACGAATAGAACGTACCGGGCTAATATCGAGACCTGCATTTTGTAGCGCGCGAGCAACCCAGACATTGCAGGTGTTAAATAAATGGTAGCTTTCAGTCGATAGATAAAACTGACTGTCTCCATAGAGGCCTTTGCCAAGTGGTTGAACATTGCCAGCGCCGTCCACAGCAAAACTTGCGGCGATAGTATTGACGAGTTGCTTAAAACCAGTAGCAGGCAACGTAATCTGGATGACTTCACTGTTGCGGAAATAACCGGATACGGAACCACTGAAACCAACAATATGCAACACACTGGCTGTGGGCAAAAGCGCTGCTTTAAGGATGATGCCGAGGTGTGGCTCCGGTGTCTGGTAAAAATCCCTATCACCCCAGCCAACTTCAAGATATTGTGCCTTAGGAAAATCTGAGGCAACGGCTAACGCTTTAATAGTAATATCATTGCGTGGCAGTACGATGCCAACATGCCAGCCATGACTGACCAGGTAGAGGGTTTTTGGTGGCTGGTTTTCGTGTAGCGTTGCAGTGTCTTTTATGGGTGCCGCGCAGGCATTGCCGCTAATCGCTAAAAGCAGGATAAAAATTCGCAGCATACTAAGGAACCTCTGAATAAGTCGTGAATCGGCATCATGCAGGTTTAGCCGCTGAAAATCTGTGCTGTGTTCGCTGAAAAGTAAGTAACATGATGAGCCAAGACTAACATATCTCCAAGCTAGGAATTCTTTATCATCTATGTGTAAGTCTGTTGCCAAACAGGTCTGCCTATAGATCGAATATGCCGAATGTTTTACCTATAATATTCGTCTTTTATATTGATTTATTGCGTCGTATAATCAGAGCTTCCTTAGGTGTTTTTTTGTTTTCCTTAATAATTTTTCCAGAATAGTTTTTCCGTAATAATGTTCCCTGGAGGGATCACCGATGAATAGTATGCCGCTACCACAAATTTTTAAAACTGCCTTGATTGTTATGTTGGGTCTTTTTCAGGTAACGACCGCACAGGCTCAAAGTGACGATCAAATCAAAGGTGAAATTGAGGCGAAGTTTTCAGCATCTGAAATTTTGCAGAATGCACCGATAAATATTTTTGTTGAGCATCGGCTAGTGGTTCTTACTGGGGATGTTCGGCTGCTTGAACAGAGGCTGGTGAGTGATCGGATTGCATGGACAACCGTGGGTGTGTTTGAAGTTGACAATGAAATTCGCGTGGTTCCAAGTGTAGCAAAGACGGACAAAGCGATTGAAGCCAAAGTTTATGGCATTATAAAAAGTTATCAACGATTCGATAAGATTGATATGGTTATATCGGTCAAAGGTGGCGTTGTCTCAATCGAAAGTGGTTTTTCTGGTGTCGGTGATCCTATATTCTTGAAGCATAAAGTGGCGGCAATAGAAGGCGTTATTGATGTTAAGGTTCGATCAACATTTATGACTTAGAGCCTTGCCGTCGGGTGGCTATGTTACGATTCGATGGCAACGTTTTCTGGCAGTGTATATTCACTGCTTAACATGGAGTACATATAGATAAAACCGCCATGCGGTTTGTCTATTTCCGCTACATTAAAAATATATTCAAAAATTTCTTCACCGCGCTCTTGCGGCACGACCGTGGTTAAAATTTCACGTTCGCTTTGCTCCCCTAAACCTCTATGTTTTAATGGCGTCATCTTGCCAACACCACGAGCATAGATGAAATTTGCAGTGATGATATTTTTTTCATTTTTTAATAAGTCAACAACCTGCAGTGCAACACCTTTAGGTAAAATGGCGGTTATCATTTGACTATTTTTGAGGGTAGACATATTTAATTCACTAGCTTTTCGATTAATTCTTCTGGCACGTAGGTTGCTACTTTATCGAGCTTGGTGACGTAAATAAATCCCATGCCCGGGGTGTCCAGCTTTGCTGCAATATATATTTTGTCAAACACCCGATTAACTTCGTCATTGGCGACCACGATATTAATAAACTCTTTTTCTACTTCCAGCGCCAAGCCCAAAAGCCCTAAGCGTTCGCGCATGCCTGCACCATAGCCGTGGTGAATGGTAGCACCGACGGCACCAACTTCTTGTGCGGCTTTTACGACTTCATCTGATCGTCCTCTTTGTACCACGCAGGTAATTAATGAAGCGTCGGTTAGGGTAATAATTTTATTAGTGGTCATGGTTAGCACTCTGCCATAGCATTTTCTTTTTCGTGTTTTAGTTTCTTTTTCATGTTAATCCACAAGCCAGTTGCTTGTACAGCAATAATAGGGCCGACTGATGCCATTGCCAGAATACCAAAGCCTTCGACAGCATCGACAGCATCGGCGAAGCCCAGACCTTTTGCTAATACCAGCGGAACCGTCACCGGGCCAGTAGTGACGCCAGCACTGTCCCATGCGATGTTGACGTATTCTTCTGAGGAAAAGTACGTTAATACAATGGCAATACTATAAAAAAACAGCAGCATGTAGGCAAGTGGCAATTCGAATATAATTTTTGTTACCCCTAGCGCGATACCACAGCCTACACCAATAGCGACTGCTTTCATCAACGTGGATTTTTTAAATGCGCCGTTTGTCATGTTCTCTACAGTTAGCCCCAATGCATTTAACGCCGGTTCTGCCAATGTCGCGCCAAAACCGAGTACCCAGGAAAATAATAAAGCGATTAAAACACCCAGTGAAAAATAATATAAGGGTGAAGCATAGACATGTGCCACTTCAGAAAAAGCAGCGGGAATAAAACTACCTGACTGCCCACCCAGTTTTGACAAGCCATATGTTAATCCGAGATTAAAAATAATCATGCCCAAAATGGTTAGAAAAATGCCGTAGGCGATGATACGACCTTGAGGGATTTTTTCACGTAAGACAAAAGTCATGATCAAGAATAGAAAAATAACCAGTGGCACGATAGCGCGAATACCGGTAATGATTTCAACATAAGGCGTGCTTTCATACCATGTGTTAATTGCGGTATTTTGCAGGTTTGCAGCAGCAATGATGGCTTCCGGGGTGGTGACGAAATAGACATAAATAGCCAGCAGTTGAACACCGATAATAGGGAACAAGGATGCCAGTGTGACGATGCCAAAACCGGATAAAGAAGAACAGCCTTTACCTGCCGCAGAAGCAATGCCAATACCAAGTGCTAAAACCAGTGGTACCGTGACCGGTCCAGTGGTGACGGCACCGCAATCCCATGCCAGTCCGATTATTTTAGAGAGCTCATCATTCTGCTGTATAAACAACGTAAGTAATAGGGTGGGAATGAGCGTGAGGTAGATAATCGGTTTAAGGCTCCAACCATACAGTAGCCGCAGTGTGCCAAGTACTGCGGCTAAACCAACACCGCCGCCGACCACTAATACCAAAACATCCGCCCAGTCATTCAGTAAGGTAAATAGATACGGTGCAGTCTTAACGTCTACCATTTGCCCCGCAGCCTTTAAAGCGCCAATAGCGGGTTCAGCAAAAGTAACGCCTATGCCGAGTAAAAATGTAACAATCAGCACCACAGGCAGGGGTGATTTCACGGGCAGGGTTGCGCCAATTGCTTCGCCAAAAGGCATTAACCCCAGCTTTAGCCCTTCCATAAAAAACATCAAACCAAGAATGACGGCAATTAAGCCAGCGATAATGACACCTAGATCATTTACATCTTGGCGAAGTATTATCACCTGAAATAACATTAGGTAAAGAGCAAGCGGTACAACAGCTTTTGCCTGCTCCATCATTCGGCACGAGATATACGGCTGTAATATGCGGTAGACATCAATACCACGCATACTAATTTTTGCCCCAGTATTTCTAACAGGCTTGCCGTTTTCGTCTAGCGGCTTTTCACGTGAAAGATCACTGAAAGAAATTCTGTGGTGAAGTGAAGTGGCTTCTTTAATAAAAGTACCAAATCGAATATTTTTTGCCAAACTTCAATCTCCTTACACGGGGTTCAAGATGTATTTGTTGCGCTGAGTATAAATAAAATTATTGTACAAGTGTTACAGATTATGTTGCTTTTTTAGTGCTATTAACGAGGCATTCTTTCACCCGGATCAGTAGTAAGCTGTTGATTAATAGCACAATACAGAGCTGTATTGTCAGCAAAGCAGCAGGCTGCGCTCCAGCTATTGCTTAAGCACCTCGTAGGTTCTCATATACCGGAAAAAATTTAAATAGTTCTGTGTATTTGAGCAGTGGTAGTAATATGTCTCGCTGGCTCAGTTTATC
>CAZYYW010000045.1:0-5100 GCA_964651445.1 uncultured Thiotrichaceae bacterium
TAGGATAATACAGTCCACTGCTGCCATGTTATAACGAGAAGCCTGCATTGCCTTGCAGGCCACCGCTGTGCAGGGCAATGATGCTAGTGCCGGGCTTAAACTGTTTTTCTTCTATGCGTTTAAATAAACCATAAAACATTTTTCCTGTATAAACAGCGTCGAGTGAAAAGCCGTATTGTGATTCAAAATTTCTCATAAAGTTAATTAATGTATCGTTAATTTTTGCATAACCACCAAAATGAAAGGCGGTATCAATATGCCAGTTTGGGTTTTCAGGGTTTGTTTCTGGATGGCTTATGTTTGTTTTGCTTTTATCAGCCTTTTCCGGTGCCATGTCATTGGCGTGTAGAAAATTTTTGACTTCATCACTGAGAAAGTCACCGCCTTTTAGTGCAGAAAATCCGATGCCGGTTTGCTCTGGCTTTAGCGCCGAGATTAAACCGGCTAGCGTGGCACCGGTGCCACACGCGCAGCAAATAATATCAAAAGCATGGTTGATTTGGTTATTTATCTCGTCAACAATTTCGGCACTGCCTTTTATGGCAAGGGCGTTACTGCCACCTTCAGCGAGAATGTAGGCGTTGCCATATTGTTGCCGTAGTTTTTCTTGGAAGTCAGTTTGGTATTTTTTCCGGTACTCGGCGCGACTGACATAATGCAGTTGCATGCCACAGTGTTTGGCAAAAGTGAGTGTGGCATTAAGCGGTGTATGTTTTTCGCCACGAATGATGCCGATACTGTTGAATCCATAATGTCTGGCGGCGGCGGCCGTGGCGTAGATATGATTGGACCAGGCACCGCCAAATGTCAGCAGTGTATTAAACTTTTGTTGTCTGGCGAATTTGAGATTGTATTTTAGCTTGCGCCATTTATTGCCACCAAATAATGGATGGATTAAATCATCGCGTTTAACGTAGAGTTGAATTTCAGCTTTATCGAGAAAGGGACTGTGTAGCTTTTGTAGTGGACTATTGCTTAGCGCTGTAGTGTCTAGGATAGTTGTGTCCAGCGCAGAAGCATCCAGACTTGAGAGATTGTTTATTTCAGACAAACCATACGCTTATCTGGCTACCACGTGTAAAACGGTGGAGAACTCAAAATAAACAATGCGGTCGTTATATGTCCAGTGAGTAATAGGCGGTTGCCCAATACTGGCTGAGGTGGTGATAGGTTGACCGAATTGTTGTTGCACGGTTTCCATGCTGGTGCCGCGCCGTGGTGAGTCCAGCAACTGAATTTTTAAGGTTTCACCCACTTGCATTTCTTTAGCGGGCAGTTGCAACACATCACCACTATACTGCTGGTATTGCGGCTGTTGTCGCATCATTAACTCAACAGCCGATGGTGCAGCAGGACGGTGTTGATTGGCGTTTTGTTCAGCCGGGGTATTGCTTCCGTCCATTTGGCTGGCACTTGAATGACTGCTGTCAGACACATCTGTCGGTTGTGTTAGAGGCTCGTCCATCGCAGGGCGATTAGCCAACGCGCTGCCAGCAAAAACACACAAAACGATACCGACTAGCAGTATCGAGGGTGTGCGATTAGGGGTAAATAATCCGTGTTTATTTATCATAATTTTTGCTGGTGAACGGTTCATGCGCCTGACTTTAGTTATTTAAATTTCTATGAATAGTGATAAGTGTAGCAGCAGAAATGCAAAGTTCAGCTAAGTCACTAATTATTCTTTGAATTTCTTCATCACTAGAGAGGCATTGGTGCCGCCAAAGCCAAAATTATTGGACATGGCGAGATTGATGTCGACGTTGTCCTGCCGCTCAGTGATGATGGGCATTCCAGCGGCAGCTTCGTCCATGTTGTCGATATTGGCTGAGGCCTGGATAAAGTTGTGTTGCATCATCAGCATGGTGTAAATGGCTTCCTGCGCACCCGATGCGCCCAGTGAATGCCCTGCCAGTGATTTACTTGAACTAATGGCGGGTATTTTGTCACCAAAGGTTTCTTTAATGGCGTAAAGCTCTTTGGAATCGCCCACCGGTGTACTGGTGCCGTGTGAGTTTATGTAATCCAGTTCGCCCTCAACGTCTTGCATTGCCATTTGCATACAACGAATAGCGCCTTCACCTGAGGGTGCGACCATGTCCACACCATCGGAGGTGGCACCATAACCAACGACTTCGGCATAGATAGGTGCGCCGCGTTTGAGTGCGTGTTCCAGTTCTTCTAACACCACCGTCGCACCACCTCCAGCAATCACAAAACCATCGCGGTCAGCATCATAGGTGCGGGAGGCTTTTTCAGGGGTTTCGTTGTATTTGCTTGAAAGTGCGCCCATGGCATCGAACAACATACTGAGGGACCAATGTTCTTCTTCACCGCCACCGGCAAAAATAATGTCTTGTTTACCCATCTGAATTAATTCATAGGCATTGCCCATGCAATGGGTACTGGTGGCGCAGGCGGAACTGATAGAGTAATTAACGCCTTTGATATGAAACGGCGTTGCCAGACAGGCCGAGACGGTGCTCGCCATCGTGCGCGGTACCATGTAAGGGCCGACACGGCGAATGCCTTTTGCGCGGAGGATATCAGCGGCATCAACTTGGTTTGCTGAAGACGCGCCGCCTGAGCCCATAATAAGACCGGTGCGAATACTTGAGACTAAGCTGTCGCTGAGTTTTGCATCGTCAATCGCTTGCTGCATTGAAATATAAGCGTAAGCGGCAGCGTCACCCATAAAGCGTTTAACTTTGCGGTCGATAAAGTCAGCGGTGTTAATGTCAACACTACCGGCAACATGACTGCGCATGCCAATATCGGCATATTCCTGTTTAAATTTTATACCTGAACGTCCTTGTTGCAGGGAATCCAATACGGCATTTTTATCGTTGCCGAGACAGGAAACAATTCCGATTCCAGAAATTACAACTCGTTTCATCTTTATTTCTACCTTAAAAGTCTTCAGTTGAAGTGAATAAGCCGACGCGTAAATTTTTTGCTGTATATATCTCGCGCCCGTCAATAGACATGGTGGCATCAGCAATGCCCATCACCAGTCCACGCGCAATGACACGCCTGATGTCAATCTGGTATTGAACCAGTTTGCCTTTTGGCAATACCTGACCGCTAAATTTTACTTCACCAACGCCCAACGCGCGACCACGACCTGGGTGTCCTAGCCAGCCCAGATAAAAACCGACCATCTGCCACATGGCGTCGAGTCCCAGACAACCCGGCATTACCGGATCATTTTTGAAATGACATTCAAAAAACCATAAATCTGGGGTGATATCAAGCTCCGCCTGAATCTGACCTTTGCCGTAAGAACCACCGGTGTCAGCAATCAAATTGATACGATCGGTCATTAGCATGTTGGGTGAAGGTAATTGTGCATTCCCAGGGCCGAATAATTCACCTCGGCTACAGGTTAGTAGTTCTTCTTTATTGTATGAGCTGGAGCGAGTGGTTGTCTCTGAATCGGCAGGCATAATGTCTCTCGTTTTAGTTCCGGTCTTTATTTACCGTAAATTTTATATTTATCAATTTTGCATTTATCGGGTGATTTTATCGGAAAATCATGTACGATGAAATGATAGTGAGCAAGTAAAATATTAAAGATGGGCGATTTACTGTTAATAATCATAATTCTGGCGGTTATCTGGTACTGGTGGGACACTCAACAGTGCAATGAGACGGCGTTGCTGGTATGCCGGCAAAAGTGCGCAGCGGCGAATTTGCAGCTACTGGATGCCACGGTGACTCGGGAACGAAGCTGGCTGCGCAGAGGAAAAGGTGGCGCAGTACAAATTTGTCGATTGTATAGTTTTGAATTTGATAGTGGCGCACCCTCAGGTTTTATTTATTCTCAGCCAGTGCCAACATCTGAATTTGGACAGCGCGAGCAAGGTTATGTTGTTTTAATTGGTAAGCAGGTGGTGGAAACGCACTTACCACATGAGGGTAGTTGAAACATTTTATTGGTTTCTCGGCGTGCAAAAAAATAGCTGTCAGAGATGAAATTATCTCTGACCGCCGCTGGCACCAGTATCTACAACAAGTGATTAATAGGTGAAGAAGCGTTTGTTAAAGCGCAGTCTGGCAGCTCTTTTTTCGCCTTCAGGTGTAACTACAATGTCAAATCTAAGAAATTCGCCGTCACTGATTTTAGTGTCTGCCAGATAGTAGATGGCCGTTCCTGCGGTAATTTCTTTGAAATCCAGTTGCTTCAATTGACCGGTAAGGTTACTGGCATGGCCGGTAACTTTGGCAGAAGTGGGTTGCCCAGTAGTGTTTAATACTTTCTTTAACACCGCAATATTGATTAATACACGGTTACTGGTTCGTGGTAGACCGTGTTGCTTTGCAATTTCAGGTGAAATGGTGTCACTTCTGAAAGCGTTATAGTGTATGACATAATCCCCGAATTCTTTCGAGTTTTCAGCAAAACTGTTATAGCTGGTCAGCGCTAACGCAAATATAAACAGGGTTTTAAAAAGTTTGCGGGCTTGATTCTGCATGCGGGTTCCTCGTGTGTCACTTAATATTATAGTAATTATTGTTATGGTTTCTGTTTAAACAGACATATCCCTAATTCCTAGATAGGGATTAGGGATATTGCTAGTAATGTTTTTTCAGTCTATGTCATATTGAGTGGGTATACCGTTATTTTTTATAGACACAGAGACCACAGAGGGCACAGAGTTATCGTTTATAACGTTTAATATCACTCACCAACCTTATATATTGAGTTTTATCAGTAGCCCTGTAGTCGTCGTGTTAACTTTAAAGACGCTCTGTGAGCTCTGTGGTCTCTGTGTCTATTATCTTGTTCTCTCAATGTGGCATAGACCCTATTTTTTGCTAGCATGTTGACTTAGTCTAATGATTTTTTTATAGCTAAGAAATCTGTCAGCTAAAAACAGTGCTTGTTGTTAATACTATTCCTGTTGCTGACTTGAAACAACTGTTATTTTGCCACTGTTGTTATTTCGCAAGGTTTGCCTGCAGTTGATGGCCGATACATGGCAATCGCCAACCGTGCAAAATATTAAGTTCAGTGATGGCAAATGAATGGTCGTCACTGTTGCTTAAAACAAGTTTTTCCAATTCCTTTCGTGTGCACAGTATGGCACTGGAAATACC
>CAZYYW010000045.1:5200-7731 GCA_964651445.1 uncultured Thiotrichaceae bacterium
TCATCCGCCAACATTCTTCTGCGGGTACGGTCTTTTTCCTGAGCCAATGTTTCTCGCCACAGGGCAATTGCTTGCACGATGGCAAGTGTGCTTCGATCCAATCGTGTGGCACCCTTTACCCGCTTCCATAGAAGATCACTTGCTACATGATAGTTATGATTTTCATTGGTTAATTTTTCGAGGTCTTCTTTGAGCCAGTGATTTCTATCGGCTAAGTTTAATTTTTCATCCAGTACCGCTTGTAGCTGGTAGAGATATAACACATCGTCGCCGGCATATTGAATTTGTTTGGTTGTTAACGGGCGTTGCAGCCAGTTGGTTCGTGTTTGTGACTTGTCGAGTGTAATGCCTAATTCATCTTCTACCAACGAGGCGTAACTGACCTGATGATTTTCGGTGAGCAAGGCATTGGCTAACTGAGTATCGTAGATCATATTAGGTTCTGCGCCTAAATAATAAAACAATACTTCGAGGTCTTGCGAGCAGGAATGAAAAACTTTTGTAATGGTAATATCGAGCAACAATTTTTTTAACGCAGGTTTGGCATCAAAGGCTAATGGATCGACACAAGCAACAATAGAGTCGGTGGCTATTTGCACAAGCGCTAGCTGCGGGTAGTAAGTGGTCTCTCGAAAGAATTCTGTATCAACAGCAATCAGTGAATGCTTGCTCAGTTTTTGGAGTAGCTCGTCCATCTGGTCATCTGTCTCGATCAATTCGGGGACGATGGTCGGTGTTGTGGTAAGAGTCATAGCAGGCTTCAATAGGTGTTGGTGAAAAGACGTGGCAGAAAGCAAGAAATCTTGGTTGTTATTTGGTTTGCATGTTTATGGTAACGCTTAGCTGATTTGAGTAAATGTTACTATTGAGGCGAATTTAGAGATGCTCTAAAACTTTGTGTTTGGTGCGAATAAATTCTTTATGTGGTACGTGCAGCAAGTCAGCCAGTCGACGTAGCAGGTGCTCCTCATATTTATCCAGTACTTTGTCGGCGTAGGCAAGCTGCCACAGATCAGCGACTAATTTTATTTTTTGTTGCTGGCTGTAATGTTTGTTAAGCAGCGAGGTAAAAGAAAAATAATCCACCGCATCGTGTTTTTCTTGGTGTGCTAATTCCACTAAGGCATCTATTTCACTGTCGCTTAGCGCGAAACGCTGTTTGAGCAGGGTTTGCAATTTATCTTCTTCGGGTTTCGTTATTTGCTCGTCGACATGCAGCATTTCGACCATCAGTGCTGCTGTCGCTAATTGCAGCCGGTGCTGCAGCGGCGTTTCTTCTGTGCTGTCATCGCTCAGATACTGGTCAAAAAATGTTTGTAATTTTGAAAGCATAATTATTCAGGGTTTCTCAATAGTTCCAGTGCAGCTTCCACATGTTGTTCGTGGAAACCGCTAAGCCGGTATTCGCCGATTATTAAAATTGGCACCGGACCACTGCCGTTTTCTTGGTAAAGGCGTTTGCCTTCGGCGGTATTTTCCACATCGTATTCACAGTAGCTTATATCATTGTGCTGGAAGTATCTTTTTGCTTGTTGGCAGTAGCCACACCACCAGGCACCTAACATGATGATATCGGGTTTTTGAGCAATGATTTCATCTGAGCAGTTGATGGTGACAACTGGGTCTTGGCGAACAAATAAAATCATCGCAAAAGCGAAAAGCACGATAACGATGAGTCCACGACGATTTGATTTCGGCCTTTTTTTTGGTGCCGATTGTTTTGCTTTTTCGTTTTCAGTGCTGTCATTCATGGCGGATTAAATTTGTAGTGTTACCTTAATCAGAGTCTCCTTAACGACCATCAATGAGGCAACAGGTTCCAACGAACAATCAGAGCTTGCCTAGTATAGGTTAGTGGTTTATTTCCCTAATCCCCAATTCTATTGAGAGATTAGGGATTAGGGTTGTCTTGAAAATGTTCGGGGTGCTCTTCTCTGATACTGCCTTAACTGAGACATAAAGTGGCGGCGATAATACAGTACTGCGCTTGAACCGTTGGCTTTGATGTCGATGATTTTCCAGTCATTGTTGTTACGTTTCATCCGAAAATCCAAGCGTACAGGTAGCGCATCCGGACGATATATGGAGGTACTGACAAAGGCTTCTGTAGAGCTACGAAAGCGTGCTGGGTAGTAACGAATGCGGGTGTTTTTTGCATCAAAGCTACCCAGATGTTTTGCCAGGCTGGTTAAAAACGTTTCACGTAAACTGCGCTGAAAATCTGCTTTGTCACTGTCCGTCATGTTACGGGCATAACGACCGGTAATCCAGTGCGACATATTGTCAAAGTCAAAATGCGGAATAATTTCGTTTTCGATAAAACCACGCAGTTTTACCGGGCTCACATTTTTAGAACTGCTGCTGAAATTTGTGATTTTATCCAGTGTTGTATGAATAATATAAGCAGGGTTGCTGGGCGGGTTGTTTGGTGAGCCGCTTTGTGGTGAATTGGCGAATGCCCCAGTAGACAGGGTTAAGAGCGAAAAATAAGTGATCAGGAGTGCTATTTTTTTGCTGGCATTTTGCATTGT
>CAZYYW010000045.1:7831-16427 GCA_964651445.1 uncultured Thiotrichaceae bacterium
CCATGATAACAGGAAACTATAGCGATACAATAGCGTCAACGTCAGCTTTTTAGCTAGTAAAATTTGTAGCGGGCAATGCGTTTTATTTTTACTTCGCTGGTTTTTCCAAACACCGTCACGCGCGTGATAATGGGTGAGTTTCCTCGGCAAAATCCTTCAAAAGGTGTGCGTTGTTTTATATCGAAGCCATCGAAGGTTACTGTAAAGGCCGATGAAATGGAGGCGCCACATGTGCCTTTGAGATTCCTGCTAAAGATATGAGGTTCGATAGTGATGGTGTATTCGCCAGAACTGAGCAAGCAGGTTTTGACGATTTTTTTTGTTTTGACGATGCGGGTACGGTTTGAGCGACGGTCGATTTCAACAAGGTTCCAGGGTGAATAGGTACCGTCTTCATCTGAGTATTTGTAGGCGGCACCTTCGTTGCCTTTGAGCAGGGAGTTGGTCAGCGTAATAATGTCGGCTTTGGGGTTACACTGGTATGTTACTAATGGAAAAATTGTATCAGACGCCGTAGCGGAAGCAGCGTATGCGTATGCGTACACAGCAAAACAAAACACGAAAAATTTTAGTTTGGTTGGCATCATAATTACAGGTCGAGTAATTATATCAGGGTCATCACGCAAGGCTTATAGCAGCAACTGCTTTTAAACCCCATATTACCTTACTCTTGCCTATAGTATAGTGAATAAGAGGGTATATTTCTAATTTTAAGGCGCAAGCCATTAATTATGGGTAATTACTCTTGATAATAGTAATCGTATTTATGCAGTAAACCTTTCATAAAGGTCCAAGCCTCATTGTAGGTTAGGCCGCTTTCTTTTGGAATGACGATTTTGATGTATAGCTTTTTGGGATGCTGTTTTTTAATTTTAGCCAGTTTGCTATGCAGCTGTGTGTTCGTTACCACTGTGTAATTTGTGGCACCAGAATCCTTAAAGCGAATACGTTCCTGTCCATTGATACGCTCGAAATTAACACTGACCACGTACTTACCTTTTGCGCTTCTGGCTGGTCGAATTAGTTTGTCATATTTTACTTGCAGTGAGCCAAAATCATCTTCCAGTGCGGATAATTTGCGCGACTGTGTTTTGCGTTGCTGAGTAATAATAATAATTTTCTGGGATTTTTCTTCCAGCGCTTTTTGTTTTTGTTCGACGTCAATACTAATCTGGCTTAGATTTTCTTGCATTACAGACATTTTCGAGTGCAGTGTGCTTATTTGCCTTTCATTTTTATTAACGGAATGCTGTAGCTGCTGGTTATCCGATAAGACGATAACAATTTGTTTGTCTTTATCTTCCAGTGCCATGTTTAAGGCATCACTCTGTTCACCCGCTAACATTAATTGCATACGCAACACGGATATTTCATTTTGAGCATGCACCAGTTGCTCTTCCAGCGTGGCATTTTCTTCGTAGGTGTCATGAATGATTTTCTCGGCTTGTTCCTCCGCCGCCATACTGCTGCGTAATTGCTCTAACAGCTCCCAGTTTTTAACCATCAACAACATTGAGGTGAGTAGAAAGATGATGACCACTACCATCATAATATCGGTAAAGGCAGGCCAAAAGCTTTCGCTATTTAGGTGGCTACGTCGTAGGTCGACAAATTCTTCGTTCACAATAATTACCGGCTGCCGATTATTTTGCTGTTAGACGGAAACCGTCACGCAACAGCGATTTAATTTCATCGATGTCGGCACTTAGTCGCAACAGGTTTTGTGCGTTATTACCGGTCAGTGCGCTCAGATTGCGACCCGCTTCAGCAAAGTCTGCCTGCGTGTTTGCCATCACTTGCGCGGCTTCATGCAGTGCTTTCACCAGGTTGCCAACTTCATGCAGCATGCTATCGGTCTGGTAGGTGAAACGCGGCATAATATAAAGCGTAGTTGCTTGTTCAATGCCGCTTAGCAATTCAGTCTGAACATCGGTTAACTTCATGTAGAAATAACCAAAAAAAAGGTAACACACAATGGCGGTGGCAGTGGTGGAAAGGGCCGTCGACATACCATGAATAACAATACTCATACCACTGATACCGTCGGCACTATCGATAATGTCTGAGGCACCCACGAGCGCGATGGACAAGGAAATAATAGTGCCGAAAACGCCGGTAAGAATTAGAATATTGCTGATGAATCGCGGCAGGCTCAAACGGGTACTTTCAGTTGCCATTAAAGTCGATGCCAGTGCGCTGTGATTGACCGCAACATTGTGTTTGCTAATCTCCAGTACTGAAACGTAACGGTTATAGATCAGCCGATTTTTATTGATGCGCTCTGTTGGTAGTGTCTCTTCGTTTTCAATATTGCGTATAAATCGCGCCAGTGCATTTTCTTCACGACTGTAACGAAGCAGCAAACTGATGATGCGAAAAAGCCCGATCAGGAATAAAACAAGAATGCTGCCATTGACAATATAACCCGTATTGGTTGCCTGATTTCTGATGTAGAAATTCATCAGGAATTCATGATTGATGAGCAACAGAAATCCCAGCAGCAGCGATAGCATCAAAAACTGAAATAAAACACTACGGCTGTAGTTTGACTTGTACTGAATCATAAAGCTGCCTGCTAATATCGAATATTCTATTAAGTGGATGCTAAGTTAACGCGGTGTCGCTTATCACAGGCGGTATATTAGCATAAAGCTATATAGGTGTGCTAGCAAAAGATATATAAAACAATGATTTGCAGTAAGTTGTTTTGTAAAAAATCTATTTTGGATTTAGCCCAAAATTAATGCCGATAGAAAGGCGGTGTTCACTGCTGTTATTTTTAGTCACCTCATGGCGAACATCGGGTTTGAAAAAAATGAATTGTCCCGCTTCAGGTTTGATTGCAATTTTATTGGCGGAAGCGCCAGAGCGATCCTCGTAGAGGATTAAATCACCGGAATCTTTAGGGGTGTGGACATAATAAACCGCTGACAGTAATTCGTCGTCATCATCGTGACTATGCAGCATTGTGCTTGATTCTGGTGGCATATAGTTGAACCAGTAGCCGGCACGCATACCCTCGGTATTCAGTATGTTTTCTGCCAGTTTTATTGCCTCTTGAAGCAATATTTTTAGCTCAGGAATATGTTGTTCGGTTAAGTAGATATTTTCATAACGTCCACCAAACAAATGGGTTTTTTTTATATCGATATTTCCCTGATGTTTTAGAAAACCTGTTTTTATAGCAGAATTAAAGTGAATGCTCGATTTTGAAGTGATTATTTTATAAATTTTCATACTAATGGTTGTAAATAGGCAGTTTTTTAAAATATTTTTTTCAGAAATGTGATTTTATTCACAATTCGGTCAACAAGGTTGTTAGCAATGTTGCTAATGTAAGTGAGGGTTTTCGTTTGACGTACATTAAATGCTTGAATTATATCTTGTTTTTTAATTTTTTTTCGCCCATTGTGAGAATCGTCATGTATTTAAAAAAGCTATCAGTTTTGTCATTCTGGTTCTATAATTTGTTTATTGTAAAATCAAGATTAAGGGCATCTCTATTAATTGCTTAACCAGCTATGTACTAACAATAACCTGGAAAAATTATGAAAATCAGTGCTGAATATCAAATACCAAAGGGACTGGCACGGTGTCTGTTATTAGGCTTGTTGAGCCTATCGGCAAACTTGCAGGCGACAACTTTTGCCACCATGACCAGCAGTATTTTTAACAGTAACTCATCTGTCGCCTGTAATGAGTGCCATCTTTCAACTTTGGCTGGTGTTAACCGTCATGCTGCGCCGCTTAATTCAGATTTTGATATTTATCTGGAAGCTGCCACACGTGCTAGCACCATACATGACTATGTTTCACTGGCCGCTCCCAGTGGCTATATGCCAATGGATCCAAACGCAGTAGATTTTACTGACGCAGCAAATCTGAATGCCGGGGAAAGAGCAATAGTGGCTGACTGGCTAAATGATGGCGCACCATTTGCTGCCGCTGCGGTGACCACATCATCTGCAATCATTATTACAAAAACTTCGGCAACATTGCGTGCCAGCGTTAATCCCAATACCCACAGTGCTACCACGGTGCCTGGTACGGCCTTTTTTAATTTTGGTTTGACCACCTCTTATGGTTCTACGACACCTGTAATCACCGGACTAACAGGAACAGGTAGTATTACCCGAAGCACGGCTATCAGTGGTTTAAACTGTGGTACCACTTACCATTTTCGCGGACGAGCCACCAATGGGCACAGTGCCTCCGCGGTTGTCGGTTCTAACAGTTCATTCACCACCAGTAGTTGTACTAATCCGGTTATGGCTGGTGTGAGTATCGCGGTGAATGCTACCAATCAAAATGCAGTTGAAGATGTCAATGCTGATTATGCGCTCACGATAACAGATGATGATCCGGGAGCGCTTAACTGGTCCAAAACTAACGGTAATAACGGTGGTGCTGTCACATTAATTTCCCCCACCTCGACCAGC
Organism: uncultured Thiotrichaceae bacterium; assembly: GCA_964651445.1. Lineage (GTDB taxonomy): Bacteria > Pseudomonadota > Gammaproteobacteria > SZUA-229 > SZUA-229. Next base: position 12,271 of record CAZYYW010000045.1, read on the forward strand.
CTTAATGGTTCGGCCACTGTGCGTTATCGCTCGGCAGCCAATTACTTTGGTGCAGATACATTTACTGTCACCGTCACCAATGCCGTTACATCTACTTCACGAACGCTAACCTTTAATATGACAGTCAGCGATGATGGCAGTGATGCCCCCGTTATTTCGGGCGCTATCACAATGAATGAAAATGAAGACGGGGTAAATGCTGCCGATGGTGCGCTTACACCGATTGCGGTTTCGGTCTCTGCTGTTGACCCTGACAATTCACCGAGTTACCACTGGGACGTTACTGCCAGCAATGATGGCGCACCGAACTTTTCTGTTGCCACCGGGGTGAATCCAACACTGTCTTATACGCCCCTAGCAAATGATAATGGCACGCCGGCAGACAGTTTTACAATACGTGTTTGTGACGGGGGCTTTGCTGGTACAGGGCTGTGTGATAGCCAGATAATCACGGTGAATCTTGCATCGCAGCCGGATACGCCAACAGCAGTGGGCGAAGCCTCGGGTATCGTAGTATTGGAAGGGGAGGTTAACGCCTTGATAACCGTTATTGGTAATGATACAGACCCTGACGCCGGTGATGCTGCAGCCTTGATTCCGGTAAATGTCACGGTGACATCGGGCAATATTATGGCGGTGAGTGTGGTCGGTCAGCAAATTCAACTAACCCATGGTGGTGCTGAAGAATTATCAGCTTCTGTGACCTACCAGGTTCGTGATGCGGCGCGTACTTCAGTGAATACAGTAACGGCTGTTATTTCGATAACAGGCACAGATGATCCACCGACCTCTAGCAGTTTTACAGATAGCAGCGCAGTGGATGAAGGGACTAATTCTGCCATTGATGTGGTGGCGCAAAGTAATGACCCGGAAAGTGCCAGCATGGCGGTATGTGATACTTTAACCGCGCCAACCAGTGGCAATGCCACCGTCTTACGGATTACTTCGGGGCCGGATATCGGCAAGGTGTTATATACTCATAATGGCAGCGATGTTGCCGGCGGTGGTGAAACCGATACATTCACCTATCAGGTGAATGATGCCAATGACCCGAGTTGCGCCTCCGGCAATAACTCCTCGTTTGCCACGGTGACGGTTAACCTTACCCATGTCAATGATGCGCCTTTGGCAGTTGCCGATGCAATCATAGTGGCCGAGGGTGCTACAGTCACTGGTTTGCTTGGCGGCAATAGCAGCGTACTGCAAAACGATACGGATGAAGAAAACGGCACCGGCATCGGCTTTACCGTTAATGGCAATAGCGCACCGGGTTTTAATACTGCGTTCAGTTTGAACAGTGATGGCACATTCAGTTACAGCCATGATGGCAGTGAAAATTTTAGTACTGGTTTCAGTTACACCGTGAATGATGGCGACGATGATTCTGCTTCGCCTGCAACGGTTAGTATTACCGTGACCCCGGTGAATGATGCGCCGGGTATTAGCACTACAGTGCCAACCCCTGCCATGGTGTTTACTGAGCAGGTGGCAGCCAATATATACCAAGTGTCGCAAAGTGATGTCGATGATGTCGCCTTCACTTATAGTCTTGGCGTAACCGGTCTGGCTGGTGATACGCCAGCCGGTGATATGACTGTCAGTGCTGGTGGTTTGATTAGCTGGACGCCACCCCGTAGCGGTAACTTTATGCAGGCCACCGCGATGGTAACGGTGACCGTCAGTGACGTGGATGCTTCAACCGCCGGGGCAAATATCCAGTCAGATGTGCAAATGTTTAGCGTATCAACTAGCCCGTTGGATACTGACAGTGATGGAGTGGCAGATTATTCTGATAACTGTCCGAACATTGCCAATGCCGGTCAGCAGGATCTGGACAATGATACTGTGCGTCTTCTGCCACAAACGGATCCTAGTGGTCTGCCGGCAGATGGTGATGTTGACCCGACCGCCACCGATGTGGCAAATGTGCTGTCTGAAAGTTATCTTAAAGGGGGGGATGCCTGTGATGAAGATGCCGATGGTGATGGCATGTCGAATATTTTTGAGAACATGTTCGCCTTCCTTAACCCTCTGAATGCCGCAGACGCAACAGCCGATGAAGACGGTGATGGCATTTCTAATCTGGATGAATTCCTTGCCAGTACAGCGCCAGATACTGATAGCGTCGGTCCTATAGTTACCGCGCCGACAGATATTACGGTGAACGCCACTGGGCTTTTGACAGTGGTAGCATTGGGTGAAGTTTCTGGCAATGATGGTGATGAAGGTGGGGTGACTTTGTTTAAGGCTGCCGTTAACCTGACGACGACTGAACTGGCCGCACTGGATAACCCTGCAACCGGTTGTACGGTGCTATCGAATTATGAAACAGACCTCGAGCCCTTTCGTCCAGGCAAACATATAGTCACCTGGGCGACCTGTGATAGCGTCGGTAACTCTGGACGCGATAATCAGACGGTGAATGTAAAACCACTGGTGAGCATTAACGCTGGTCAATCCGTCGGCGAAGGTCAGCCAGTAACCATTAGCGTGGTGTTGAATGGTGATGCCATCGCCTACCCGGCGACTGTCGATTACACGGTAACGGGTACGGCGCTCGCCTTTGATGATCACGATGCGGTGGCGACCACCGTTAGCTTTAATGCACCGGGTGAAATTGCTGTGATTAGTTTTAATACGCTGGCTGATGCTGTCAGCGAAAGTAATGAAACGGTGGTAATTACCTTGCACACCCCGGTGAACGTGGCATTGAGTAACAGTAAATCACATACTGTAACGATTACCGAAGCCAATATCGCACCAAAGGCAGTATTGCTTGTGACTCAGCCGACTGCAGCATTGGATATTAATAAAGGCAATACTTTGTACCTCAGTGATGGCATCGCAACGGTTGTTGCCAACGCCAGTGACGGTAATGGAGATACTCTGAACTATGACTGGAGCGCTTCCGATGCCAACCTACTAGCAGCGGCAACGATTAGCAATGGACAGATTGATTTTGATCCCGCGGCATTAGTGCTTGATCGTTTCTACAAAGTGTCTGTGGCTGTAAGTGATGGTCAAGTTTCGATTACGGTTGATCGACTGTTGTTGGTTAAAGCAACAGAAACGAATAGTTGGCTAATCGGACAAGACGATGATGGCGATGGCAGAGATAACCTTAGCGAAGGTTACGGTGATGAAGATGGCGATGGTATTCCCAACTATCTCGATGATCTTTCGACACCGGCGAACGCGATAGAAACGCATACCGTAAATTTAGAAACCAGTGTTCTACTGGAGACCAATCCGGGTTTACGCATCGCCTTAGGTGAAACGGCTGTTGCCGCCAGCGCCAGCGGGGTATTAATCAGCCTGCAAAATATTGTTGAACACGGCGGGGCAGGTGGCAGTGCGGTATCCAATGCGGCTACAGAATACACTCATCTCAGTGGTTTAATGAACTTTGAAATCTCCGGGCTGAACGAAAGTATTGTGTCGGTAAATGTTGTTATACCTTTGCAATCAGCGATTCAGGTGGACGCGGTGTACCGTAAATACAATAGCAGCGGTTGGTTCGATTTTGTGATTGATGACCTGAATCAGTTACACAGTGCAGATGGCAGTGATGGCACCTGTCCGCAACCGGGCAGTAAACTTTACTCTGTTGGATTAACAGTGGGGCATCAGTGTTTGCAGTTAACCATTCAGGACGGCGGCGCAAATGATGCCGATGGCATGCGCAACTTTGTTGTGAAAGACCCCGGCGGCCTGGCGCTGGCACCAAAACAAGAAGCCGTTGCGGATACGGCTGCCGCTCAGGCTAATGGCAGAATTGGTTCAATAAGTTTGTGGTTTATGCTAACGCTGTTAGCGGCGCTAATGGCAATTTGGCGCATGCGTGTGTTGCAAAATGTACAAGTTAGGCGTAAATGATATGTTTTAAATCTTTAATAAAAATTTCTTTGTCTTTTTTATTCAAATCTCATATTAAACTGCCAACTGGACGAGTTGTTCGGCTTCAAAACAATGGTTGAAAAACCGGTTTGTTGATTGATGCTGGTTTCGACCATAATGAAAAAACTGCTATTGCAGAAACAGAATTTTAGTATAGCACCACTGATAGTGAATCTTGTTAGACAAAAGTCAGCGGGAGGATCGCTTTTGACACTTAACGGACGTCTGGGAAACAACGTCCTTCGTAGTTCGTTGTTTGT
>CAZYYW010000046.1:0-16423 GCA_964651445.1 uncultured Thiotrichaceae bacterium
AACCACCACACGCCAACCACCTCCCTCAACAACAAAATGCTTACTAATCCAAAGCCCACCAACCGCTATCAACTCATCACCTAAATAAATCAGCGGTAAAATATCTCTCTCCCACGGCGGTACATTCGCTTCCTGTAACAACTTTTTTAAACTCTGCGAGTGTCTCCGTCCAAACGGATGAAACTTCTCACCACCTTTGCGAAAGCCAATTTTTAATGTCTCACTCAGTAATTTTTTATCTAATCCAGCACCTGCCACCTGTTGTATTTTAATTTGCATATTCAGGTCTGGTAATTGCAATACTGATGCCGGCTGCCACGGTAAATAATCTGTCGGTGTCGAATGTTTCTTGTTGACTAACAAGTAGAGATTGCCCTGATATTTTTTAAAACTGTATCGCGAAAAATTAATCTCAGGGTTGGCATCCGCTTGCGAAAGTAATAGTGATTTTTCAATTTCATGCAACAACTTTCTGGTGGGCTGCATGTTTAGGGTTGTTTTTATCCAGTAACGCAGCAGATTTAATAATCGCGATGATGATAGTGTTTGCAGTGCGTTGATGGAAAGCATAGAACAAACGTCAAACACACAAAATTGCTCTGGGTTTTTTTGTGTCCTTAAAACATGGGCGAGATCAATGGCTGCCATGTCCTCCAACACCTGAAGATTATTGGATTGTAAATTGGCTACGGTTGCTAACTGCCCTGTAAGTTCAGGCCAGCGTGTTTCAAGCAACGGTAAAATATTGCTTCTTAAAAAATTCCGGTCATAGGCAATGTCTTGATTGCTGGGATCTTCAACCCACTGTAGATTTTTATCGTTGGCGAATTTCTCGATAGATTGTCGTGAAAAATTCAACAAGGGTCGAATATGTAAACCTTCGCCAAATTCTTTTGACGCTGGCATGGCAGCAAGACCGGCACTACTGGCAGTGCGAAATAATTGCAATAACAATGTTTCGGCTTGGTCGTTTAGATGTTGCGCGGTAACCAGAAATTCGCCTGCATTTAGGTTTTTCTGTAGTGCCTGATAACGTGCATTACGTGCTGACTGCTCTGGACTTTCACCTGATTTTTTTGCGGCATCAACATAGAGTACAGCCAACGGAATATCTAATTGTTCGCAACTATGTTGGCAATGTTTTACCCATTCATCGGCAACCGTTTGCAAACCATGATGCACATGCACGGCGCGAATTTTGACATTTATTTTTTTTAAACAAAAAAGCAATACTTGTGAATCGACACCTCCGCTATAAGCGACAACGTATTGCTTGCCATGCTCAGGTCGGGGCAACGATTCAAGAGAGGTTTGAAATCGTTTAGTAAAAGACATTATTTGAAAGCAATGAATTTAAATCTAAGTCGATAGATTTAAGTGTGAGGATAAAATGCTCAGATTAAAGCAATTAACGGATAGTGACTAGTATTGCGACTAGAGTCATTTTTCCGATTCTTCGAGAAAATGACCATAGGATGTCAGGCGTTGGTAGCGTCGTTCGAGGAGTTTTTCCAGGCCCAGCTTTTCAAAAGTCTCTAGGCTGTCGATTAATGCCTGTTTAATGTTACGTGCGGTTTCGTCAATATCACGATGCGCACTGCCCAAGGGTTCACGAATAATTTGATCAACCAAGCCTGAATCTTTTAATTTCTTTGCAGTAATGCCCATGGCTTCCGCGGCTAATGGTGCTTTATCGGCACTTTTCCACAAAATAGTGGCGCAACCTTCTGGCGAAATAACGGAATAAGTGCTGTATTCTAGCATCATCACGCGATCACCAACGCCAATTGCTAAGGCACCGCCAGAGCCACCCTCGCCGATAACGGTACACACAATCGGGGTTTGTAGATCAGCCATTTCAAATAAATTACGGGCGATGGCTTCAGACTGATTACGCTCTTCCGCGCCAATGCCGGGATAAGCACCGGGGGTGTCAATGAAGGTTATAACCGGAATGCGAAAGCGTTCAGCCAATTTCATTAAACGCAGGGCTTTGCGATAACCCTCGGGTCGAGGCATGCCAAAATTACGTCGAATATTTTCTTTGGTGTCACGGCCTTTTTGTTGCCCCATTACCATCACCGGCGTGCCTTCCAATCTTGCCAGTCCACCAACCAGTGCCTGGTCATCGGAAAAAGCGCGGTCGCCGTGCAACTGCTGGAAATCAGTAAAGATGCGATCAATGTAATCCAGTGTGTACGGACGCATGGGGTGCCGCGCCAGTTTTGAAGTTTGCCATGCGTCCAGCTTGCCGAAAATCGTTTTCGTCAAGGAACGGGATTTTTCTTCCAGTTTGGTAATCTCATCGCCGATATTTATTTCACTGTCATCACCGACATAACGCAGTTCTTCAATTTTGGCTTCGAGTTCGGCAATGGGCTGTTCAAAATCAAGATAATTAGGATTCATCGGTAAAACCTTAGCTTAGTTATTTGTTTTTAATAGATTTTTTCTATTAGAACTACGATAAATAATAGCATGTTTTGGTATTAAATCGTTACCTGATTGACAGCCTAAGCAATTTACGTGCTCAATTCTGCGACCAGTTCGGCAATCACCATTGTTGCGTAGCTACCCGCGGGTAAGGTAAATGACACGGTGAAATCATCCTTGTGCTGATCGCAGGAAAAATCAGCCGGAATAACACGGCATGGCCGACGTTGCGTTTGTACTCTGGCGGCAATCAAACCGTCTCGATATTCTGGGTGCTGCGCCAATATGTTTGCCTCTAGCAGCGCCGCTTGTGACGTTACCATGGTGTCACCCTCACCCCACATGACGGCCGTTGGATGAATTTCATTTTGCAGTAACCTTTGCTCATTATCATCGACTGAAGCTTCTGGATTCTCGTCTTTGAAGCAGGCTGATTTTCCATCAAGCATAAAAACGTCACCGGGCAATCTTTTATTCCATGTTTTCTGTTTGACGCGATCAGATAATATGCAGTTAAAAATCCAGGAGCGAGCCGCAGAAAGGTAAAGACTACGTTTATGGCGAGCAATTTTGTGGCGCGGGTTTGAGAAAAGTTTTATCGCCTGCTCGAGATTATTATAGCCTCGGCCAAATCGCTGCTCGCCAAAATAGTTAGGCACCCCACTCTCAGCGATTTCACCACAGCGTTTGTTCAATGCTGCAAAAGCCTCATCACTGCTATCACTCAATTCACGTAACACAATTGTAAAACGATTGTTTTTTAACGCGCCTCGTTGTAACTTCCTATTGTGGCGAAAACTTTGCAATACTTCGACACTTTCGTCGCTGTCTGCTGATGAAAATGATGTTTCAAATGCCGCCCAATCAGGTGTTGGTTTACCCGGCAGTTGCACACTAAACCACTGTGACGTTACCGCATGACGATCCTTCAACCCGGCGTAAGCTACCGCCATTTTTTTAACACCGCAATACTTTGCTAGTTGTTGCGCCACCCAGTCCGTATTACAGGCACGTTTTTTTATATATAACCAGCAATGCTCACCTTCGCCACTAAAATCAATGTTAATATTTTCTTCTACGATAAAATCATCAATCTGCGTTTTTATTTTCGCGCTCAGATTTAATGGTTGATATACTCGTTCAAATACAATGTCTTTATCCATTATGCTGTAACCACGACGGTTCTTTTCTTAAAAACTATCTTCATTATGATCAAACTTTTTATTAAGATTTTTTATATTGCTGTTATTGCCTACACACTACAGGCATGTAGTGAACAGCCAAAATTACAGCCACTCGGTAGCGATGCCACCATTCTTGCCTTCGGCGATAGTTTAACGTATGGAACGGGTAGCAGTCGCGATAAAGCATACCCTGCAATCCTGCAACAACTCATACAACGCAAAGTTATCAATGCCGGCGTACCTGGCGAAACCAGCCAACAGGGTCTGCGTCGCCTGCCGACTCTGCTGAAAAAACACCAGCCTGCGCTTATAATTATTTGCCACGGCGGTAATGATATTCTACGCAAACTGGATTTGGCTAAGACCAGCGACAACCTCCAGCACATGATTGACCTAGCCAGACAATATAACAGCGAAGTCGTGTTAATCGGGGTACCGGAATTTGGTTTGTTTTTAGACACCGTACCTTTGTATCCTGCCTTAGCTGAAAAAAACCAGTTGCCGATAGCGAGCGATATTCTTGGCGACATCATCGGCAACGCAGCTCTTAAGGCAGACCGAGTGCATCCAAATGCCAAAGGCTACCAATTGCTGGCAGAAAATATTGCTGAATTACTCAAGCAAACAGGCGCAATCACTCGCTAACGGTTATTCATCTCAGTCTAGACTTATCGGTGTGTTGTTCGGTTGGCACTAGCGTAATTTAACCCACGATACTAACTCTTTTTGTTTTTGACACAGAGACCACAGAGGTCACAGAGCAATTCAATTTATTTTCTCTGTGACCTCTGTGGTCTCTGTGTCTAAAGCTTTTATGTGTAGCAGCCAAAGCCTTATACTTAATGTGCATCGTTTTAACTAGAGAGCTGAGACTAAGAAACACATTGACTTTTTTTGACGTTTCGTCATATTATTACTCGCCATGCCTGAGCTATCACCCAAAAAACGCGAAATACAGCAACGAGAGACACTGATTTTGTCTGTCGCCGAAAATATATTGTATCAACACGGTTACAACTATCTCACTATGGATCGTGTTGCTGAAGCAGTAGAATATTCAAAAGGCACCATCTACAACCATTTCGCCAGTAAAGAAGACCTTATTTGCACCTTAGGCTGCCTTTGTCTGCGCAACCTTATTGCTGTTTTTGAGCAGGCTCACCACTACCCGGGCACCACACGTGAACGTTATTGCGCCATTGGCATCGGCTACTCGATCTACCACCAGTTGCACCCAATGGATAGACAAAATATTCAAGCCATCAGAAGCAACGCGGTACGTGAAAAAATCAGTGATCAGAAGCTCATAGAAATGGCATCTCTCGAGCATAAAATCACAGAAGTAATCCGCAATATTGTGCAACATGCCATCGATTGTGGCGAGCTAGACAAAAAATATCAGACTAACATTAATACCATTGTCTTTGCTTTCTGGTCAATGCACTATGGGGCTTTGTTACTGGAACAATCTGACATTCCGCTATCGGAACTAGGCTTCAATCCGGTGGTCAGTATGTTATGGGAAAATGCCAACATCTATCTTGATGGTTGCCATTGGCTGCCATTAAGCACAGACACTGATACAGATGCACTATTTAACAAAATTTCAGCGCACTTATTTAGCGATGAAATTAATTACTTAAAACAAACAGGATAACGGTTTTATTTAAAGCAGAGCGCTTTGCACGAAGTAAAAAATGCTCGGCTAAAACCAAAACAATAAATGGGGAAAAATGATGGTTGAATCTTATGCACGATGGATAATACGCTGGCGATATCTGGTGGTTTTAGTCACCATTCTGGCGGCACTAGCCGCCGCTTCCGGTGGGCGTTTTTTAGGGTTCAGTAATGATTACCGGATGTTTTTCGGTGACGACAATCCGCAACTGCTGGCATTTGAAAAAATGCAGGATACCTTTAACAAGAACGACAACATATTATTTGTTATCACCCCTAAGTCAGGCAAAGTTTTTACCCGCGAAACGCTTGCTATCGTAAAAGATATTACCCTTGAAGGCTGGCAAATACCTTTCTCGACACGGGTCGATTCTATCACCAATCATCAACACACAACGGCAGTCGAAGACGACCTGATGGTCGATGATTTAGTTGTTGATCCCGGCGCACTAACGGACAGCGATTTATTAAGAATACAAGCCATCGCTATCAATGAACCCATGCTGGTAAACCGCTTGATCTCACCGGACAGTGAACACACCGGCGTTAACGTTACCGTGCAACTGCCGGGGAAATCGTTGAATGAAGTACCAATAGCCGTCGCCTTTGCGCGTGACATCCGGCTAAAAATGCTTGAGAAGTATCCAGAAATCGAAATACGTCTAGTCGGTATGGCAGTAATGAACAACGCCTTTCCAGAAGCCAGCCAAAATGACGTAAAAAAATTATACCCACTGGCATTCGGTTTTATCATTCTTACTCTGCTTATTTTATTGCGCGGCTTAAGCGGTACAGTGGCAACCCTTATAATGACAATTCTTTCTATCATAACGGCGGTTGGGCTCGCCGGTTGGTTTGATATATTATTGTCGCCGCCGGTAATGTCGGCACCCATCATGATCTTAACCATGGCAATTGCTGACGCGGTTCACCTATTGGTGACTATGCGGCATGAGATCGCCACCGGAAAAAGTAAAAATGATGCCATCATCGAAAGCATGCGTATTAACATGCGCCCAATATTCATAACCACCTTAACCACGGTTCTTGGTTTTTTAAGTTTGAATTTCAGTGACGCACCACCGTTTCATGATTTAGGCAATATTGCCGCCATGGGTGTAGCGGCAGCCTTTATATTGTCCATCACATTTCTGCCAGCCATTATTTCAATATTGCCTGCCAAAGGAAAAAAAGAAGTTGCGGGCAAACAAATGATGAGCCATTTTGGTGAGTTTGTTATCCGTCAACAAAAGCCACTACTATACGGAAATTTGATCATAATCACTTTCCTTGCATTCATGGTGCCATTCAATGAACTCAATGATAAATTCATCGAATATTTTGATGAATCTATCGAGTTTCGCACCGACTCCGATTATGCCGCCGAAAATCTGACCGGCGTTTATTACATTGATTATGCGTTAGGCACCGGTGAAAGTGGTGGTATCAGTGAACCCGCCTATCTTGCAAATATTGCAAAATTTTCCCAGCATTTACGGATTCAGCCGGAAGTTATCCACGTGCATACCCTCTCTGATACTTTTAAAAGATTGAATAAAAATATGCACGGTGATGACCCTGCTAAATTTCATTTGCCAGAGGAGCGAAACCTGGCAGCGCAATATCTGCTGTTATACGAAATGTCGCTACCTTTTGGCCTGGATTTAAATAACCAGATCGACATCGACAAATCTTCAACAAAAATTGTCGTTACCTTATCCACTTTAAGCTCTAATGAGGTTATTGCATTTGACGATGCCATGATGCTATGGCTACAGGAAAACACACCTTCGATACAAGCATACAGCAGTGGCCCTACGTTGATGTTCGCCCACCTCGGCAAACGCAATATTAATAGTATGCTTATAGGCACCACCGTTGCTCTTATCTTTATCTCAGCTGTACTTATATTTTTCCTTGGCTCTATAAAATATGGTTTTATCAGTTTAATTCCTAATTTAACACCGGCATTAGCAGCCTTTGGACTATGGGCACTGACTGTTGGAGAGGTTGGTCTCGGTCTTTCTATCGTCACCGGCATGACATTGGGGATTGTGGTTGATGACACCGTGCATTTTCTAAGCAAATACTTACGCGCTCGCCGCGAAAAAGGTTTGAGCGCAGAAGATGCCGTACGTTACGCCTTTAATAATGTCGGACTGGCTTTATTGGTGACCTCACTGGTACTGGTTGCCGGCTTTATGATACTGGCACAATCACCTTTTTATCTAAATTCAAGCATGGGACTTTTAACCAGCGTGGTTATTATACTCGCGCTTATCATTGACCTGACATTCCTACCACCGTTGCTGATTAAATTTGCGAAAAAATCCAAAACGCAAATAGCAGGAGAAAATTCATGAAAATAAAACGCATAAAAAATACCGCTGTCTGCATCGCACTACTACTAACCTCTGCTTACGTTATCGCAGAAACAGCCGAGCAACGTGGTCTCGCCATTGCTATTGAAGCCGATAAACGAGACACTGGTTTTAAAGATTTCACTGCCAACATGGTGATGGAACTACGCAACAGACAAGGCGACGTGAGCACACGCCATATCCGCATTAAAACACTGGAAGTCATTGGTGATGGCGATAAATCAATGTCCATCTTCGATCGACCAGCGGATATCAAAGGCACTGCCTTTTTGACCCACTCCCATGCCTTAAAAGCGGACGATCAATGGATATATCTGCCCGCACTAAAACGGGTGAAACGTATTAATTCTAAAAACAAATCAGGGCCGTTTATGGGCAGTGAATTTGCCTATGAAGATCTCGCCTCACAGGAAGTTGAAAAATACACTTACAAATTTCTTCGTTATGAAACCATTAAAACCCGCGAGTTCCCCGATGGTGTGGACACTTATGTCATCGAGCGTTTTCCAGCTTACGAGCACTCCGGTTATACACGTCAGATTGTCTGGATAAATAAAGACCGTTACGTGGCTGAAATAATAGAATTTTATGATAGAAAAAATGCCCTGTTAAAAACGCTGACCAATAAAGGCTATCAACAATATCTGGGACAATTTTGGCGTCCCTCTGAAATGTTTATGGAAAATCATCAAACCGAAAAAAGCACCTTGCTAAAGTGGGAAAACTATCAGTTTAAAACAGGACTGAGTGATAAAGACTTCAGACGCAACAGTCTTAAACGAGCACGCTAGGCGCTGCCCGCAATGCATAATGCAAAATGAAAAATTTTCGTAGCTACGGTGTTATTGTTTGTTTTCTAAATGCTGGCTTCAATATTGGCGTTACGCACAGCGCTCAATTTTCTGGTTATATCGGCGGTCAAACACGGACTTTTTTTGAGTCACCGTTAGCTCAACCGCAACATAATAATTACCTTTCGTTTGTTGCTCAACCCGAATTTTTTCACCGCTGGGACGATGGTGATCAAAACCTTGAAATAAAACTTTTCTATCGTCACGATCAACACGATGACAATCGTTCGCACGGTGACATTCGCGAATTCTCCTGGACCGGCGTTTATGAATATTGGGAGTTACGCGCAGGTATTAGCAAAGTTTATTGGGGGGTTACCGAAACCCAGCACCTAGTGGATATTATCAACCAAACGGATCAGGTAGAAAATGTTGATGGCGAAGATAAATTAGGCCAGGCGATGTTACGTGCCAGCACTGAACGTGACTGGGGAACACTGGATTTTTTTATTCTACCCGGTTTTCGTGAGCGTACTTTTGCTGGCGTTGAAGGCCGCCCTCGTCCCAACGTTATTATTGATACTGACAGTGACGCCCACTATGATTTTAGTAGTGGCAATCAGCACATCGACCTAGCGGCACGTTATTCTCACTATATAGGCGAATGGGAATTTGGCTTTAGCATTTTTGATGGTGTTAGCCGAGAACCAACTGGGTTTGTTCCTGTTGCATTGGATACTTCTGGCTTACCAACTGTGGTTATTCCTGCCTACTCTTTAATTAACCAAATTGCGTTTGATGGTCAGGCTTTTTTTGGTGACTGGACATGGAAACTGGAAGCCACTAACACGCAACTGCGTAGCGGAAGCAAAAAAGGTATCAATAGTTTTCGCTCGGTTGGCGGCTTCGAATACACCATCGTCGGCATTGCTGATAGCATTGTGGATGTAGGTTTTGTGGTGGAATACCATTACAGTGACAAACGTGTTTATACGCAAACCATTTTTGATAACGACCTCGCTACAGCTCTGCGTTTTGTCTTCAATGACGCACAATCAACCCAAATACTCGTTGGTCTGACCACCGACGCCGACAGCCAAACCTTTGCTAGTTTTATCGAAGCTTCTCGCCGTTTGGGGGAAAGCTGGACGCTCGACGCCCAGTTAAGAACCTTCCACGGCACCAAAGAAAATCGTCCACTGTATAGCTTCAGGTTCGATAATTTCGCGCAGATTGATCTGAACTATCACTTTTAAAAGCCGTTCATGGTGGACAGTGAATAACAAAAAAACCAGTCAACTTTTCAACCAAGCATTGCCAACTGTTTAATCCTCTCAATATCATCGCGCATCTGTGCAGCTTCTTCAAACTCAAGGTTGCGTGAATGCTGGTACATCTGTTTTTCAAGTTGTTCTAATTTTTTGCTGAACTGCTTTGCTGTCATTGCTTGATACAGGGCTTTTTCCTCTGCTACTTTTTGTAGCTGAACGGTTTTTCTGGAATGTTTATCACCGTAACCCGCTTCCAGAACATCACGCACATCTTTATAAATGCCTTTGGGAGTAATGTCGTGTTTTTTATTGTAAGCCTTTTGAACTTCGCGACGCTGTTCGGTAACGTCGATGGCTTTTTGCATGGAACCGGTAATTTTATCTGCATATAAAATAGCCTTGCCGTTCACATTACGCGCGGCGCGACCTATGCTCTGAATCATCGAACGTTCTGAACGCAAAAAGCCTTCTTTGTCGGCATCAAGGATGGCAACCAGTGACACCTCAGGCATGTCCAATCCTTCTCGCAATAAATTAATGCCGACCAGTACGTCAAACTCACCAAGCCGTAAATCGCGGATAATTTCAACACGCTCGACAGTATCAATATCGGAATGCAAATACCGTACACGAACATCGTGTTCCGCCAAGTAATCAGTTAAGTCTTCTGACATGCGTTTGGTTAAGGTTAAAATAAGCACACGCTCATTGACAGCAACACGTAGATTTATTTCGGACAGTACATCATCGACCTGCGTGGTTACTGGCCTTACTTCAATCACCGGATCAAGCAAACCGGTTGGCCGTACAAGCTGTCTTGCCACGGCATCGGCATGTTCATCTTCGTATGCCCCCGGTGTTGCCGACACGTATAAAGTCTGTGGTGACATGGCAACAAACTCGTCGAAACGCAGCGGTCGATTATCCAGTGCTGAAGGTAAACGAAAACCAAAATTCACCAGGTTTTCTTTGCGCGAACGATCACCTTTATACATGGCACCAATTTGCGGAATCGAAACGTGACTTTCATCAATAATTAACAAAGCCTCTGCCGGCAGGTAATCAAATAAACAAGGCGGCGGTTCGCCTGGTGCTCGGTTCGATAAATAGCGCGAATAATTTTCGATGCCGCTGCAATAGCCCAGCTCGCGCATCATCTCGATATCAAATTGTGTGCGTTGTTCCAGACGTTGCGCTTCCACCAGTTTATTGTTGTCGCGCAATTCATTCAAACGTTCGCGCAGTTCAACCTTAATGTGCTCTATAGCCGCCACGATCACTGCACGCGGCGTTGCATAATGCGTTTTAGGGTAGACAGTGAAACGGGCGACTTTTTTGATGACCTCTCCTGTTAGCGGGTCAAAAATACTCAGGTTTTCAATTTCTTCATCAAACAGCTCGATACGGATGGCTTCACGTTCTGAATCTGCCGGATGAATATCGATGACCTCGCCGCGTACTCGGTAGGTGCCACGACGTAATTCGACGTCATTTCGCAGATACTGCAATTCTGCCAGCCGTCTCAGGATATTGCGCTGATCAACAACATCGCCACGCACCAGATGCAAGATCATGGCAAAGTAGGATTCTGGATCTCCCAGACCATAGATAGCCGAGACTGTTGCCACGATAATGGTATCTTCCCTTTCCATTAACGCCTTGGTCGCTGATAAGCGCATCTGCTCAATATGCTCATTAACTGAAGCATCTTTTTCGATAAAGGTATCACTTGCCGGTACATACGCTTCGGGCTGGTAGTAATCGTAATAAGAGACAAAATATTCCACAGCATTGTGCGGAAAAAATTCTTTCATCTCCCCGTAAAGCTGCGCCGCCAATGTTTTATTGGGCGCCATAATGATGGTTGGGCGTTGCAGGTGCTCAATAACATTGGCAACCGTAAAGGTCTTGCCCGAGCCGGTAACCCCTAGCAAGGTTTGCCGAGCAAGCCCATTTTCGAAACCTTCAAGCAAGGCTTGGATCGCTTCTGGTTGATCGCCCGTAGGCTGGTAATCGGTTTCTAATTCAAATTTTTTTAACATAATCATTCTGGCTACTACATTCTGAGCAATAAATAAATTAAACTCAGCTAACATCTTTAACAATGCTTAATTTTTAATGGACACTGCAGTGAAAATATCACTTTCTAATCGTATACAAAGAGTCAAACCATCACCAACACTGGTGATTACCGCTTTAGCTAACGAACTTCGCGCGCAAGGCCGTGATGTTATCGGCCTTGCCGCTGGCGAACCTGACTTTGACACGCCGGATTACATAAAAAAGGCCGCCATCGACGCCATTAATAAGGGTTACACCAAATATACCGCTGTTGATGGTACGACTGGTCTCAAACAAGCCATTATAAACAAGTTCAAACGGGAAAATGGCTTTGATTTTAGCGACCAGCAGATACTGGTCTCTGTTGGCGGCAAGCAGGCTTTTTATAATTTATGCCAGACCCTGTTAAATGAAGGTGATGAGGTTATTATTCCGGCGCCTTATTGGGTCTCCTACCCGGATATCGTTAAACTGGCGGATGCCACACCGGTCATCGTCGAAGGTGATATTTCGCAGTCATTTAAAATTACCCCGCAGCAACTGCAGCAGGCGATTACGGATAAAACGAAATTAGTTCTACTCAACAGCCCGTCCAACCCTTCTGGTAAAGCCTATAGCAAGGCCGAACTGCGCGCACTGGGCGACGTGTTGGTGAAATATCCAAATATCGTAGTGATGACTGATGACATATACGAGCACATTGTCTGGAGTGACGAGGGCTTTAATAACATACTCAATGTCTGCCCTGAGCTGGCCGAGCAAACCATTGTTATCAATGGCGTTTCTAAAGCTTATTCCATGACCGGCTGGCGCATTGGTTATAGTGGCGGCCCTGCTGAGCTAATTAAGGGCATGAAAAAAATTCAATCACAAAGCACGTCTAACCCAACGTCTATTGCTCAGTACGCGGCACAGGCAGCACTGGAAGGCGACCAGAGTTTTCTTAAGGACATGTGTGATGTGTTTCAACAACGCCATGATTATGTCTACAAAACACTGCAGAGCATGAATGGTGTTGACGTTTTGCCCAGTGATGGTACGTTTTACAGCTTCCCCTCCTTTCACGCGGTCATCGAGCGTCTGGATGGCATCGAAGACGATGTGCAACTGGCTCAGCTACTGCTTGAGAAAGCCGATGTCGCTCTTGTACCCGGCTCCGCCTTTGGTCTAGCCGGTCATCTTAGGCTGTCATTCGCCACCGACATGGCGAGTCTTGAAAAAGCACTGACAAGAATTAAGCAAACCATTGAATAATCGACATTATTACGCCTGATAGCACTATTAACTATTGACCGAAGCAACTCAAATCGGTAGCATACCGCCTTCCAACTAGGGTGTTAGCTTTTGCTGGCAGTTCTAACAATTCCTCGATAGCTCAGTTGGTAGAGCAACGGACTGTTAATCCGTTTGTCCCTGGTTCGAGCCCAGGTCGAGGAGCCAATTTTATTCTTGTATATCATAGAGTTAGATATACAAGAACTTCCCACTGTAACCTTTCCAAGTACCTCTCGAATATTCCACCCGAATAAAAACTGGCTCAGCTAGTGCTGTGTGTATTCAACGCACGCGGTGTGTTTGGTTCTCCCAATAAAAAAATCCCCGCCATAATGGCGAGGATTATTATTTCTGTCTTTTGCGCCAATATGTTGGCTCAGCACAGGCTATATCGACATGCTACTGGTGAGGCATATCTCTAATACAAATACAGTGCAGGCCTAGTGCAAATAGCCCGCAGAGAAAGGTTTAGGGATACTCTGATCAAGTCCAATTAATTCAGGCTTGTTAAAATTATTTGTATCTTCCCCGAATTTCGTTGCAATAGAATGACTATTACGCCTCACTTCGTGAAATATACAAACAATTTTTCCTGCGCCTGAATTTAATTAACTTAACCAGAGTACCCCTAGCTTTCTTCTTCACCAATAATGGTGATTTTTGCAATTGCATCCACATCAGTATGCAGGTGCAGTGTGATTTCGTATTCACCGGCTTGGCGAATCGGTCCATCGGGCAGGCGCACATCACGCTTCTCGACGGTTACGCCTGCGGCTGTCAATGCTTTCGCAATGTCGGTGTTACCGATAGAGCCAAACAGCTTACCTTCAGTGCCTGACTTGGCACTAATTTCTACTGTTAATGCTTCAATCTGCTCGCGTGTTTTTTCGGCACTGATCAGTGATTCACCCGCCAGTTTTTCAAGTTCTGCACGACGAGATTCTATCTCTGCTTTGTTGGCATCGGTGGCAACTTTCGCTTTGCCTTGCGGTAGCAAAAAGTTACGCGCAAAACCAGACTTTACGTTTACTAGATCACCAATACTGCCAAGACGATCAATTTTTTCAAATAAGATGACTTCCATCTTTACTAACCTCGATTCTAAAATTCTTTAGGATTAAAATTCTTTGTGTACAACATATACATGCCAAGATAATTAACCTCGGCTAATTTGTTCAAACTGGTTTGCTAATGCGTTGGCGGAAATTAAGCCAGGGATCAGCAAAACTCAACAAAACCAGAAACAACAGTACCTGGGGTATAAATAGCATGACAAAATAGACAGCAACTAACCACCCTGCATTCAATTTTCTTATCTCAACAGCCGCATGCAGTAATGCCAATGCCTGCATGCTATACAGCACAAACACGATTGCCATCATGGAAAAGGCAAACACACCGCCTTCAAGCTTCGCCAGTATTACAATTGCGATAGCACACATGGCGGATATTTTACCTAAATCCAGCTGGCGAAACTCTTTGCCAAAACCACCTGGGTTGAAATTAACTGCCTGCCACCACCGACCCAGAAAAACACTGAGCAATGTACCAAACATAATGCTGCTTATAAACAAGCCCGGTAAGAATGCGATAATCCAGTCTTCGGTTTGCTTTAATTCTGCCAGCGTGAAATCTTGCGATTGTTCCGCCAGTTGCGTCACCAATACATCCAGTGATTCGCGCCACAGTTCGCCGATAGTCGGTGCCAGCGCATATATCATTGCCACTGCCAACAACCCCATGCCTGCTAGCACTTGTAAGCTGTAACTTAGTGATACGCTTTGGCGCAAAACAACAGCAATTAGCCAGGCCGGTAACCAGACTAACATCGCAAATGCCATTGCTACCTGCGGTGAACCAAAGATCAGGTAAGCAAATATTCCCCCACCAATCAGCGAGAAAACGGTGGTTAACAAACCACTTTTAGGGCCATGTACCAGTGTCATCAACACGATTGCTGCAGCACTAATCCATGCTGCCGGTGGCACTGCCAGCCCTAAAATTGCCATCGAAGCGGCAACTAACGCTGCCTGACTTTGACCTTTTAATACAAAACTTGCCAGAAATAACACTCAAACACCTCGACTAAGTGTCAAACCTCAACGCCTGAAAAATTTCAAGCCCTGAAAAACCTCAAGCCACTACTTATTTATGGCTATCCGTATAAGGCATAAGCGCCAGATAACGAGAGACTTTAATCGCCTTGGTTAACTTACGTTGATATTTAGCTTTAGTGCCTGTAATACGTGCAGGGACTATTTTACCGCTTTCAGAAACAAAGGCTTTGAGCAATTCGATGTCTTTGTAATCAACATCTGTAATGCCTTCAGCAGTGAAGCGACAATAACGTTTACGTCTAAAATTAGCTGCCATGGTCTTCTCCTACTCAGCGGGTGCTGCTTTTGCAGCATCGGAATTATCAGTTGTAGCAGTGGCTTCCTGTTTGGCTTCCACTGCGCTTTCGCGAGCTGCCGCAGCCGCTGCACGTTTTTCATTCGCTGCACGTTCTGCTGCTGATTTTTTCTCAGCGGCATCTTCTTCACTCTTGGCTTTTGCAAGAATGGACATGTCAGTAATCGCTTCATCACGCTTTAAGATGAGGTTGCGGATAACCGCATCATTGAAACGGAACGCGGTTTCAATTTCATCACGTACGCTTTCATCACATTCGATGTTCATCAGAACATAATGCGCTTTGTGAATTTTATTGATGGGGTAAGACAATTGACGACGGCCCCAGTCTTCCAGGCGATGCACTTTACCGCCACTGTTTTCAACGGTAACTTTGTAGCGATCAATCATCGCAGGGACTTGTTCGCTCTGGTCAGGGTGCACCAGAAATACGATTTCGTAATGACGCATGCTTTTTTCCTCTCGGTTAACGCCCCCCACCTTCGGTCTTTATCAAATTGATTAACCAATCGTTGGTTAATCAATCAATCGCCTTGTAGCATTAGCTATTTAGGCAAACCAGCTGTGGTGGAGCAAGGGATATTCAAATTGTAGGGCGCAAATTATACAGGAAAAAATCGTCTTGTGAAGGAAAAATCTACTTCAAACAGGCATTTAAAGCATTCTGTACGCAAAAAAAGCAAACTTCTTTATCGATAATACTAATTGAGGAAAATATCATACACGAAATTAATAGCTATTTTTAAGGCATCGCCGAATTTCTACCCCTGCAAATCACTAGAGACCTTTGCACGATACAGGTGCGAAATAAAAATAGGCTAAAATTTTACTGATTGAGGCGGGAAACGCAGGTAATAGCTGGCTATTGACAAGTTTTCTAACGAAAAGCAGTGAAATTTTAGACATTTTTATTCGTGAATGTATCGTGCAAAGGTCTC
>CAZYYW010000047.1:0-10222 GCA_964651445.1 uncultured Thiotrichaceae bacterium
CTAGAAACTCACAAACCTAAAAAGTCTTCACTACTCTCTAAATATTCTAATCAGAAGATTTCAGCAGTTGACAATAATTAATCAGGTTATTGGTTGAGTCATCATAACTATCGGTGTCTTTATGAGCGGCTAATTCCTGCTCTATATCCGTCGCCAACTGTTTACCGTATTCCACGCCCCACTGATCAAAGGAATTAATGTTCCAGATCACCCCTTGGACAAATACCTTGTGCTCATACATCGCCAATATGGCGCCCAACGTTCTTGGGTCAAGGCTCTCAAACATAATCGAGTTTGTCGGTTTGTTGCCTTCAAATATTTTATGCGGCAAGACATCGTCAATTATTTCTTGCGAACAGCCACTGGCATCGAGTTCGGCAAGGGCTTCTGCTTCGGTTTTACCTTTCATCAAGGCACGGGTCTGGGCAAAATAATTTGCCAGCAGCACACTGTGCTGTTTACCCAACGGATTCTTACTGCGCACTGGAATGAGAAAATCAGCAGGCACAGGCTTGGTGCCCTGATGTAGCAATTGAAAGAAAGCATGTTGGCAGTTACTGCCGGTTTCGCCCCAAATAATCGGCCCCGTCAAATAATCCACTCGTTTACCTTCACGGTCTATGGTCTTGCCGTTACTTTCCATATCCAGTTGCTGTAAGTAGGCTGGCAGTCGTCGCAAATACTGATTATAAGCCATTACCGCATGGCTTTGTGCATCAAAAAAATTGTTGTACCAAACACCAAGCAAGGCAAGAATAATCGGCATGTTTTTTTCAATCGGCGCCGATTTAAAGTGCATATCCATCGCATGCGCGCCTTCTAGTAACTCCTCAAAATGATCCATGCCCAGATAAAGTGCTATCGGCAAACCAATGGCTGACCATAGGGAATAACGTCCGCCAACCCAGTCCCAGAACTCGAACATATTCTCATCCAAAATGCCAAATTCACTGGCGGCTTTTTTATTGGCTGTTACTGCCACAAAATGACGAGACACGGCTTTTTCACTGGCGGTTAACTCAACAAACCAGTCACGCGCACTTTGTGCGTTTAACATGGTTTCCTGAGTACTAAAGGTTTTCGATGAAATAACAAAGAGTGTGGATTCAGGTTTGACGAACTTGAGAATCTCAGTAAGGTGAGTTGGATCGACATTGGATACAAAATGCACATTCATGCCACGTTGCGCATAGGGCTTCATCGAATCACAAACCACGTGCGGGCCCAAATCGGAGCCACCAATACCGACATTAACAATATCGCTAATCAGATGACCGCTATAGCCACGCAAATGACCACCGCGTACCCGATCGCTAAAATAACGCATCTGCGCCAGCACACGATTAATTTTAGGCATGACATTCTCGCCATCAACATACACTGGGGTATTACTGCGATTTCGTAATGCGGTATGTAAAACTGGGCGAAACTCGGAGCAATTGATCGGGTCGCCGGCAAACATTTTGTCACGCCATTGCTCCACGCCGGTTTCTTTCGCCAGATCGCACAATAAGCGAAAACTTTCATCATTGATGCGATTCTTCGAAAAATCCAGCAGAATATCATCCATTTGCGTGCTGAATTTTTTAAAACGGCTAGCCGATTGCGCGACATCCTGCTCGAATAAATCGCGCATGTGCACATTTTTTATTTGCTCAAAGTGGGCTTCCAGCGCTTTCCATGAAGCCAGCTCCGTTAATTTCGGCATAACAACATTCCTATAATCACATTTGCTACTAAGATTAGTCCAATTTCAGTAATTCACCAGTCGGCAACCGCTTGCCAGCGGCGCATTATATGTAATTCCAAGCACTCTGACGAGGAAATCTATGCTAATTTTTAGCGTAACGCCACACAAGTGCCAGCAGCAAGTACCCGCAATCTCTTAACTACGTTATAATTGGCTGCTTTGTGTAATTACGCAGCCACATTCTGCAGACTTTACCACTTATGAATGATACTTTAGAAGCAACGCCCGATAGTTTGAACGAAGCCGTAACCGCCGCTGGCAATAAGCTCGCCGGTCTGTTAAATACCGCTCCCACTGACAAGCAATTACGCGCCAAGGTAAAACTGTTTGGTAACCTGCTGGGCAACGTGCTGTTGTCCAACGCCGGCCCCAAAGTCTATGACGCGGTAGAAAAACTGCGCGTTGGTTTTATCGAGTTACATAAAGAAGAAGACAGCGAGAAACGTGCTTGTTTAATGAACCTTATCGAATCACTCGATGAAGACACGCTGACGCAAGTAGTCCGTGCATTCAGCACCTATTTCAGCCTAGTAAACGTCGCCGAAGAAGCCTCTCAATTACAGTTGCGCCGCCGCAAAATGCGTACTGGCGACGACTTATGGATTGGCTCTTTTGATACCACATTAGATGATTTTGTGAAAATGGGCATGTCGGCCGAACGCCTGCAAACCTTACTCGACCGGCTAGCGTATATCCCCGTTATTACCGCCCACCCAACAGAAGCAAAACGCCGCAGTATTTTATATGCTCTGCGCCGCATTTTCCTAACCAATGAAAAACTCAGCGATACTCGCCTCGGCAAAGCACAGCGCGAAGACGTTATCTCAGAGTTAGAAACACAAATCACCATTTTATGGCGCACCAATGAAGTCAGGGAAAGCCGCCCGCAGGTACGTGATGAGATTAAAAACGGCATCTATTATTTTAAAGAAAGCCTGTTTGAAGCGGTGCCAATTGTGTACCGTAATCTGGAAGACCGCATACGTGACAACTATCCCGGCACACCGATTAACGTACCCAGTTTCCTTAAATTCGGTTCTTGGATTGGCGGTGACCGCGATGGCAACCCCAATGTAACCCCAGAAACCACCGAGCTAGCATTGCGTTTGCAATCCAGAACCACCTTGCAAGAATACGTTAGACGCTTAAATGTTGCCTTTAAACACCTGACGCATTCTAACCAAATCTGCACCCCCAGCGAGGCGTTTAGCGAAAGCCTGAGTGATGATGAAAACCTGAGATTCGAGGTATTTGCCATCAACCCTCTGGCTTATGCACATTCCCCTTATCAACGAAAACTCGCTTTTATGCGTTTTCGAATACAACAGAATCTAGATAAAACCCGTGCCCTCATTGCCGACTCAACAACCGACACCAGCAAATACAATCATGCCTATGCCGATGAAAGTGCATTTTTAATTGACCTGAGACTGATCCGTGATTCTTTGACCAGCCATGGCGACCAGAAAATAGCCGACCTAGCGATAAAAGACTTAATCCGCCTAGTAGAGTCTTTTGGCTTCTACCTGATGCACTTGGACATTCGCCAAGAATCGAATCGGCACACAGAAGCCGTGGCGGAGATTCTGCAACAAAGCAACACCTACATGGACTATGACAGCCTAGATGAAGATACCCGCATAAAACTGTTATCTGACCTTATCGAACACCAATGTCAGGGCATCAAATTTGACTCAGATTTGCTGAATGATGCCAATAAGGAAACCATGGCGGTGTTTAGCGTCATTGAAAAAATGCACGATGAAATCAGCCCACATGCTTTTGGTGAATACGTTATTTCAATGACCCATGAAGCCAGCCACATACTGGAAGTAATGTTATTAGCCACGCTCGTTGGGTTAGCCGGTAAAAAAGATGGTCAATGGTGCTGTAAAATTCGTATCTCGCCATTATTTGAAACCATTGAAGATCTCAATCAAATCGAAAATGTGCTATCGAAATTGTATAACGATGACACCTATCGCGCCCTGCTGAGTGCTTCAGGCAATTTGCAGGAAGTGATGTTGGGTTACTCTGATTCCTGTAAAGACGGCGGTATTTTAGCGTCTTCCTGGCAATTGTTTGAAGCACAGCAAAAAGCCATGAAGCTAGCCGATGCACATCAAGTCGATTGCCGTCTGTTTCACGGTCGCGGCGGCACCATTGGCCGTGGTGGCGGCCCGACACATGATTCCATATTATCGCAGCCCGAAGGTACGGTGCACGGCCAGATAAAATTTACTGAACAAGGTGAAGTTTTATCCAATAAATACAGCAATCCGGAAACAGCGGTATATGAATTAACCTTGGGCATCACCGGTTTAATGCTCGCCAGCCGTTACCAAATATTACCCGGCGCGACCACCGCTACCCAAGATAACATGGCGATCATGCGTCAAGTTATGGCTTACGGTGAAACCAGTTATCGCCAGCTAACCGACCATACTGAGGGTTTTCTCGACTACTTTTATGAAGCCACGCCGGTCAGTGAAATTGCCTTGATGAATATTGGCTCACGCCCTTCACACCGTAAAAAAGGCGACCGCTCCAAATCGTCAGTACGTGCTATTGGCTGGGTTTTTGGCTGGGCACAAGCACGTCAGACACTACCCGCCTGGTATGGCATCGGCAGTGCGTTGCAACAATGGATCGGTGAAGATGCCACGGTCAGTGCGCAACGCTTGCAAAAATTACGCGAGATGTACACCCACTGGCCGTATTTCAAAGCCTTGCTTAGCAACACAGAAATGGCTTTGTACAAAGCCGATATGCGCACCGCAAAGGAATATTCTGAATTATGCGTGTCGGCTGAAACTGGGCAGCGTATTTTCGAAATGATACGCGACGAACACGACCGTACTCTGGAAGTCACCCTGAAAATAGCTAACAATACACATCTGCTAGATGACATCCCGCCACTGGCACTGTCGTTAATGCGACGTGATCCCTACCTTGACCCATTAAACCATATCCAGATAAAACTGTTAAAACGTTACCGAGATGAGTCCTTGAGCGAGGAAGAGCGAGCCAAATGGCTCAATCCTTTGCTGCGTAGCATCAATGCGATTGCTGCGGGTATGCGAAATACTGGCTAAGAGATGGCTGGCTAAGAGATGGGCTGGCTAAGAGATAGGACTCTATGCCATATCGAGTAGTTATATCGATATATTTTTTACAGACACAGAGACCACAGAGGTCACAGAGTTATCGTTTATAACGTTTAATAGATTCACCAACTTTGATGCTATTGAGGTTTACCAGCAACCCTGCTGTTGTAAGTTATGTTAACTTTAAACACGCTCTGTGAACTCTGTAGTCTCTGTGTCTATTATCTTGTCCACTCAAGGTGGCATAGGCCCAGAAATAGGCTGGCACTATCAAGGTGCTAGCCCAAGGTTTAGGCGACCTGAACGGGAATTTGATTTGAGGTGCGAAGAATCTGGTTGGCAGCGTCGAGATAAACCAATGTGGGTTTGAAATTTGCCACTTCATGCTGAGAAAGTCTGGCATAGCAGCAAATAATGACACGATCACCCTTACTCGCCTTATGCGCCGCCGCGCCATTCACCGAAATCACACCACTGCCCGCTTCCGCCCGAATGGCATAAGTCGTAAAACGCTCACCGTTGTTTAAATTGTAGATATGGATTTGCTCATACTCATTGATGCCCGCTGCTGATAGCAGGTCTGCATCAATGGCGCAGGAGCCTTCATATTCCAGCTCAGTAAGCGTTACTGTTGCCTGGTGAAGTTTTGATTTTAAAAGTGTAATTTCCATAAATATTCAATCATTAATCTAAATTGTTGTTTCATATAGCGGCAATAATACGTTATTAATGCTGATTAATATACAAAACCGCGAAATCTTGCAAGCTTCTGTCTATTATCGGCTATTCACTCAATGGCTTCAAGCCCGATAAAATAAGTAGTTAAATCAGATAGTTACAATCTACCCCCATCAGGATTTTAGGGTAAATATAAGGTTATCAATTAACCGCGTTTCGCCTATCGTGGCAGCCGCCAGTATAATCAGTTTCATACCCACCAGTTGCTGACTTTTGGACACAAGATCCAGCCGTTTAGTTTCCCTGAGTGTTACATAGTCCACCACAAAACCGTGGCTGCGCAATGTTTCGATACAGTGTTTTTCTGCCAGCGTTATATCCTCTCCTTGCTCAATCTGCACGCGGTAGGCATGAATTGCCAGCGATAAATACTGGCTCGTTTCTCGCTCTGCCAAACCCAGGTAATTATTACGTGAACTCTTAGCCAAACCATCGGCTTCACGCTCAGTCTGCCCCCCAATAATATCAATTGGCAAACACAAATCTTTTACCATCTGGCGAATAATCAGCAATTGCTGAAAATCTTTTTCGCCAAATATCGCCACATCGGGCTGCACCATATTAAATAGTTTTAACACGACTGTGGCGACACCCTTAAAAAATCCAGGGCGGAACTCGCCTTCCACAATATGTGATAACAACGGCAGCTCAACATAACAACTGTTATGTTCACCATCCGAGTAGATCATGGCATCATTAGGAATGAAAACCAGATCAACACCTTTGGCTTTGAGTTTGTCTAGATCCTGCTGCAATGTACGCGGATAACTAGAGAAATCCTCATCCGGTGCAAACTGTAAAGGGTTTACATAAATACTGACAACAACACGCGAGGCTTTTTGCTGTGCGATATCAACCAGTGACAAATGCCCTTCATGTAAATTACCCATGGTCGGCACAAACGAAATGGTTTGCTTATTATCACGCCATTGCCGAACCTGCTTTCGCAGTTGATCGATTTCTTTACAAACAAGCATGACACAAATAAGCCTTAATCAAACACATGTTCTGTGCCAGGAAAGGCTGACTGTTTTACATCGCTTACATACTGTTGCACGGCTTGTTCGATACTGTTGGCTGATGCTAGATAGTTCTTACTAAATTTTGGCCGAATACCCAAACTGATACCCAAAATGTCGTATAACACTAAAATCTGACCATCGCAGTTAACACCCGCACCGATACCAATGACCGGGATTTCCAAAGCCTGAGTAATTTTACTTGCCAGAGATTCAGGAACGCACTCTAATAACATTAAATCAGCACCTGCCTGTTGCAAGATTAAAGCATCCGACAACATTTTTTCGGCAGCATCCGCTTCGCGCCCTTGCACGTGATAACCACCGATCTTGTGTACATACTGCGGTTGCAAACCAAGATGCGCGCACACCGGAATACCGTTTTTATTTAAAGCAGCGACGGTATCCGCTTGGTCAACACCGCCTTCGAGTTTTACCATATGCGCACCGCCCTGTTTCATAAACATGCCAGCGTTTAATACGGCTTCTTGTTCGCTGCTAAAACTTAAAAATGGCATGTCGGTAATGAGCAGTGAATTACTTAGACCTTTTGCAACACATTGCGTATGGTATAACATCTCTTCTACTGTCACTGGCAAGGTTGTTTCTTTACCCTGAATGACCATGCCCAGTGAATCACCGACCAGCACAACATCGACACCCACATTTTCCAACAAATGTGCAAAGCTGGCAT
Organism: uncultured Thiotrichaceae bacterium; assembly: GCA_964651445.1. Classification (GTDB taxonomy): domain Bacteria; phylum Pseudomonadota; class Gammaproteobacteria; order SZUA-229; family SZUA-229. The sequence goes on from CAZYYW010000047.1 coordinate 7,309, forward strand.
CGTAAGCGGTTAAACAGGCGATTTTTTCCTGCGCCCGTTTCATCGCCGACAGTTTACGCACTGTTATTTTTTGTTGGGTGTTTGTTTGTGCACTCATAACATTAGGTCTTTATTTTCAGTGTTCGCGACACTGTTACAGCAGCGCTTGTATCGGGTTAAAATAATGCCTGCCCGTTTTCACTTCCATTATCTGTTGATACAGTAGACGATAGTCATCATCATTGTTGGCAAAATCAATGTCTGCAGCATTAACGATCAGTAATGGTGCATTATTATACTGATAAAAAAACTGTATATACGACTCCGCCAAACGTTGCAAATAAGCCGCTTCAATAAACCGTTCGTGTTTCAAACCACGTTTTTGTATGCGTGCTAATAAGACTTCCACTGGCGCTTGCAAGTACACCACAAGATCAGGGCGCGGGATATCAATGGTTAAATTGCTATACACCTGCTCATATAAACCAAGTTCATCACTGTCCAAAGTAAGTTCAGCAAATAAGCGATCTTTTTCAATTAGAAAGTCAGCCACTCGCACAGGATTAAACATATCCTCCTGCCTCATGGCTTTTAGCTGACGCGCTCTTTGCAATAAGAAAAATAACTGTGTTGGTAAAGCCGCCGTTTTTGGATCTTCATAAAATTTTTCAAGGAACGGATTATCAACCGCGCCTTCAAGCAATAAATCACTGCCGAACGAAACCGCCAGTTTATTTGCCAGTGTAGTTTTACCAACACCGATAGGCCCTTCAATAACAATAAATCCCGGTGCGGTAGCGGTTGGGGATTTTTCTTCTGACTGTGAATTCATTCAATATTTCCTGCAAACTGACAAGAAAAATCAGTTATATCTTTTTCTACCGTTAACCTGGTTGTAGATTCAATAATATTTTTTAATAGCCCTACACCGGGTATTTCAATGTCAGGTGCAATTTTTAACAGTGGCATGTAGACAAAATCACGTAAGCAGATCCCTGGATGCGGTATGGTGAGTGCTGGCGTATTAATTTGCATGTCAGCGTACAATAATATATCCAGGTCAATGGTTCGTTCGCCCCAGTGCCGATGTTTTAAGCGTCCTTGCTGTTTTTCGATCGCCTGACAACAATCTAACAATTGCAGCGCAGTGAGTTTTGTTTCTATGGCAACAACGGCATTGACATAATCTGGTTGGTCTTCAGGCCCCATTGGTTTGCTTTTAAAATACCCAGAATTTTTTATCACGGATATTTCGGGTAAGGCATGCAAAGCCATTATTGCATTTTTTATTTGCAGATAAGGCTGCTCTATATTACTGCCTAAACCAATGTAAACCAGATCTGACTTCACTTATTGCCGCTTTCCCTTACTATGTTGTTCAATGGCTGCTTTCAATGGCCGCGTTCAATGGCTCGGGTCAATCTGCCGCTTTCTCTTTTTTCTTGGCAGAAGAACGCCGCCGCTTGCCTTTACCTGATCCGGGTTTTGCCGCTGTTGAAAACAAGGCCTTTTTTTGCTGTTCAGCATTGTGCTTCTGTAACTCTGTCCACCACAGGCAGTCTTGCTTTAAATCACCATCATCAACGTGTTCACCTGATTGCGCTCGAATACATAAAAAATCATATCCAGCACGGAATTTTTCATGTTCGAGTACAGCCACTGCTCGCTTACCGGCACGGTAGTGAAACCTTGTTTGCAAACCCCAAATATCGCGCATGGTGGTGGTGAAACGGCGCGGAATAGAAACACTGCCCGCTTGCTTGCTTAAAATTTTGGTTGCGACTTTCTGTATGGCAACGGAATACGGCATACCCTTTTCAACATATTCCTTTACACGTGAATTGACTGGATGCCATAACAGCGCGGCAAACAAAAATGCGGGGGTAACTCGCATGTCTTTTTTAATACGCTCATCGGTATTGTGCATGGCGATAAGCAGCATATCCTTAAACGATTCATCTTGCTCGATTGAAATTGCGGCTAATGGGAATAAATACTTAAGTAAATCAAATTCCAGTAGCAGTTCAAAACTTCTCACCGCGTGACCGGAGTGAAAAAGTTTTAACACTTCTTCGTACAACCGTGCTGCGGGAATATCTTGCAACAGAGACCCCAAAGTATATATTGGTTGTTTGCTCTGTTCGACAATTTCAAAATCCAATTTAGCTGAGAAACGAAGTGCGCGTAACATTCGGACAGGGTCTTCACGATAACGCGTTTCGGCGTCACCAATCATCTCCAGGCGATGCTGTTGAATGTCTTCAAAACCACCAACAAAATCAATCACACTAAAGTCAGAAATGTCGTAATACAAAGCATTTGCGGTAAAATCACGACGCCAGACATCATCCGCTAACTCACCAAATACATTATCACGAACGATGCGACCGCTTTCATCCTGCAAGCCTGATTGCGAACTTTCATGTGCCGCCCGGTAGGTGGCAACTTCAATAATCTGCCTGCCAAAATGAATATGCGCCAAACGAAAACGGCGGCCAATCAAGCGGCAGTTACGAAATAGTTGACTGATTTCCTCAGGGGTAGCATCCGTCGCCACATCAAAATCTTTTGGCGTAATACCCAGCAATAAATCTCTTACCGCGCCACCGACCAGACACGCATGGTAGCCCGCTTTATGTAAACGGTATAATACTTTGAGAGCATGATCGTCGATGTTATCGCGGGAAATTCCGTGTTCACCACGACTTAGAATGCGCGCTTTACCTTTAGCCGCTTTAGAAGCGGTGCCTGGCTGCCTTGACGGCGATTGATTTTTTTTAGCGCGCGTTTTGTTGTCATGTTTTTTTGTTGCGCGCATTGTATCGGCTTTTTTATTCGCCGCTTTTCGCTTGAATGATTGTCTTATCCAGTTCAGCATAGGTTTATCAAATTATTTTTCATCACTTTTTTATCGACTTCTTTAATCGACTTCTTT
>CAZYYW010000047.1:10322-16122 GCA_964651445.1 uncultured Thiotrichaceae bacterium
ATCGACTTCTTTAATCGACTTCTTTTAGTATCAAGGTTAAGCCATCACCAATCGTAAGTAAGCTTTGACTGACGCGATTGTCCTGCTTGAGCATTTCATTAAAACGCCGGATTGCGCGCGTTCCTGGCTCATCATTGTCGGGATCACAAACCGCACCCGACCATAAGGTGTTATCAACAGCAATTATTCCACCTTTACGCAACAGGCGCAGCGACATCTCATAATAAGTGATGTAATTTTGTTTATCAGCATCGATAAAAATAAAATCGAAGGTTTTTTCGCTGCCTTCGTCGAGTAGTGTCTGTAAAGTCTGCTCTGCTGGTTGAAGCCGCAAGTCAATTTTATGCGCTAGCCCAGCTAGTCCCCAGTATTTTTCCGCAATAGCCGTCCACTGTGGTGAAATATCACAACAGATTAACTGCCCATCATCCGGCATCGCACTGGCAACACAAATTGCGCTATAACCGGTAAACGTGCCAATTTCAAGAGCGCGTTTAGCCACCATCAACTTAACCAACAAGGACATAAACTGACCTTGTTCAGGTGAAATCTGCATGACTGCATATTCCAATTGCGCGGTCTCGTGCCGCAACTGCTGCAGAAGATCTGGCTCATTGATAGAAACATCACAAAGATAGTCGTAGATACGGTCATCAATGGACAGTGTTCGGTTGCTCAAAAAAGAAATACCCTGAAAAACTTGTTTTACAAATGAAAATTATACCAAAAACAGCGACTTAGTAACACTGTCAGGCAGAAATTTTCTTTTTTTCTCTAAATCCTTCTACAGCGGTAACTTAATGATGCCATCGCGGCGGTAGTCGCAGTAATCCAGCAAAATCTGCTGGTGATCAAATGCCAATTCAACATCAATATTCAATGGGTCAAAAAGCGCAATATCTTTGGCATCATCGGCTGCTACGGGCTTGCCGGCTGCATTGCCAACAAACACCGCACATGCCGTGTGCCCTCGAAAATCTCGCTTTGGGTCGGAATATATGCCCAGTAAAATATCCAGTTCAACCTGCAAAGTTGTTTCTTCCAGTGCTTCGCGCCGCGCGGCGTTAGCAATGGTTTCACCAACGTCAACAAAACCACCGGGAATTGCCCAGCCGAAAGGTTCATATTTTCGTTCGATGAGAATAATAGGGGTATCGTCGATTAGTGGCATCTCAATAATGACATCGGCGGTTAATTGCGGGGTTACAGGTCTTGCCATTATTATTTCTCTTTCATTTTTCAGCTGAGGGCGCAAGCCACCACCAAAGTCGAATTACTCACTATAGCTGTTTTTAAAATTGCGTAGTTGTTCACGCTCACGTTTATCGGGTTTTCGCTTTGGCACTGGCCGCACGGCAGATGCCAATTTTTTTATTTGTTGTTCTTGCAGCCGTTTTTCACGGCTTTTTTCTGACTCTTCGAAGCTTAAACAGGCTTCTTTTGCTGGCCGTCGGGTTTTATTAATACCCGCAATGGTTACTTCAAACAAATCTGTGGCTTTTTGTATGGCTAAAACATCACCTATTTTAATCAAACGACCGGCTTTGATACGTTGCCCATTTAAATGTACTTTACCGCCGTTCACCGCCTCAGTTGCTAACGCTCGGGTTTTAAAAAACCGTGAAGTCCACAACCATTTGTCGATTCTCATACCATCACCGCTCACTGTTTACCGCCTATATCAGTAACACTAAACCGATCACACCCAAAAGCCACCACCAAAAATCACTACTGTCCTCATTCTCTTGTTTCTGACCTTTTATAACCGGCTTAAGCATACCCGACTTAAGCATACCCGGCTCTATCGCTATTTTTTTCGGTGCCGTCTGGGGCAGAGGGACATATACTGCTTCATTTTTCGCGATCAGCTCTCGACCTGCCTCATTGTGTACATCGACCAGTCCCTTAATAACTTCCAAGTATAAACCGTCATCAGCATCGATAGTACCACCACAACCTTTCGACTGGAAAACACGTAAGGCGTATTCGGTGCCTCTAACGCCAATACTGGCAACCGGTGTTTTTAGCAGGTAGACATCTTCCGTCAATTCACCAATCGTCCCCGTTACTTTTTTCAAACTGCCTTGCAATAAATTGAGAATACTGCGGCGACTGGTTGAATTCAGTGCGTATTCCTCTATCACCATAATACTGAAACAGCGCAATTCAAGAATCGCATTATCGATCATCCTCAAGCGCACCGAACCTTGCTCACCGGTAATAACCTTATCACCTAAGTAGACATACTGATCTTTTCTTAATATACGTGTGATTTGACTTTGGTTGACCGCAACCACGCGCCCCTGGCTTTCAGCCACAACGCCGACCGGCTTCAAGCTAGCCGGCTTGTGTCGTGAGCTGTGCCTAGCATTTTTCGGTATAGATTTTTTTGGCAATTCAATACGAACGCCCGCTTTCATCCTTGTCGGATTATTTTTTATAAAGGCATGTGGGTTTAGACGAACGATATCCCGAGTGATAGTCGGCCACTCTTTGCGACGCTCAGGGTATAAACGACGGACGATATTATGCAGCGTTTGACCTTTTTGCACATGCAAATAGCGAATATCTGCCTGAAAAGCATCACTGGCAACTGAAGGTGTTGGGTTTAACCCAAGCATCGAGATAAAGATAAATATCAATAACTTAAGCATATTTATCTTTCTTTGTAAGGCAGGTTTCGAGTGGTTCAATTATAGTAACAAAAACCAAAATTAGGATGTTTTTTTCGTAATTAAAAAACAAAAAAGCGCGTCGGAGCAAGTGCACCGACACGCTTATTTTTTTCGTAAAAGAAATTAACTGACTAACAATTTGTTGACTCGTTTAACAAACCCCGCCGCATCGTCAAGTGGCGCACCAGCAGCCAACTGAGCCTGTTCAAACAACAGGTAGGCGTAATCTTCAAACAGGTCATCATCTGTTATATCGTTAAGTTTTTTAACCAAATCATGATCCGGATTCAATTCCAGAATAGGTTCAGTTTTTGGTGCAAATTGCCCAGCGGCTTCCATTATCTGCTGCATCTGCGCACTCATATCATGGTCTTCCAATATCAAACAGGAAGGTGAATCAGTCAGTCGTTGCGACAAACGTATTTCTTTGATTTTACCCTCAAGCACTTTACTTGCATGTTCAATCACTGAAGCAAAGGTTTCTTCTGTTTTCTCCAGTTTTTCCTTGTCCTGCTCTTCATCAATATCCAAAGTACCACGTGCCACCGATTGCAGTTTTTTGCCGTCGAATTCTTCCAAATGTGATACCAACCATTCATCTACACGATCACTTAGCAGCAATACTTCAATGCCTTTTTTCTTGAATACTTCCAGATGCGGGCTATTGTTCGCTGCAGTATAGTTATCCGCGACGATGTAATAGATTTTTTCCTGCGTTTCCGGCATACGCGAAACGTAATCGCCCAGTGTGATATTTTGTGCATCACCGGCTTGCTCACTGTCGGCATTATGTGTGCTGGCAAATAACAATAATTTTGCGATGCGCTCTTTGTTTGCCATGTCTTCAATCGGGCCTTCTTTTAACACCTGACCAAAAGACTGCCAAAAGGTCGCGTATTTCTCTGCATCTTTTTTCTGTAGCGATTCCAGTAAACCCAGCACTTTTTTCACGGAAGCGCCACGAATTCGGTCGATGGTTTTGTTCTGCTGTAAGATTTCACGCGAAACGTTTAACGGCAGATCATCAGAATCGATAACACCTTTTACAAAGCGTAAATAGTTCGGCATCAACTGCTCAGCTTCATCCATAATGAAAATACGCTTCACATATAACTTAACGCCGCGCTTGTGATCTCTATCGAACAAATCGAATGGTGGGTTTGTCGGCACATAAAGTAGCGAGGTGTAGCTCTGATTGCCTTCCACTTTTGAGTGTATCCAGCTTAGCGGGTCGGCAAAATCCAGACTAACGTGTTTATAGAACTCGTTATATTCTTCCTTTGAAATTTTGCTTTTCTCACGTGCCCACAGTGCAGACGCGCTGTTTACACGTTCTTCTTTGCTTATCGCATTGCCATCATCATCTTTTTTAGCTTCGCCTTTATCGTCCAGTTCTGGCTCGGTCATCATCACTGGAATCGAAATATGATCGGAGTACTGTTTGATAATGGTTTTCAGACGATACGGGCTGGCGAATTCAGATTCTTCTTTTTTCAGATGTAACACAACCTTGGTGCCGCGACTTTTCTTTTCAATATTCTCCAGCGAGAAGTTGCCTTCACCCGCTGATTCCCAACGGATGGCTTCATCGGTAGAGCCACCGGCAAGTCTGGTTTCAAGTGTCACTTTATCGGCAACAATAAAGCTGGAGTAAAAGCCAACACCAAACTGGCCTATCATTTTCGCATCTTTTGCCTGATCCCCACTCATCGCTTCAAGGAATTTTTTGGTGCCAGAACTGGCAATTGTGCCGATATGATCAATCACGTCCTGGCGCGACATACCAATGCCATTATCAGTAATGGTGACAGTATTGGCTTTCTCATCAAAATCAACGTGAATGGATAATTCAGAGTCATCCTCATACAGAGCGTCATTCGACAGGGCTTCAAAACGCAGCTTGTCACAGGCATCCGAGGCATTGGATATTAATTCACGCAAGAAAATCTCCTTGTTTGAATACAATGAATGGGTCATCAAATGCAGGATTTGACGTGCCTCAGTTTGAAATTCAAGGGTTTCTTTGCTGGCTTCGACGCTCATTTTTTACTCCAAATATTGAAAATTTAGTAAGGATTTTGTTCGTTATTGTTGAATATATGGATGAATTAACTATTATCAAGTCATCATATAGACATAATGAGCCATATTCTGGCTTTTCTTGTCTCCATGAGACCCGCCTGTTTATCAAATGTACTAAATTCGGACGCAGCACACACGTGCTATTAAATGAAATTTTTAACTTATTCAGGATTACCTTGCTATGAAGTGCTTGTTAACAAAAACCCTCTACATACTCTTACTGAGTTTTGTTAGCACAATGGCGATGGCTGAAAAGTACAACATCGCTGTACAACCAATCTTACCTGCGAAACAAATTGAGCATAATTATCAGCCCTTTGTCGACTATTTGGCGGATAAAACCGGACATGAATTCACCATCACCACCTATCGAAATTTTTTAACCTACTGGGTTAAAATGAAAAGAGGCGATGATATGGATTTTGTAATCGACGCCGCACATTTTACCGATTTTCGTATTAAACGAAAAGACTACAAAACTGTCGTAAAGCTTCCTGACACGGTGACCTTTACTGTGGTGACCAGTGAAGAAAATTTTATATTTGATATGGATGAATTAATCTTAAAACGTATAGCAACCATGCCCTCGCCCGGTCTTGGCGCCGTCAAGTTGCATGCAATGTTCCCAAACCCTGCGCGCCTGCCTTTTTTCATACATGCTGATGATTCAGTCGATGCGATAAATCAACTTCTCGATGGCTCAGTCGATGCTGCGATTATACCCAGCCCAATGGTGAGGAACTATGACACTTTAAACTACGTCATTTCAACTGATCCTGTGCCGCACATGGCGTTATCCGCCTCCGCTACCGTTCCCGACAATGTCGTTCAAGCGGTAAAAAAAGCCTTGCTTGATGCGCCTAATACAGTAGAAGGTAGAAAAATGTTAAGCGATATGAATTTTGAATATTTTGAAGATGTACCTCAGGGAAGGTATGCAGGCTATGCAGAATTACTTGATGGCGTTTTTGGCTATTAAGGATAACCCGCTATAAAGCAACCCCTTCCATAATCAGTAAACGACGTTTTATTTCAAGTAATTG
>CAZYYW010000048.1:0-9848 GCA_964651445.1 uncultured Thiotrichaceae bacterium
AAATGCGTTATACCGGCCGGCATATTGAGTTTTCAAGTAGTATAGACAGTGACTCGGAAATTCCTGTTGATGTTTTTTCAACCGTAGCAGAGAATTTGCTAGAGAATGCCAGAAATAAAAGAATGCGTGAGAAGGATTTAAAAATACGGGTAAAGCTCTCTAACACTGGGAATAAAATACAACTATCCGTGACAGACACTGGATGCGCAATCGACCCTCAGATAGAACAACGGTTATTCAAGGAGGTTGTTACCTCGAATGATGGCTTCGGTATTGGACTATACCAAGCTTATGCGCTGGCGAGGAGCCATGGTTATGAATTGAGCGTAACAAACAATGTTGATGGGGGCGTTTGTTTTGAACTACGCTGTTTTGGGCGAAAAGAGTCGCAAATTATTGGTGCTTAAAAGTAAAGTATGCCATGTAGCAAAAACCGGTAGTTTCAGTTAACAGCTGAAGGCGGTTTACACATCATTTCTCGTTCCCATGCTGCTGCATGGGAACGAGAAAAAACGCATCAAGGCAACTGACCTGCTTCTATCATGCGACTGTAAAGAATATAAGGTGATGTCCAGATTATTAAGTCATCGTATAAGCCCGCAGGCGAATCTACGCTACTGTAATCTTTTCTAACAAAAGTATTGCTGTCGCTCACCGTATAAGCGAGATTTTCACCTGTTGCATTTGCGGTAACTGGCGTATCACCTGCATTTTCAATCTGATCAGCACTGGATGCTAGGCCTGCTACAAAATCATTGCCGTCTTTGCCCAATGACAGCACTACAAAGGGTGCGTTACTAATTAAGGTGGCATCAGCACCCCCACTACAAGAATCTGGCAAGCTACTCTCACCCGTGCAAACATTTAAATCAGGCGCTAAATCAGCCATAGTAATATCTTTCATTCCACCAGAACCAGATGCGGAGGTAAACGCATTTTCATTCACAAGACTTGTACTCGCTATCGTTACACTGTATCGAATAGGAGCACCCCATGTGTCAATGAGCAAATTGTCACGATTATAAACACCACCTATACCTAATGTTTTTCCGGGGATAAAGCCATGCTGAAGCGTGCAGCTAACCGTAGTAGTACTACCGCCAACAGGCTGTTCTAACCCACTACCCGTTGTAGTTGTCGGACATGGCAAGCGACCATGAGCGCTAGCGAAACCTAATAGTGCGGTTTTTATATCATCAAGTTGTTGCTTTGTATTCTGACGTTGCGTGGTTTCAATCCTTTGACTAAGGGAGCCGATAAAACTCCCTAACAATAAACCGACTATAACCAGCACAACGGCAATTTCAATCAGTGTAAAACCTCTGTGCTTTCTAGGTGTATTAAATTTTATATTCATCAGTTACAGACAACTACATCTACTGGTTCGGTGTCGGTTAAACAAAAGTACAAATCATTACTGGATGGGTCACGATCAAAGTCACCATCACCGGCAGTACTAACCAATGTGGTAACTTCTATATAATTATTAAAATTAAGTTTGGTATCAGCCACAACACCAACATCCTCAAGTGCTATCGGAGCTTCACGAGTTTGAGTTGACAGTGCCTCTCCAGCATAAATAATCATTGCGGCATATTCTGTACTGCCATTGTATGTAATACATTTATTATTAAGCACTCCTGCCTCATTGCACCTCGGTGTTATAGAATCTGATGATGGTGTGGCTCTAGCTGCATAGCGTTCAGACACGGCATATATAATGCGGTCTTTCCAATTATCCCACAATCGCCTATCTTCTGAACTTAATGATCTTAGATCAGAATCGACTCCTGTAGGGAAAAAAATAGTCAACGCATCACAGTTTGGTATTCCTGCACCCGCACCAAAATTTTTTTCAAATAATAAACCACTACTTGTAACCGATCCGGGGATAAGCACATCGGAATTATCTGTATGAAAAGGATAACGTCCAATATATAGTCCATCCATATCGGTATAATTTACATTATCCCGATAATCATTTCCAGCGAAATCCATTGCTGCCGGAAACGGCAAACTACTATTGTCATTATCATTTGCATAAGATGCTAGACAGCGGGCTAATGACTCAGTTAAACGTCGAACTTTACTTTCTCCTGTAGTATCATCAAAAGCATTAAAGGCTCCGGTTCGATGTGCAGTCGCTTTTGGCCATATTTCATTACGTGTAATAACAACAAACCGGTCATTGAAAACATCTTTATTGGCAACTGATGCAGCTTGTACAAAACGGTCAATTCTGTCTATTGCTACACCTTCCACATCACTATTATTAACCACATTTCCTGGCGACACTTCAAATAAATCAAGATAAGCAGCGAAGTTATTCGCATCATCGATACATTCAGTATCAGTAAGAGGATCGTCCACTCTGTTTTGACCTGCCAGTGGTGTACCTGCTGAAAAAACAATGGCGACCACTCGGCTTTGCGCTGTACCGCCATAGATTATATTGTCGTTTTCATCAACGACCTGAAACATACCAAAATTGGTATCTTCATTTAACATACCGGCTTCTGGGTTATATTTATAGGTACTGCTCACGGCATAAAGCAAACAGTCTCCATTACCGTCTTTAAGTGGCTCCATGCCTAGTGATCGCCAAGGAAACCATCCTATATAACTCGTTTTGCCAATGCCACATGACCCAAGAGAGTTACCATCGCCATTCGTATTGGCAGGGCACGGTAAATAGCCATATTTTCCTGTTTGAGAAGTTGGCAACGTTATATCTGATCGAAGCGTCGAATAAGCCAGCAAAGCCTCTTTCGCCTGCTTTAACGCAATACGTGTTTGTTGAAGATTATCCGTCTCTATTTGCACAATAGAAATAGTCGAAAAATAATAACTGGAAACTGCCAGAAAAATAACAATAACAAGAATCACCAGGGCAAAGCCGCCTTGATTTTTCTTAGTGGTTATCGGCTTATTTAATATCAACAACTTTGCCTGTTTCTTTGTGCCAGGTTTCGCCGGGTTTCAGGTGGATATGCTGTCCATCCAGCGTAACGCCTACTTTATTGTTTCTTCCAACACTGGCGGGGTGCACTTTTATTTTTCCTGCTTTTGAACTTTCTATGGTGTTTTTATTATTCACCCAGACTACGCTTTTTCCGTCACTGCGAGTAACGAAACCCTGTACTTTTACTCTCGTTACCTGTTGCGTGGTTTTATCTGAATAAGTTCCTGCGCGCATTGCATCTATTTTTGCTCGTTGGTTTTTGTCGGTAAACAGTGTTTTCAAATTAGCCGTGTCATACTCTGCTTGCGCTACGCTTGCACATAATAATGCCAACAATATTGATACTGCCGATACCTGAGAAAATCTTTTAACTCTCATTGTTGCCACCTTTATTGGCTTTAGAACCGCGGAAGGTATACCAGCCTAACTCACAATAGGCTTTCATCATATTTTCACTGTCTACTATTTTTTTATTCATTTTTTCGATAGAACAACGATCCACTGCAAACAAACCATCGGCTTTTTTCAGATCATTTAGCAGGGCGAATAAATCGCCTTCATGTGCCATCTTAATGTCCAATGTCATTACGCTTTTAAAAACATTTATGCCGCGGTAATCATTAATTATGTTCTGTTCCTTTAGCGCGGCCTGTGATGAAATGCTGTATTTCACCAACGGCATACCCCGTTTTTTAGCCGTATTTTGAATGGTTTCAAACCAACTCAAGCGATCCTCTGCGCCTACCACACCCTGATTGACCAACTTAACAAAATTATTTTCAAACTCATCAATGATATGGTTGCTTTCAACTGAGCTGTCAATTTTAACCTGCCATATGCGCATTGCGCGTTTAGCTGCCTGTTGATCTTGGTAAATACCATCGGCATAAATATGCGAAAACGTCACCACTACAAGGCTAACAATGAATACGCTAGTAAATACCAGCAAAGCACGCGTTAAAACGGGGGACAGTTTGTTAAACATCGCCTGGTGCCTGCATGGTAATTTTTAAGGAGAACAAACCCGAGACTTCTTTACCTGCTTTGTGTTTAATATCAACACCGGACTGTGATGCAAATTTACTTTCTGAGCGCAAATCGACCGGCATGGTTAATGTCTCTACTTTTACCACACGCGGGTTTGAGCGCAGGGATTGAATTATATTCTCGATATGACTGATCGACTCTCGGTAATTATATTCAGGTATTTCAATACGGCCACTCACAATAGCGCTGTGTTTTACCGGAGCCTTACCGGTAAAATTAGCAGTTGATGTTTTGTTTTTCTCTTCATCAAGGTTAATCGCTTGCCATTCGATTCTGTCAATCTCAAGTGCAGCGGTGCCGTATTGGCTTAAAATGCTGCTCAAGGTAATCAGAAAATCCAACGGCGATGTATGACTGTTGCTTTTTATACGCGCGGCAAGTTCAACTGCGGAATTCATCACCCCTGCATTTTGAAAAACTTCTTCAAAATCTTTAAATTTTTTCGAATAGAGTTCCTTATAATTTTTTTCCTGCTCTTTCAATAAGCTTATGGATTTTTCATATTCCACAGCATCGGTAACATTCGATTGCGTCAATAAAACCCCGCTAACGATTACCAGTAAACTGGCAGCATATAATGCAATGGCTGCCAAACGGTTATGGTAGCGCTTAAATGTGTGGCTTTTACCATAGTGACTAAGCTGCATTGTCTGCTGCATACTCAACCAGGCAAACAGCCCATCAGAAAATTTATCGCCAACATCTTTTAAACCCAGCGTTTGCTGAAGTTCGGCGATACGGTGAATATTTACACTTTGCTTTTCATTGCGAGTAAATGCCTGCTGCAATGAGATCAGTTGCTGGTCATTGCCAATGATATGCAAGTTGATTATCTCTGTTGCATCAATCAGGCCTTGCGCCCGTAAAAACGTGATGGTGCGTTTAACCTCCGGCGCTGCAAATTCCCCGATACCCGATACATCATTGATGTCCTGATTAATGATTGATTGTCGGCTTGAGATAAGTTTGCCGTCTCGAAATAAAGTCTGCCGAACATTGCTGTTGACTTGCTGACTGACCAGCAACACCACACCCGTTGCCGCTTTAATTGTTTTTAACAACTGCTTGCTAATCAGTGGCAGCGTCCAGATACCGGACAGTGGTACTTCACACTCATCCAGTATAGTCAGCCAAGGTTGAATTAATTGCGGGTTGGTCATTGCGCCGATTAAGACGATGTCATCCTTCCTGCCATCTTTTTTTCTGCCGATCACTTCGCTATAGCAGTATTCATTACTTGAGCGATAAAAACGATCGATTAATCGATTGATTACTGCTTTTCTGTCATTGTAACCAACATGCGGAATGGTTTCGATTCTGAAATCTTCCTCTATGACATCCACTAAAAACTTTCCTGATAAATTTTCAGTTTGAGAAAGATACTGGCGAAATTTTTCCAAGCCAACGTCCGTTGGCTCAAACGAACTGCTGCCTGAAAGCTGCTTGCCTTGCCAATGCAATACACTTAAACGATAACCAGTAAAATAAAATAAACGTTTCATGATGGGCTCTAAATTTGTACTCCGGCAACGGCGTCATAAACGGGCCCTAGGACTGCCATCATTATCCACATCATAATACCGCCAAGCACGACAGTAAGCACTGGCAGCAGTGCCGGTTCTATTTTTTCAATGGACTCTTTAACTTCTCGGTTATAGAAGTAACTGACATTCAGCAGTGCTTCATCCATCGCGCCGGTGTCTTCACCCACTTTTAACATCCGCACGATCATTGATGGGAACACGCCCACTGCTTCAAAACTTTTGCTTATAATAATGCCTTCCGAAATACTGGCACGTGCTCGTCTGATAGAATCTTCTAATACGAGGTTATCAACCATATCTTCTGAAATTTTTAATGCATCCAGTACTGTAATGCCCGAGCTGTACATCATGGCAAAATAGTTGGCAAAACGTGCGAGCTTGATTTTCGTCATCAAGGGACCAAATATCCACATGTTCAGTTTCAAACCATCAAAATAAAACTTCACCTTGGGATTATTTTTTGCCAACATTTTTAAACCAAAAACCATGACTACAGGCAAGCTAAAAATTAAATACCAGTAGTCAACAAAAATCTCGGATATTGTCATCAACACTCTTGTATGGGTCGGCACCTCGGTGCCAAGATTTTTTATAAACGGCAGCAACTGTGGCATTAAATACATCATTAAAAAAGACACCACCAGTAAAACAACGACAGAAACAATGGCGGGATAGATCATTATTCTTTTCGTCTGAGCAATCAGTTCATCCTGCCAGCGAATGGTTTCGGCCAGGTCGTGTAACACTTCTGCCAATTGTCCTGTTTCCTCACCAACACGCACCAGCGTGACATAAACTTTATCAAAAATAACCGGGTGTTCTGCCAGCGCCAGTGATAATGTTTTGCCGCCTTCAATGTCGTCAATGACGGTTTGTAGAACATCGGTAAAATGGCTGTAATCAATACTGTCGCGAATATCTTTTAAGCTTTCAATCAGTGGTACGCCAGCCTTGATTAGTTGTTCAATATGAAAGGTGAAATTAATCAGTTCACGGCGACTTATTTTTTTACTGCGAAAAACGCCTTTGGCTATCTTGCTGTGCTCCTTATAACTCAATAAATCAAAACCCATACTACCCAGGCGCTTTTCTAGCTCCATTGGGTTACTTGCTACCATGGTATCGTTACGGATTTTTCCGTTGGCATCTATGGTTCTAAATTTATAATCGGGCACTGTTCTGTTTACCTACGCTTGTTGCGTCACATTAAACGCTGCGTTAAATCGATAACCCTTGACACTTCGGTCAACGATGTCCTGCCTTCGAGTACGCAACGAATGGCATCATCTGCCAGCGTTTTGTAACCGGTTCGTTTTGCGGTTGCTTTTAATTCTCCCAATGTTGCACGTTTTGCAATCTGTTCATCCAACTCCTCATTTATGCGTAAGGCTTCTATGATTGCCACCCGACCCTTATAACCGGTGTTGCCACATTTCTCACAACCATTTGCTTCATATATTTTATGTTTTGAAGTTGCAAACTCCAGACCTAATAATTCACTTTCTATCTCATCGGGATTATTTTCTAATTTGCAATGCGAACACAATAATCGAATTAGACGCTGACTAATAACACCAATGATATTGCCGGTCATTATATCCGGCAGCACACCAATGTCTAACAATCGCGGAAAAGTACCAATGGCAGAATTAGTGTGCAGTGTTGATAACACTTGATGACCCGTCATGGCTGCACGAAAAGCCATTTCAGCGGTATCTTCATCACGGATCTCGCCGATCAGAATGATGTCTGGATCCTGGCGCATCATGGAGCGGATACCGTTGGCAAAATCCATACGTGCGACTTCATTTACTGATGTTTGACGGATCATGTCCATCGGGTATTCCACAGGATCTTCCAATGTCATAATATTCACCTGTTCAGATTTGACGTAATTCAACAGTGAATACAGGGTGGTGGTTTTACCACTACCGGTGGGTCCGGTCACCAAAATAATACCTTCGGGACGTGCCATCATTAACTTTAAATCGTTTAGTGTCTCTTCATGAATGCCTAGCTGATCCATCGGCACGATACCTTTGGCTCTATCCAGTACACGCAATACGATGTTTTCGCCGTGCGTTGTGGGCTGTGCCGAAACACGAAAATCCACTCGATGTCCTTGCACCTGTAGACTTAAACGGCCATCTTGTGGAATCCGTGTTTCTGCGATATTCATCTTACACATTACTTTCAGGCGCACCACAATCGCTGACCAGTAGTCTTTATGCAGACTGCGAATTTGCCTTAATACCCCATCAATACGATAGCGCAAACGTAAAAAACCTTCTTCTGGTTCAAAATGTATATCGGATGCTTCACGTTTTACTGCATCCGCCAAAATAGCGTCCACCAATCGTACCAGTGGCTGACTGTATTCATCTTCGGTTGCATCAAGGCTGCGATAATCAATTTCACCGGTTTCAATCTCATGCAGGATGCCATCTACCGAAAGCTCATAACCATAAAACTGGTCGATGGCTTTTTTAATTTCACCTTCGCCAGCAACCATCGGCACCAAATCAATTTTACGCCCAATCAGCGCGTGAACCCGATCAAGGACGGTCAAGTCGGTGGCATTTTTCATCGCAATTTTTAGTTGCTGTTGTTGCTCATCAAAACTGACGGGGACAATGATGTAACGCTCAGCAATTTCTTTTTCGATCAAATTTAGCGCAAACCGGTCAGGCACAACATTTGATAAATCAACACTGGCAACACCCAGCACCTGACTCAACATGTCGCGCATGATTGATTCAGAAACAAACCCCAAAGTAACCAATATTTCGCCTAATAATCGATGGTTTTTCTTTTGTTCGGTTAGCGCAATATCCAGTTGGTCGGCTGAGATCAAGCCTTTACTTAGTAGCTGCTGACCAAGTTTAGCTTTCATTTCTATGCTGTTGGGTGCATTCATTGACTATAACCGCGACAATTCTGTTAAACGCTTTTCAACATCTGGACGTGAAAAAGCAACTGTTTTACCGGCAGACTTTTTCAAGCTATCACGATAAAATTTAAGCGCCTGTTGCCGCTGCCCTAACTGATCCAGACTTACCGCCAGATTAAACGTATAGTCGGCATTGTTAGGGTCGCTCTGCCAAGCATTAAAGTATGCTTGCTGCGCCAGCTTCCACTCCCCCTGCTGTGCATAGTTATTTCCTAGGGCAAAATTAAGATGGGCGTCAGTTGGATTTTTTCGCACCATTTTTAATAAATGTTGTAAATCTGCAGCGGCTGTTTCTGGACTCTTTAAACTCGCCAGTGCTGCAATCGCAATCGGGTCTCGCGGGTCATGTTTTAACAAGGTGTAATAGGCTGCTTTGGCAGCGCTATAATTTTCTTCCAGTACGGCAATAGCGCCCAAACCCAGCAGTGCATCCCGATTATTTTTCTCACGCTTTAGCACCTCTCGATATAAGGTTTTTGCCTGCCCATACTGCTCTGCATGATAGGCATTCCACGCCAACGCCAGCTTCTGCGCGACTGGGTCTACTTTCGTGTTTTTTTGAAAAGATACGCCTGTCGCATTATTATTTTTTGCTGGCGCTGTTGATCGCTGAGACACTTGCTGATGGCTTTTTTTGTCCTGCGCTATATGTTTTTTGACATACAGCACTTTATCGTCGAGATCAGCCTCACTAACCAAATTATGAATCATTTCAGACGGTGCCGGTATCTTCTCTTTGCTGGTTTTTAAACGCATGGACTGCATGGCGATGTGATGTTTGCGCTCTAATGCCGCGATTTCAGTTTGCATCTCTGTGTAATAATAAAAACCACCCGCAATCAAAACCAATAAGCTGGCGAGCAAGACGCTACCGAGCACCACTCGACGGCTATGCTTTACCACGTGGTTGGTTTTGTATATCAACATCGACAGTGCTTCATCGGATACGGTGTAGCTTGTGCTGGCGGTGGCTCCAGGCTGTTCTTCTGGCTGCCCTTCTGGCCGCTCTTCTGAATAGGCACCCGGATTGAGTGACAATGCCTCTTGCTGGGTTTGCTGCTTAATATTTTGCGGGCGAAGCGCTTTATTATCTTTTGTTTTAATCGCAGTATCTAAACCAGCATCGATCTCAACCGGTGTCTCATCTTCAATCGCATCCAGCGTGAGTTCTTCATCATCAACAACCGTTTTTGCAGTGTCGGTTTTGTCGGTGCTATCGCTTGTTTTTGTGTGCTTGACGACAGGTGTGTCTATTTTGGTATGACTACTGGTATCACTGGCAACGGTCGCTTCAGCACTGATATTCGAGCTTTGTTGCGAAGCTTTATTTTTGTCATCAGCTGCT
>CAZYYW010000048.1:9948-15833 GCA_964651445.1 uncultured Thiotrichaceae bacterium
TTCAGCACTGATATTCGAGCTTTGTTGCGAAGCTTTATTTTTGTCATCAGCTGCTTTTTTAAGGGCGTCTAGTAATAAGCTCATAATCGTTACCTGGCACGCCTACTGCTCAGCCAGCTTATCCGATGTTTCGGTGCGAAGATCTTCTAGCAGATACTTTTTATAATCGGCCAAATCACCGTCGAGGCTAGCATGTTCAATAACCACAGGGCGGATAAAAATTACCAGTTCGGATTTCACATATTTTTCCTCGTTGTAGGAAAACAACGCACCCAGCAATGGAATACTCGACAGGATGGGCACACCGCGTGTTTCCTTGTTTATCTGATCCTGCATCAAACCACCAATCACCGCGGTTTCACCGTCAGCCACCTTGAGCATGGTTTCAATTTCGCGCACTTGAATGACCGGTATTCTACTTTCCACATTGGCATCGGCAAGCAACGGATTCGGGTCGTTAACAAAACGGATAATGCGCGAGATGGTCGGCCGTATATTTAATGTCACGGTGTTGCCCTTATCAATAAATGGCGTAACCGCCATAACGATGCCAACTGGCACCGTATTTACCGTGGTATCAATCGTGGTCGTGGTATTGGTATTATTATTACCCGGTACAACAACCACATCGATATTGAAAAATACTTCGTTATCAACAACTTTTAATATAGCCGTTTGGTTGTTTAAGGTCATCACTTTGGGGCTGGACAAAACTTTTACATCGCCAAAGGTTTCCAGTGCTTTTAATGTGATATTTAAGGGGTTGCCGTTAATAACACCTGCGGTCGCTAACTGAAATACCGGCGTAGCACCTAAGCTGCCACCGATAACATCCTGTATTCCACCCTTACTCAGCACACCACCGGAACTTTCACTGACTAGCGACCAGTCAATACCCGCCTGATAATTATCACTCAATTGAACTTCCGCAATGGTTACTTCAATCAATACCTGACGCTTAGCACCGCCGACCACATGGTTAATAAAGTTTTTGACTAATTTGTGCGTTTTTGCTGTGGCACGAACGGCAATAATGCCACTTTCGCGGTTTACAATAACGTCATTATTTTCACTGCTTAACTTTTCGTTGCTGCCCTGTTCAACAATGTCCCTTATGTTTTTTGTGATGGTTTGCCAAAACTCATGCACACTCTCATTCTTTATTTCTGAATTGGCTTTATTCTCGCTACTACCACCGCTACTGCTGCCACCTCCGCCACCAGCCGTTTGTATATCTGATCCGGTGCTGGTTGCACCTATTTCTGTCGAAACACTGACATTGCCGCTACTGGCTCGGCTGATATTCAAATAGTCAACATGGTACACATGTAAAAAGGGCTTATCGGCTCTTACTTTTATAGTGCCCGCTTCAAGCGTGTAGGTAATAGCCGTTTGCGATTCGATACGATCCAGTAACTTAGGCAAGGTCTGGTCAATCGCATTCATGGTGATCTTGCCCGTTATATCGCTGTCAATATCCAGATTCAGGTTAGAATCTCTCGCCAGTGAAAATAACAGTTCGCGTATCGGCACCTGGTTAACTATTACGGTATAGGTTTCCAGTTTTTCGCGCTCACCGGGACGAGGCAGCACCGGTACCCGTGATACCGCTTGTGGGATTGCGGCTTTGTCGGCGACTTCCTCGGCTGTACTGGCGCGGATATGCCCTTCTGAAATCGTGGGCGGGTTGGTCACACCACAGCCGATAACCACCGTTACAAGCAATAGCACCAGACTGCTCTGTAAAACTTTATTTTTTATATTTTTTATTATCATGGTTTAACCAAAAAAGCGTAACACTGAGCCGAATGCGAGCGACTCCTGATTAATTTACCGCCGCCCTGCTAGGACGCGCAGCATCTTTCTTAACAGCACTAATACGACGCAAATATGGATCGCTGGCTTTTAATGAAGCAGGTAACTGCGCAAGCTTCTCTATGGCTGCACCCTGTGTGCTAAATTCACTGTATAAAACGCTGTACCAAGTGCGTCCGTTTATTACTGTTTCATAGATGTAAATAGCTTTAAAATCAAGTGTTTTCGGTACATCACGTAGGAAGGCTTCGACTTTATCGGCATCACTGGTGCGCGCCATAAATAATTGAATACTGTAATTATTCGCCGCCGCTCGAAGCAACCATTGATGCGTATATTCGATACGCCGTGCAATCTTATCGGGTGCCGCTTCCGCTATGCTGTGCACGGCTCTGCTCTCGTCCTGCGCCATTATGTTGTTACGCACCGGTGGTGATACCGCTACCATTGTCGCAGGTTCCAACGTGGTACTGCCTGCTAACTTAATCTGCTCATCAGGATTTTGCCGACCAATGAAGATGCCGGCAATTAAAACCGAGACCATCAATACTGAAGCCAATACAGCATAAAGTATTTTCTTGGCTTTGAACGTGGTTTTGAATTCACTGTCGATTGCGGCTGATTTAACGTGAGAACATAAAACGCTATGACTGCCCTCTGAAAACGCTGCTAACATTGCCTTATCTGCCAGTATATTGATACGCCGGGTCAAACCAACCGAATATTTTTTTATTGCGCCAGCGGTTTTTTTATTGAAAATATCCGGGCCTTTGTAACCAACGGCGCGCAGGCGAAAATTAAGATAGTGCAAGATATCATCCTGCGGAAAAGGTGTCAGGTTAAAACTGTGAGTAATGCGCTCCTTTAGCTGGCGAATCTGCGGTAACAATAATTTCTCATCTAATTCCGGTTGACCAAACAGCACCATCTGCAACAGTTTGTTTTGGTCTGTCTCCAGATTGCTGAGTAAACGAATTTCCTCCAGCGTTTCAATTGGCATACTCTGCGCTTCTTCAACAAACAACACTACTTGCCGGTTGGCAGCATGTTTTTTCAACAGATGCGCCTGTATCCGCTGCATCACATCCACCTTGCTCATGTCATTGTTAACATCAAGGTGTAATTCATGGGCGATTACATGCAGAATGTTATCGGGTGACAGGCTTGGGTTGGCAATATAAATAACATCAATATCAGTCGACAGCCGTACTTCCAGCATGCGACACAACATGGTCTTGCCACTGCCGACTTCACCCACGACTTTAATGATGCCCTCACCACTGTTGATAGCGTACATCAAGGCATCCAACGCCGCACCACGCTGGCTGCCTTCAAAAAAAAGACTGGTATCTGGGGTTATTTTAAACGGCGGACGGTCGAGCCCGAAGTGCTCTTGGTACATCAATCTGACCCCAGTTTTTGCACTCGGCTATACAGGGTTGTGCGATTGATCTTTAACGCTTTGGCAGCCTTGCTGACATTATTGTTGTTCATTTCCAGTGCGATACGAATACTGCGGCTTTCGATTTCACCCAGTAATCGATCAAGGTCAAATTCATCTGCACGAATTTCACTGGCAATTTTTTCATCACTGACTGGGCTTACATTTTCTGCCAGTGAAGCAGTCGATAGTTGTGTTTCCAGTTCATCGCTCAGTTGTATTTTGTTAACACTTTGCCCCGGGTATTTAGTACCCAATCGAATCACTATATTTCTTAATTCACGTACATTGCCTGGGTAATCGTATTGCTGCCACAATTCTCTTGCGCCATCATCCAACACAAAGGGCGAAATGGTGTCGGCATAAGAATCCATAAACATGTTTAATAATAAAAAAACATCATCACCACGTCGCGCCAACGAGGGCAACTGAATATTTAAAATACTCAAACGGTGATACAGGTCATTCCTGAATTCACCATTGCGCACTTCCTCACTTAACACTTTATTGGTTGCCGCGATAACTCTTGCCTGTGATTTTTGCTCGCGGGTTTCACCAATGCGATAAAATTCACCACTTTCGATGACTCGCAGTAATTTTCCCTGCAGCGCCATCGGTAACTCACCAATTTCGTCTAACAACAAAGTGCCTTTTCCAACTTCAATAAAAAACCCTTTATGTTCACGAGTAGCTCCAGTAAAAGCGCCTTTTGCATGACCGAATAACTGTGCCTCTAATAAATCTGGCGCGATAGCGGCACAGTTGATCGCCATATAAGGTTCCGTACAACGCTTGCTGTTTTCATGCAAAGCCTTGGCAACCAGCTCTTTACCGGTGCCAGATGCGCCTTCAATTAATACCGGAAAGGGTGAGTCAGCAAACTGTTTAATCTGTTCGTTCACCATTTGCATGGCGACGCTGTCACCAATAATGAAATCTGTTTTTAACGAATCGCGCTGTTGATCAATCTCATATAAGCGCTGGTGATGTTGCAGGCGCGACAATAATAAATCCGCTTCTGCTGGTTTAGCAATAAAATCGACCGCGCCAATGCTCAGTGCATGCTGGATGTTGACGTCATTGTCCTGACCCGACAATACCAACACTTTCATGTTCGGCTGTATTGACAGTAATTCACGAATCAACGCGAAACCTTCATCGGGTTTATGCGGGTAGGGCGGCAAGCCTAAATCGACCAGTGCCAGCGAGGGTTGTTGCTCAGCCTGATGCAGATTATCCAACGCCTGTTGACGGCTGTCAGCCGTAATCAGCTTAAAGTGCTTGCGCAACATGAAGCCCAAGCCGTCCAGAATGAGCGGATCATCATCCACCAGCAATAAGCTGGCCACCGGCTGTAACGCCTCACTGGCGGTTAAAGTTGTTTGTTGGTCATTTTCTGGCATCGATTTCCCCAAAAACCGTAACATGCTTATCAACACCTTATATAGCAGAAAGGCTGCCATGTTTTATACTAATCGCCGTGAAATTGTTTCCTTAAACGATTTATTGTTTAAACTAGGCGTCTGTTACATAAATCCCTGTTTTAAAATAACCTCGTCAGAAAAATTTGCAGGCAATTTCTGTAAGCGAAACAATTTAACCTAGAAAGATCAGTTGAAAGTGTCTTTAGAGTGTAAGCAGTTGATGTGCATGGTGAATTCAAAAACGACGATGTCACCTTATTGGTGATGAGTCGACTTTTGGATTTATCAGGTGCATCAAGGGCTTGCGCTATAAATGTGCGGTCAACTGATTTTTCTAGGTTTAACCTAGCCTGAGTATCCCTCGATGTTTAATATTGTGCTGTACCAACCTGAAATACCGCCTAATACAGGCAATATTATTCGCCTGTGCGCCAACACAGGCTGTCATTTACATTTGATTGAACCGATGGGCTTTGCACTGGAGGATAAACAATTGCGCCGCGCGGGACTGGATTATCACGAATGGGCAGAAGTGAAAACATATCAATCGATCGCTGAATTAAAACCGCAAAAGCCCGTTTATGCTTTATCCACCAAGGGTAAAAGTTACTATCATCAAGTAAAATTCGAAGCCGGCGATTATCTGGTCTTTGGCCCAGAAACTCGCGGCCTGCCGATGGACTACTTAAACAGTCTGGATAAAGAACGGGTACTGCGTTTGCCCATGCAACAAAACAGCCGCAGCCTGAACCTGTCGAATACTGTTGCGATTGTGGTGTATGAAGCCTTGCGACAAAATGCGTTTGCCGGTTTTGAATAAGTTTTATGCGGGAACAGGTCTGCTCTTGGGCAGAAGCAGACAGTCAAAAGATAAAGGATTGTCCGCGAACAACGCAAAAGACGCGAAAAAAGCGCAAAGAAAATATTTTCTCGTTCCCATGCTCTGCGTGGGAATGCGTACGGAACTTGCCATTAGCTCAGGTATGCGTTACCACGCGGGAGCGTGGGAACGAGAAGGTAGTACTTACCAAAACGCCGCGAACAGCAAAAGCCTTGTCCCTGCCTACAAACCTATTATAGTTTTTGCTTTTTTCGCGTCTTTTGCGTTCTTCGCGGACGAATGTTTTTCAGTTTTCCCAATGTCCGCAATGTGTCAATAACAGACATAAATTATTTTACTAGCTGGTTTCCTGTGACGATTTACG
>CAZYYW010000049.1:0-11980 GCA_964651445.1 uncultured Thiotrichaceae bacterium
GGTCATTGATTTTTCATTTTAAGTGGGCAATACATCTACTTTTTATAGACACAGACGACTGCATGGATGCAGAAGGTAGGGCAAAGCATGGAGCAGTTGCCGAGACCACAGAGTACACTAGAGTTATAATTTGTAACGTTTAATTTTATTGACCAACCTTAATACATTCTCTGTGACCTCTGTGGTCTCTGTGTCTATATCTTTCATAGACCTAGTTAAAAAGAAACGGGACTTTAGCCCCGTCTTGGCGGGATTAAAACCCCGCTTCCGACTTAACGATGTAATACGCTAAGTAGTGACAAAAAATCATCAATATTTAGACAAAAACCCGCAATATTAGAAAATATTAATATTTGCATACTATTATGCAGACACTTCAGGTATAATTCGCCTTCAATTTCGGGTGCACCTCGGTCTGCACCTTTTTAATGGGATAATGCTGTTAGCTTTACCCGAAACACAGAATATGTTTCCGCCTGGACCGACTCACATAGTATATGAGTAGGCCGATCCTGGAGAACACATAAAATGTCTTTTGCATCCCTCGGTCTCAACGCCGATTTACTTCGTGCCGTATCAGAAAAAGGCTACGACACCCCCACCCCCATACAAAAACAAGCCATTCCTCTTGTCCTGGAAGGTCGTGACCTTATGGGTGGCGCTCAAACAGGCACGGGCAAAACTGCAGGTTTTACCCTGCCCCTGCTACAGCGTTTAATCGAAACCGACAAACCACGCAAAGGTCGCCGCCCGTTACGCGCCTTGGTATTAACGCCAACGCGAGAACTGGCAGCTCAGGTTGCAGAAAGTGTCCGCGATTATGGTCGCTACTTGCCATTGCGCTCTACCGTGGTATTTGGTGGCGTTAGTATCAATCCACAAAAGATGAAATTAATCAAAGGTGTTGATGTTCTAGTAGCAACGCCCGGTCGCTTATTGGATCATGTCAGCCAACGATCTGTTGATCTTTCACAGGTGGATATTTTAGTGTTAGATGAAGCTGATCGTATGCTTGATATGGGATTCATTCATGACATCAAAAAAGTGCTGGCACTGGTGCCTAAAAATAAACAGACCTTGCTGTTCTCCGCCACCTTTTCGGATGACATAAAAAAACTTGCCAATGGTCTGATGAAGTCGCCGGCCTTAATTGAAGTAACAAGACGAAACACTGCCACTGAGACAGTGACTCAAGTAGTGCATCCCGTTGATAAAACACGAAAACGTGATTTACTGTCTTTTCTCATTGGCAGCAATAACTGGCAGCAGGTATTGGTTTTTAACCGTACCAAACACGGTGCCAATCGACTCGCAGAGCAATTAAACAAAGACGGTATCAGTGCTACCGCAATCCACGGCAACAAAAGCCAGGGTGCGCGTACCCGTGCGCTGGCTGAGTTCAAATCTGGAAAAGTACGGGTATTGGTTGCCACAGACATCGCTGCCCGCGGCATCGACATCGAACAATTACCCCATGTGGTTAATTTTGAATTGCCAAACGTAGCAGAGGATTACGTTCACCGTATCGGTCGCACAGGCCGTGCTGGCAATGAAGGTGAAGCCATGTCTTTGGTTTGCGTTGATGAGCTGAAGTTACTGAAAGATATTGAACGTCTAATTAAGAAAGAAATCCCAAAAAGTGTGATTGAAGGTTATGAACCCGACCCAACGATAAAGGCTGAGCCAATCAGAAATGGCAATAATAATGCTGGTGGTAGACGCCCAGCAAAACGACACTCGGGTAATGGTAACACTAAGAAATTTTCCAGACCGGGTAAAAATGCGCGAAATAAAACAAGCGGCCAAAAAGCGAATGGCAATGCCGCATCGCCCTGGAAAAAGCAGGCTCGTACAAAAAATGCAGCCTAGTACTGACTAACCTGGAGCGCCCTTTAATAGCGGCGTAGCCAGCGAAATCATTACTGCATACGAACTTATCATCATCTTTATATTTGGAATAGAACAATGTTAATGACAGCAAACATCACCATGCAATTTGGCGCAAAACCATTATTTGAAAATGTCTCAGTCAAATTTGGTAACAGCAACCGTTATGGTTTAATTGGCGCAAATGGCTGTGGCAAGTCCACCTTTATGAAAATTCTTGGTGGTGATCTGGAACCTACTTCAGGCAACGTTTCTAAAGACCAAAACGAACGCATTGGTAAATTACAACAAGATCAGTTTGCCTACGAAGAATACAGTGTCATAGACACCGTCATTATGGGGCATGAAGATTTGTGGGCAATCAAATCTGAGAAAGATGCTATTTACGCCAACCCCGAAATGACGGAGAAAGACGGCATTCGTGCTGGCGATTTAGAAGCAGAATTCGCAGAAATGGATGGTTATTCAGCGGAAGCACGTGCCGGTGAATTATTGCTCGGCCTTGAAATACCGACTGAACAACATTACGGCCCAATGAGTGAAGTCGCACCGGGCTGGAAGCTGCGTGTCTTACTGGCGCAGGCTTTGTTTTCTGAACCCGATATTATGTTGCTCGACGAGCCAACCAATAACCTGGATATTAATACCATTCACTGGCTGGAAGATATTTTAAATGCGCGCAACTGCACCATGGTTATCATCTCGCATGACCGCCACTTTTTAAACAGCGTTTGTACGCACATGGCTGACCTCGACTATGGCGAAGTTCGTATGTACCCTGGAAACTACGATGAGTACATGACCGCATCAACGCATGTTGCCGAGCGATTACAGTCTGAAAACGCCAAGAAAAAAGCACAAATTTCTGAACTTAAAGCCTTCGTCAGCCGCTTTTCTGCGAATGCATCTAAATCGAAACAGGCGACCTCACGTTCCAAGCAAATTGATAAAATTCAGTTAGCGGAAGTAAAACCTTCTAGTCGAAAAAACCCTTACATCTCTTTTGAAGAAGACAAAAAACTGCATCGCCTTGCCCTTGAAATTGAAAATTTAACAAAAGGTTTTGATGACAACACCCTTTTTGCCAAGCTCAATTTAATGGTAGAGGTAGGCGAACGTATTGCCATTATTGGCCCTAACGGCATTGGTAAAACTACTTTCTTACGTTGTTTATCGGGTGATCTCGAAGCATCATCTGGCAGCGTAAAATGGTCAGAGAATTCATCGCTGGGCTATTATGCACAGGATCATGCGGCTGATTTCGAAGAAGACAAAACACTGTATGATTGGATGAATTACTGGGGCAACGAAAGTGACGACGAACAATCTATACGCGGAACACTTGGCCGTCTTTTATTCTCATCCGATGATATTGATAAAAAAGTCAGTGTTATTTCCGGTGGTGAACAGGGACGCATGTTATTCGGAAAATTAATGCTGCAGCGTAATAATATTTTGTTAATGGACGAACCAACTAATCATCTGGACATGGAATCGATAGAATCACTTAACCTTGCTCTAGAAAATTATCCCGGTACTTTATTCTTTGTCAGTCATGACCGTGAGTTCGTGTCATCCTTAGCGACTCGCATAATAGACATGACGGCTAAAGGTTTAGTTGATTTTCGAGGCACTTACGAAGAATATTTAAACAGTCAGGAACTGGATTCTGGAAAGCGTAAGACAGGTTAAATGAGTCATCCCTATCAATTTTAGACCTTCGTGCCTGTATCAGGCGAAAGCCTCAATTTAATTTTTTTGCAGTACGCTAAAAACCACATCAACTGTAATTTCAAGATTCTGTAAGTTACAGGCGACTTCCCTGCCTACTTTTGATGCACGATAAAAATGCGGTGTCATTAAAAGTAGATTATTGATTTTTTCATTGCTCTCAAGCTTCACCTTGAAGCGTAAATTTTCTTTGCTTAACAAAGAAAATTCTGGAAGATTATCGTGTGCTGAGACAGATGTCTGCTTCACTTTTAGCTCTGGGTAAATCACCTCACGTAATTCCGATAAATGCTCTGCGCCGGGGTCGATTAGTATTATTTTCCCACCCGGCTTTAGTACTCTGGCAAAACCTTCAGCACTTAAAAAACCGAATACACATAAAATAACATCGACGCTTGCATTTTTAAGAGGTGGTTGTCGGTTAGTACCAACTAACCAGGTTATTTCATGGTTTCTTTTCGCTGCTTGTAAAATGGCATCTTTAGATATGTCCAAACCAACCAGAGAGAGACTCTTATTGCCTACTGCATCACTAAGTTCGCCAAGTAAAATATCAAAGTAATAGCCTTCACCACACCCAGCATCGAGAATACACGCAGTATTATCATTGATGCCATTATCGGTTGTGCCAGTGTCCTTTAAGTCGGTATCGTTTATAATGTGGTCAACTACGATTTCAGATAATTTTGACGCAATTTGCAGATAGACGCCGGTATTTAAAAAATGACGGCGAGCAAGCACCATGGCTTTACTGTCGCCCGGTTGTTTTGATCGTTTATGCTGAACCGGTAGCAAATTCACATAACCCTGACGGGCTACATCAAAAGTATGTCCATTGTCACAAACAAACTGACCGTTAGTTTGTTCGAGTTTTTCGCCGTCTATGGGGCAAACCAGATTATTTGCTTTCGTAATATTCATACTGTGCTCTCACTATAAGGTAATATCTGTCATCCATGTCAAATAAGTCCTTACAAACCGATGTTTTAATTGTCGGCGCCAGCGCCGCAGGATTAATGTGTGCGATTGAAGCTGGAAAACGCGGGCGCAAAGTAACCGTGCTCGACCACGCAAATAAAGCCGGTAAAAAAATTCTTATGTCCGGTGGTGGGCGTTGTAATTTCACTAATATCGATATTGATGCCAGCAATTATATTTCACGTAACCCACATTTTTGTAAATCTGCACTCAGTCGTTATACGCAATGGGACTTTATCGCGATGGTTAACGATTACCACATCCCCTACCAGGAACGTGATCTTGGAAAGTTGTTTTGTGAAGATAGCGCAAAAGACATACTGGATATATTACTGGCTGAGTGCAAAAAAGCCAAAGTAAAGATAGTGCTTAATTGCGACATTCAGCACATCAAAAAAACAGATAACAATGCTTTTATTATTTCCAGCTCGTCACTTAATTATCAGTCACTATCGTTAGTCATCGCCAGCGGCGGTTTATCCATTCCAAAAATGTGCGCCACTCCCTTTGGTTATAAAATTGCTGAACAGTTTTCAATTAAACTGTGGCCAACTTTTGCTGGGTTGGTGCCTTTTACACTACAACTGAATGACAAGGAAAAATATTCTGTCCTTTCTGGCATCGCTGTAGAGTGTTTAGTCAGTAATACTCGCGCACAATTTAAAGAAAATATTTTGTTTACTCACCGTGGTTTAAGCGGCCCAGCAATCTTGCAAATTTCGTCTTACTGGAAACCCGGAGAAACCATAACAATCGATTTACTACCCGACTTAGAGGTAGCAAAGTGGTTATCAGTACGCAGAGAAAAACAACCACAAATAAAATTAAAATCACTACTCAATGAGGTTTTGCCAAAACGTCTGGC
This sequence comes from uncultured Thiotrichaceae bacterium, assembly GCA_964651445.1. Taxonomy (GTDB): domain Bacteria; phylum Pseudomonadota; class Gammaproteobacteria; order SZUA-229; family SZUA-229. Next base: position 5,462 of record CAZYYW010000049.1, read on the forward strand.
AGCCGTTGTTTTAGGTGATGATGTTATGGAACAGCCATTACAAAATCTTTCAAAAGAGCGTCGTTGCGAGATCGCTAAAAAAATTAACCATTGGCAGATAAAACCCAATGCTACCGAAGGTTACCGCACCGCTGAAGTAACGCTCGGCGGTGTTGATTGCAACGAACTTTCATCACGAACCATGGAATCAAAGAAGGTTGAAAACCTGTATTTTGTTGGTGAAATCATCGATGTTACGGGTTGGTTAGGTGGTTATAATTTTCAATGGGCGTGGTCATCGGGCTGGTGTGCCGGTCAGGTTGTATAATAAAAAAATGGCTGCACGTAATATTGCTGATTCACGCTTCTTTAAGTCGCCAGATAAACATAAAAATTATGGCGGCAAAAATAAGCAACATAAACTGCAATATAATAATGGCATGTAACAACAAAATAGAGACAGTAAAACTTACAACGACTAGCAATAATGCACGTTTCTTGGCACCACGACTAATCGTTTTATTTTTTTCCCATTGTTTTAATGTTTCACCAAACCATCGATTATGCAAAAGTTTTTGATGCAAAAAGGGTGAGCTTTTTGCAAATAGATACAACGCTAAAATCAGAAAAGGCGTGGTTGGCAATATGGGTAAAATCACACCTATAAGCCCAAGTATAATAAAAAACCAACCCATAAAAATGAATGTATGTTTTTTTAACATTTCAACAATTTCTGCTTAGCTCTAAAAAGTCCAGGCTTTCTCGCCGCTTTATAGACTATCGATAATGGTATTTAAAATAGCACTAGGACGCATTATTTGTGATGCAAGATTATTATCCATACGGTAGTAACCACCTACATCAACCGCCTCGCCCTGAACCTCTATTAATTGCGCAACAATTTTATCTTCGTTTTCGCTAAGTTGTTGTGCGACGGGTGCGAATAGCGTTTGCAACTCTTTATTATCACTTTGTTCAGCCAATGCCTGCGCCCAATACAGCGCAAGATAAAAATGGCTGCCGCGAGTATCCAGTTCACCGGTTTTTCGTGAGGGCGATTTATTGTTTGTTAAAAACATACTATTGGCTTTATCTAAAGCCATTGCCAGTGTTTTAGCTTTTGCATTGTCGGTTTTCTCGGCAAGGTCTTCTATTGACACAGCGAGTGCCAAAAACTCACCCAGTGAATCCCAACGTAGATGATTTTCTTCAATTAACTGCGTTACATGTTTTGGCGCAGAACCACCAGCGCCAGTTTCAAACAGACCACCACCCGCCAGTAATGGCACGATGGATAACATTTTTGCGCTGGTTCCCAGTTCTAAAATTGGGAATAAATCCGTCAAATAATCACGTAAAACATTACCCGTAACCGAAATAGTATCCTTACCGTCTTTTACCCGATCCAGCGTATAATTGATGGCATCCACAGGCGTCATGATTTGAATGTCCAGCCCTTTGGTATCGTGTTGTTGCAGGTATTTTTCTACCTTAAGCATTAAATTCGCGTCGTGCGCACGATCTTTGTTTAACCAGAATATCGCGGGGTGTCCAGTGGCTTTTGCTCGGTTTACCGCTAATTTCACCCAGTCCTGTATCGGTAAATCTTTGGTTTGGCACATACGCCAGATGTCGCCTTGCGCCACTTCGTGCTGCATCAGTATTGTGCCGGCTGCGTCACTGACTTTTATTACACCATCGGCGCTAACTTCAAAGGTTTTATCGTGTGAACCGTACTCCTCCGCTTTTTGCGCCATTAAACCAACATTACTTACATTGCCCATGGTACTAACATCAAATGCGCCGTGTTTCTGGCAAAAGGCAATAGTCGCCTGATAAATACCGGCATAACAACGGTCTGGAATCATTGCTTTAGTATCTTTTAATTTGCCATCTGGCCCCCACATTTTTCCCGATGATCGAATGGCTGCAGGCATAGAAGCGTCAACAATGACATCACTGGGCACATGTAAATTGGTAATGCCATTGTCTGAATCAACCATCGCCAGTTGTGGACGAGATTGATAGACGTTTTGAATATCCGCTTCGATTTCAGTGCGGTGTTTTTTCGGCAATTGGCTAATTTTTGCGTATAAATCACCGAGACCATTACGGGTATCAACACCTATTTTTTCAAAACTCGCACGGTGCTTTTTAAACACTTCTTTATAATAAACATTGACTGCATGACCAAACATGATTGGATCAGAAACCTTCATCATGGTGGCTTTTAGGTGCAGTGAGAGTAATATATCTTTTTCTTTGGCATCCTCAGCGGCTGCTTCGAAAAAGTCGCATAAAGCATTACAGCTCATTACCGATGCATCGATCACTTCTCCAGCCTGCACTGCGGTAGACTTTTTCAATACCACTGTTTCACCCTCGTTAGGATGCAGGGTGATTTTGACAACATCGTCGGTGTCCAGTACCACTGACTGCTCACTGGAATAAAAATCGCCATCCGTCATCGATGCCACATGCGTATTGGAATCGGCCGACCATTCACCCATGCGATGCGGGTGTTTTTGAGCGTATTCTTTTACCGGTGCAGCGACGCGGCGATCTGAGTTGCCTTCACGCAAGACTGGATTTACTGCGCTCCCCAACACTTTTGCATAACGGTGTTTAACATCGCGTTGTACATCATCTTTAGGGTTTTCTGGGTAATCAGGAACATCGAATTTCTGCGCTTGTAATTCCTTGATGGCGGCTTGTAGCTGTGGAATTGAAGCGCTGATATTGGGCAATTTAATTATGTTCGCTTCCGCTGTCTTTGCCAGCTCACCCAGCTCTGCCAGTGCGTCACTTTGTTGTTGGTCGGCGCTCAGGTTTTCGGGGAAATTGGCAATAATACGCCCGGTAAGAGAGATGTCACGTGTTTCGACACTAATATCAGCCGCCTTTGCATACGCTTGTACAATGGGTAAAAAAGAAAACGTGGCTAAGGCAGGTGATTCATCCGTTTGCGTATAAATAATCTTGGAATTGGGCATCTAGTATGTCTCTGAATAAAAAAATTTGAGCTGCGACCCGTACTATCAGGCATTTTGCCGCTTCTGTTACGGTATGTATGGGCTGCATATTATATCAGAATGCCGTTAAATATCGCTTGAAAAAAATTGCAATCACCGCTTCCAACCCAGTGAAAAAAACCGCTACAACAGCCTGCAACCCGAGCAAACTATAGACAACATATTACAGAGTGATATTTACTGTTTTTTTAGGTTCAATAAATTACTGACAAACACGCTTAAGCTAAGTATCAGTAAGACCACAGACAATGCCATTAGCGATTCCGCCATGGTGATACCAAAAATCACTTCCGGGGTATAACCACAAGACGTTTCGACCTGATATAACCACGGCAACCATTGCTCGATAGCAAACCATGAGGGTAAACCAAGGTTAAAACCACAATCACTAAAAATAAAACCGCGTTCAGTGCCTAGTAACAAGTAAGAGCGTTCAGCCAAAGCAACAATGATTAAAACTACCGATAACTGAAACACTGCTCGCAGCACTGTATTATTACGCAGCCAAAGACCTGCCATAGCGACAATAATTAATAGTGAAATCAGTAAACGCACCTGGATACAGGCAATACAGGGCAATTCTTCATGGACGAATTGAGAATACAAGGCTGCGGCTAAAAGTGAGACACCCAGCACAATATAAAACAGCCAGTAGTACCAATTTCGCCCCAAATTATTTAGCTGTTTGATAATTTTCATGATTTTGTAAAAGGTGTTTCTATTTTTCGAACGCCAAGATTAGCAAATATTCGGCGTAACAACATTAACAAAAATAAGGTATGCTCAGGTCTCATAGTCTTTTTAACATTCAAAACTTGCTGGGGCTGAAATCATGCATTACACCGATGAACAAATGGCAGAAATGGATATTCTGATACGTTACAACCTGCAATCCACGCAACAAGGTATTAAAGTCCATTCACGGGCGAATAAAGAGCAAATTGCCGCTGCGCAACGATTATTTGATAAAGGCTTGGTCACTGCAATTGATGGTGGCTATCTAACTGATTTAGGAAGAAAAGCTGCCGAGCATGCAAAGGCTTTATTATTAATACTCGCGCCACAGCAACATAGAATGGCAAGTTAAGATCCTCTCGAAAGTCTGTATGTCCACACTGTTTGTCTGTTACCAAGCATGAATAACGCTGATGATTTATGGGGTTACAAGACATAATCTGCACTCAAGCACATAAAATGCGACAGTAAACCTTTAGAACGAATCTATCTGGAACGCTTCTACCATACGAATTTATTTGAAATAGTTATGTCAAAATCATTTTATCGGACGTATACTGTTGCTTCGCAAAAGATAAACGGGCAAGAACTTGCAAAATAAGGAGATGCAAATGGATAAAAAGAAACCTGCTGAAATCGAAGAAACCAGACGACTAATGTTTGCACTAATTTTTATGTCGATGATTGTACTTGCATTATTTGGCTTCATGCCTTCCGTCTAAAACGAACGAGTAAAAGCAGGAAATTTAACAAGATAATAATCTTGCTTCACAGCTAGCTTACAATAATTGAATACGGTTAAACGGCGACTAAAGGGCACCTCTATTAATTGCCGTATCTTTTTGCCTAATATTTGTCTATTCGTGCCTCCTTAAGGAATCCTTCAGCAAGCTAATCTTCTGCATTCTACGCAGACGTACACTATAGAAAATCAATGTGTTGACGACAAATACGGTACACCTCAATTTTGTAGTGCTTGCACAATGAAAACTATATGAAAAATATTGTACAGATTGCCGAAAATGATAATGATCCGGCAACTGAAAAAATAATAGACCCGTCCCGGATTGCACTATTACTCGAACAACTGTCGAAACACTATTCACCGCTGATCGTACAGATACAAGGTCGCCAGCAGCGTTATGCCTGCTGTATTGTTGATGTCAACAAACCCTATGTATTGTTCGACCAGTTAATGCCTGAAACCGGCCACCAACATTTACTTGAGGTAAGAAAAATTCGTGCCAGCGGCAGGCTAAATGGTGTTGAAATATCATTCAACACCACGCTTGAACACGTTATTGAGCAAGACAATCTACTTAGCTATCAAATGAAACTGCCAACCACGCTTAAATACCGGCAGCGTCGTTCAGCCTATCGGGTTCGTATCCCCTACTCAATGCAACTGCGCGTTCTCATTGATAATGGTGGTGATGTGTTAGTCAATGGTCAATTGCATGACCTGTCACACGGCGGTGCGGGGAAAATTATGGCAGACGGGAAATTCGAACTTAATATCGCTCAGCTTTATGAGTGCGCAATTGAATTACCTTGCGGTGAATGGATATTTTGTACAGTAGAAACCTGCTATTTAAAAGATGTTCCCGCGCGTAAGCGACGCCTTATTGGTGCCAGTTTTGTTGATTTAACTGCGCGGCAATCACGTGTTATTGGTCGTTGTATCAGTGAACTGGAACTGAAGCAAATGCAAAGTCGCTCTGCTTCTTAATCTTTGTGTATTAAATATCGGCCTGCACTTCATACTGCACCCATAACTGATGTGACTTGCCCGGCGCAATGGACACCACATCCTCTGCCGCGTTGCAGCTTTCGACGCATAGCATTTTTTTGTAACCCATCTTACCCAAATCACCCATTTTATCAGCCGTAAACTGCCAAGGATTCCACACCACAGTTGAGTGGCTACCGCATTTAATGATTATAATGTTTCGCTTATAGATTTTATCTTGAATAACACAGTCGCTGGCGGTATTGAGATATATTCTGTCAAGCTCCTGATTAATACTTACCGGCCCGTGCTGTACTTTTCGATCAAAGCCCTCAAGCTTGTCCAGATAATCAGTGTCATCAAGACCATGTAGCAAAACTTGGCTGACATCTGCGACCTTAAAATAGGTATGTAATGCCTGACCGATGGTGATGGCTGTCGATCCATTATTGTGGGTTAACAGTTCAAGTTCCAGTCTTTTGCCGATGGTTAGCTGATACTGCACACTGGTTTCAGGTGGCCACATTGCTTCGGTGTTTTCTTGTGGAGCTGTCGTAAACGTAATCCGAGTAGTGCCGTCGGTCAGTGCTTCCGTATTAATAAGCTGCCAGTCAGTGGTGCGAGCAAAACCGTGCGCGGGAAAATCTGCATTGTTTTCATGCGAGCCAAACCAGGGCCAGCAAATAGGAATACCGCCACGCACGGATTTTCCGGCGGCAAATTTTGCCTGCTCTGATAACCAGATGACTTCTTTCTCCCCTTTGGGTATCCAGCTAAGCAGATGTGCGCCCTGCATACTAATCCGTGCGCTGCCGTGTTCGTTGTTAATTTCAATAAACACCATACCATTTTCGTCTTTTATTAAATTAAGACGGTTGTTATCGTTGCTGTTTAGTGAAAATTTTTTATTGAGTTCTTGTAAATTCATGTTGTAACGGGGTTTAGGGTATTTAAAGACATCCATTTAAAGAAAGCGACTTACCGCTAACTCATGGATTAATGGGCCTGTTTTCTCCTTAGCATTGTGTAAGTTCTCAGCAACAT
>CAZYYW010000049.1:12080-15796 GCA_964651445.1 uncultured Thiotrichaceae bacterium
TCATGGATTAATGGGCCTGTTTTCTCCTTAGCATTGTGTAAGTTCTCAGCAACATGTTCATACATGGTTTCATAAACTGAACCTAATACATCCAGAGGGTCTTTGCGTTTATTATCGCTCATGTGTTTCTCCTGATCTTTAGTGATACTCAAACATCATTCATACCTACAGTGTATACCTTTTTTAAAACAGCACTTTGATGTAAAACACTTTTAGGGCAACTCTATTCATCTTACTATTGAAACATGAAATGATTACAAATGCTTAGTCCAAAACATCGGTTTTGAGCGTCGAAATCGCTTCAGTATTGGACACAATATCAATTGAAAAGCTGTATCACTAAAAAGCATACTCTTTAAGTTACACTATGCATTAAAAAAACACATGTAAACCATTGGTATACAACGACTTTACATCTTTCTCCTGCGATATTATATTTGAGTGCAACAATTAATACCCAGTCTTTTGCTCTTAATTGTAGGGTTCCAGTTACCTCCCCTTAATCTATTTTTGTTATAGTGGAAGTCTTTACACGATACATTCACGAAAAGCATGTCTAACATTTCACTGCTTTTTGTTAGAAAACTTGCCAATAGCTAGCTATTCTCGGCAACTGCTCCTGCGTTGATCTACCTTCGACCATGCTTGGTCTCGTGCCTCAACCAGTAAAATTTTAGCTTATTTTTCTTTCGCACCTGTATCGTGCAAAGGTCGCAATGAATATTGTTTGTGAAAATTTATGAAGAACCCTTATGGAGAGTCTTATGAAAATGTCATTAAGCGTTAGCATCATGTTTCTACTAAGTAGCTTGTTATTAGTTGGCTGCGGTAGTTCACCGGAACCAAAAGCACATAACCCTTATGATTCGGCTGATTCGCAAAGAACCAGAGCCGATTCAACACAAAATGAGCTGTCCAGAGAAACATCCCGATAAAACAAATAGTGATGTTAACCGAGGCAGCATCCTTTACTGCGAACAAAACCTTTAGCCGATTTTCTGCTGTCAAACCCATCAGCAAATAGAATTAGAAAAATATGAATTTATCACGAAACGATTTAGTAATAACGATCACAAAAAATATAAGTCTTGCGCTTGCTTTCATCGTGCTGGCATCATGCGCAACCTCACCTGAGGGACGTAAGCAATTTAAACTGATACCTGAAGCGCAAATGAACGCCATGGGCGTGCAGAGCTTTGAGCAGATTAAACAGAAAACGCCGCTGTCAAAAGATCAGAATATAAACCAGTATGTTTTGTGTATCGCCAACACGATAATTCCACAGGTCAAACAAAACCCGAATCCGCAACAATGGGAAATACAAGTATTTGCCGTTGACCAGGCAAATGCGTTTGCCTTGCCCGGCTACAAAATCGGGGTTTATACTGGCTTGTTAAAATATGCTAAAAATCAGGATCAGCTGGCGGCAGTCATCGGCCATGAAATTGCCCACGTTATTGCAAATCATGGCAATGAACGTGTTTCCAGCCAGATAGCGACGCAAACAGGTCTTGATCTTGCCAGCCTAGTATTAGGTGGTACACAGAATCCAAACAATGCCATGATCCTCGCCAGCCTTGGCGTAGGCGTGCAGTACGGTATCACCCTGCCCTTTAGCCGCAGCCATGAATCGGAAGCCGACCTGATCGGTTTGGACTTAATGGCGAAAGCAGGCTTTAACCCGGAAGAAAGTGTCACTCTATGGAAAAACATGTCTAAGGCAGGGGCTGCACAACCTGAATTTATGTCGACACATCCGTCAAGTGCGACACGTATCCAGCAATTAAAAGCGCGTATACCCAATGCGAATATTGCCTATAAGCAAGCCGTTAATCAGGGCTTACGTGCCGCGTGTAAACTGTAGGGCGGCACCTCTATTAATTGCTGGCGTCCTCTGCATCAATAGTTGTTTCCTGCGCGATCATTTCCGGCGTTTCAAAACTTAAAGTGCCTAAAGTGCCATTACGAATTTCATGGATGAGAATTTCTGCGCTGCGTTGCATGTCAATAACACCACCGGCTCGTAAAAGTCCGCGTTTGCGCCCGATTTCCTCTAATAAGGCTGAACCAGACAGTGGCCGTTGCTTTAATTTATAACGCTCGATTACTCGGTCACTGTATGCCTCGATTAAATAATCCGCTGCAAAAGTCGCAATATCTTCAAAATCAAAAGCGGTGTTTTTTATCGCGCCAGTAATTGCAAGACGGTAACTGCTGTTTTCATTTTCGATTTTGGGCCATAATATTCCGGGTGTATCTGACAACGCAATATTACCTGGCAGATGAATTCGATGCTGTGCTGACGATACCAGTTTCGTTACCGCAGGTTCATCGCCAACCTTTGCCAAAGTCTTGCCTGCCAGTGTATTGATCAATGTGGATTTACCCACATTGGGGATACCCATAATCATTACCCGAATGCTCTTTACCGCAGTGCCACGGTGAGGCAACATTTTACGGCAAAGATTTGGCAGATTTTTAGTGCGCGACTTATCAGAAACCGACAGCGCCTGCGCTTTTACACCCTGCTGTTGATCAAAATATGACAACCATTGGCGCGTGATCTCCGGATCAGCAAGATCGCTTTTATTCAATATTTTGATACAGGGGCGATGTTGACGCAGTTCGGCAACCATCGGATTTTCACTGCTGAAAGGAATACGCGCATCCATTACTTCTATCACCAAGTCTACTTCAGACATAGTGTCTTTAATTATACGGCGAGCCTTGTTCATGTGACCCGGATACCATTGAACTGTCATAATAGTTAACTTGATAAATACTGTGCGAATGAGAGAAAGTGAAGTTTAACAAAGCGCCCGACTTAAGGGCAGCTCTATTGATGGAATTACTTGCAAAAGCCAAAGCTCAGACTGCACACGAAATTAAGCCTTGAAATTCAACCTTCAGACGCAGCCATTGATACGCTGAAATCAGCGCCGACCACTTTGCTGCCGAGATTGATATGCCAACAGAAGGCCATATACTCCCAGCGCGGCCACCACATGTTTAAGAGAATGCCCGCTGATAATACCAAGGACATTAAATATCTGCGCATCAAAATACTCAAACAATTTCGCCGCGCCATACGCCAGCAGCAAAACCCAATAACCGCCAACATGTGTAAAACGAGAGCGAAAGGAAAGAAGAATAAGCGGTATTATCAATATCGGTAAAAACTGCACGATAATATAAAGCCGTAAATCACCGACACCAAGGGTTTCTGTGTAATACCAATAAAATACAGAAATAATACCCGTCACGATTAACGGAAATAATAGAAGTTTTCCAATACGCACTGAAATAAACTCAGCGATAATAATTGAAAACAAGGCCATAAATGCCACCGTCATCGGCAGGCGGTCCCACACCAAGGTCATATTATTAGGGCGTATATGATAATAAGCAGAACCAAAAGCCACCAACATCACACCCAAAAACAAAAGGGTGTATGCGACTTTTATTTCTTCTATATACTTTAGCGAATGTCCTGCTCGCAGCTTATAAAGTCCTGCGACACCAACAAATAAAAACAAAAGATTCGACACAACATTCCAGAAATTCGGGATGCCGAATACGCTGCAAGTATCACTAAAATCATGATAGGCAGCGTCTTGCGCAATAGGTTGCGTTGTCAGAAAAACGACAAAAACTGCAATGAATAATAAAAAAATAGTGCTTAGCGCTAACTTTTCTTTTTTAACTGTGTGCATAAA
>CAZYYW010000050.1:0-1907 GCA_964651445.1 uncultured Thiotrichaceae bacterium
TCTAAACAATGGCAATAAGTGAATTTGAAATAAAACGATGCGAAAAACTAGTTGGTGCATATGTAAAAAAACATAGGCCACCTGCGCATATTCGCAATCAAGTCGACTTAAGTTTTCGAATCAAAGACCAAAGCATAGAAATATTTGAGATTCGGTCACTATGGAACAATCCAGATAAAAAAATCGAAGAGATGCAGGCAAAAACAACATATGTTAAAAAATCAAAAACATGGAAAGTTTATTGGCAGCGTGCTGATTTAAAATGGCACAGTTATCAACCAGTACCAGAGGTGGGTTCCTTAGAAGAATTTTTAGCATTAGTAGACAAAGATGAGCATCATTGCTTCAATGGCTAAAGCACATAACAAGTGACTGTGGTTAAAAGTCAACAGTATTAAGCTACTTCTCATTCCAAATGGTACGATTTTCACCATGGTATTAAGAATGCTGAGTAAACGTCTCATGCAAGCAGCCAAAGCCACTTTTTTAGCTTTTCCAGCTTATTACTAACCGTGAATAAATGACTTTAAACTTTGGGAGTTGCTCCCGACTTGATGTGTGATAAATTTCGTTACCTAAAACAGGTGGCTTAATGGGTGAGGATAGTTCTTAGCTAACAATCCTTATTTTGGGGTACAGCTCTTCATATTTAAATATGAAGTAAAATATATGCCTAAATTACTCGTAAAGTAAGCTGGAAGGAGGGAAGGAAGATATAATTCACTACTCTACTCTATATTATCCAATCCAATCCTTCTTAGAACCCTGTTTCTGTTCAGAGAGTATTGTGACTTGATCCCGGTTTTCGCCAAGCTATCGAATTCACTTAGAAATTTGATACTCTATATTAATAAACGCGCCGATCTCGGCTAGCAATCGAATCGTTCTGGCACCGAAGCCAACATCAGGGTTGGGTTCATCGCTGTCAGCAGATAATACCAGTACCACACCAAATCTAGGCGATACATTATGGCCTTCAATCGCCTGCAGAATCTTGTCCTTAATGGGTTCGAGTTGTTTGGTGATGATGTCTGTCAAGTCATAGACGTCTACATTGTCCGTCACTATCTCCGTCGATAATTCCCAGGCACTGATTGTAGGCTTGTCCAAGGTGCCACTCATGCCACCATTATTGACCGCAGTGGGTTCGATACCAAGCAAGCTCGTGATGTCATCAGGGTTGAAATGATAGCCAGAGAGCGCGAAGAACGCTCGTCCTTTATTAGGTGTCAAAGTATTATCCTCGTCGAATAGCCGTAGAATGGAGCCTCAATTATACCGTGTAGCTAAGGCAGATGTGACATTAATAGCGATGTTCTCGCTGCCATGCTTAGTGTTGGTGCCGACCATAGTGTGATGGTTGTCAGCGGTACTTTAATTATCGTTGTATTCCCATCTCATATGGATAGTGGTATTATTTTTAACGGCTGCTAGCCAAAAAAACATTAAAAATACACAAAAGGGATTTGTTTAGTACGTCCCTGAAAATTAGGAGTTTAAGAATGTTTCATCCAATAGAAATCCCGTTTGGCGCTGCCATGTTATTTAATATCGTTAATCTTAAAGATGGCATAACCGTAGAAGATGTCGAGCTTGCGCTCGGCGAAATGTGCAATGTAGTTAAAAACACTTATGGTAATGAAGAGGGTGGATTTATTGCCGGACAGGTTTATAAGTATTCAGGATTTATCTCAGATGAGGGCTCTTTTGAGAATGATAACAATAAAAAGCTTTCACAATATGAACTGGTTATTGTGACGTTCTGGAAATCGTTCGAGCAGCATGAAAAATCGCATGCTGACGCGACCTTTAAAGAGAAGTTTGACGCCTTGTTGGAATTTTGTGATGAAACGCATGAGATTGGCTATGAGATGTTGTGGCAGGGTGTGCCTGAATAACGTTGTATC
>CAZYYW010000050.1:2007-5560 GCA_964651445.1 uncultured Thiotrichaceae bacterium
GCAAGTGAAATAGCAGAAGGGTTGACGTCATTGATCAATATACGTCAACCAGTGTTTCTCTGGGGCGCACCTGGCATTGGTAAAAGTCAGGTGGTGGCACAGGTTGGCAAAAAAATGGATATGCAAATCAACGATGTACGTGCCGTTTTGCTCGACCCCGTTGATTTGCGCGGGTTGCCACATATCAATGAGAACAAACAGGCTGACTGGTGTATTCCAGCTTTTTTACCACAAACAGGAAAGGGGATACTGTTCCTCGATGAATTAAATGCCGCGCCACCGCTGGTTCAGGCTGCCTGTTATCAGTTGATTCTGGATCGAAAACTCGGCGATTACGAATTACCCGATGGCTGGGCAGTGGTGGCCGCCGGTAATCGCGAAAATGACCGCGCAGTCACTTATCGCATGCCATCTGCACTGGCAAATCGTTTCGTGCATTTTGATTTTGAGGTCGATGTTGACGACTGGTTGCTATGGGCCAGCGCCAATAATCTGCCGCCTGAGCTAATATCTTTTATTCGTTTTCGTCCGAATTTATTGCATGATTTTGATCCTAAACGTAATGAAAAAGCGTTTCCAACACCACGCTCGTGGGATTTTGTTGCTCGAATTATTCAGTCCGGCCAGAATGCGCGGCTGGAACATAATTTAATTGCTGGCGCAGTTGGTACGGCGGCGGCATTGGAACTGGCAGGTTACCTAAAGATTTGGCGCGAGCTACCAGAAACAAAAACACTATTGGCGCAACCACAAAGTGCGGACATCCCGCGCGACCCAGCCACACTCTATGCCGTTTGTGAAATGCTGGCGCAGAATGCCAATGAAGAAACCATCGAACCAATCATTACCTATGCTGACCGACTGCCCAGTGAATTTAATGTGCTGTTGGTGCGTAATTCGGTATGTAATGATAATACATTGGTACAAACTCCGGCTTTTTCTAGCTGGGCAGAAAATAATTCAGATGTATTGGTTTAGTGAAATAAGCATGAAATTATTTTTACGAAATTTATTTATACTTTTAGTGCTAACGATATCGTTGAACAGTGTTGTAGCCAAAGAGCAACAAACGATAGAGGCGGATACACTTTCCCAACTGATGAATGCGATAGCGCAAAATGATTTTGACGATTTTGTTTCTCAAGGCAACGATCAATTTAAAAAAGGCATTAGCAAACAGGTTTTTAAAACAGTCGTTAAGCAATATGGGCAGGCGCTGCAAAGTGGTTATGTTTCAACTTACCTCGCTGAATTAAATCAACAGGGAAATAAAGTTCATTTGTGGAAAATAAGTTATGACAATACAAGCGAGAATAGTCTAGCTAAGTTAGTCCTTATCGAAAATAAAGTGGCGGGGTTTTGGCTTTTATAGCCGAGACTAATCGAAGGTCTATTTAGATTATTTGAATGTGCAGATGAGTAATATAGCAAACAGCGAGAAAAAAATAATCAGAGCGAGAACCGCGCTGGTTCTGGTGTATCCATTTTTTGCATCGCTGGTACTGCGGCTTCAGTTGCAACTTGATGAAAGCTGCGAAACGGCTTGGACAGACGGTAATGTGCTGGCGTACAACCCAAAGTATATTGAAGAACTTCCACTGGATGAGTTAACTGGTTTGTGCGCGCATATTGTTATGCACCCAGTTTGTGGTCATCATCAGCGACGCAATGGTCGCGACTCACTGCTGTGGAATCGTGCCTGTGATTATGCCATAAACTGGATATTAATTGATGCCGGCATCACCTTGCCGAGAGGGTTTTTACATAACAAATTGTATCGAAATAAAAATGCAGATGAAATTTATGTTGCCTTAAAGTCACACCAGAGTCGTTTTGAAAAAAATGATTTAAAAACCGAAATGTCCGGCGCGGAAGGTATCGGTTTGGGTTCTGGTTCAGGTGAGCAGAATGAACAATCCTCAAGCGACGAGATGATGCTATCGAGTGAGGAGACGCCTGCTGATGATAAAGGTTTAGAGCAGAAAAAAATTGATGAAGCGCCTTCCGGGGGTGACCCCGGAAAAGCCGGTGAAGTTCGTGACGCACAAACCCAGCAACAAGCGGGTGAAGATTCGCCGCCCGATGATGACATCGACTGGCAAATGGCTTTAGCACAGGCAGCCAATCAAGCAAGAAGCATAGGTAAATTACCTGCTGGCATTGAGCGTCTGGTTGAACAACTATTAGAGCCCAAACTAGACTGGCAAGATATTTTATTGCGTTTTATCGACCAGTCAGCGCGGAATGATTACTCGTGGACACCACCGAGTCGTCGCCACATACATAATGGTCTTTACCTGCCTTCAATGCATAACCAAGAATTAAGCGAGATGGTAATCGTTGCCGACACATCGGGGTCTATCTCACAGAGTGACTTTGATTTTTTAGCAGTAGAGCTTTCTGCCATTTTAGAAGTTAATGCGGTGCATATAAATCTGCTTTATTGCGATGTCAAAGTTGTCGGTCACTGTAGCGTAACGCGAGAAGATCTGCCGCTAGAGATAAAAGCAAAAGGTGGCGGCGGTACGGATTTTCGTCCGGCATTTGAGTGGGTGGAAAATGAAAATATTAATCCGGCGTGTTTGATTTATTTGTCGGATATGGAATGTGACAGCTTTCCGCAGGAGCCCGACTACCCTGTGATATGGGCAAGAATAGGTGAGGCGGGGACAAAACCACCGTTTGGTGAATTACTGGATATAAGTTTTTAGTAAGGTCTCTTATAGTGAACGAAATTTCAACACAGCGAAAGTATACAGATTATGAATATTAAATGGACGATTGAAAAAAAACGCGGCAATTTCAGACCGGTCTTACAATATGAAATACTGCTTGAAGGGTTTGAGCAAAAACTGGCGGTGGCGACGGTTACAATGACCAGTCAAATATGCCAGGTTCCAGAGCCCCGAAATCGATTCTGCCTGCCCGATACCAATGAGCGAGTAAAAGGCTGGTTGCCATCATTATTTCACAGAATATCAACCCCTGGTTTTCGACGTGGTGAAATTCAAAAACGTATCATTTTGCCCTATGCCAATGACAGTGAATTTACAGAAGTAGAAGCCTCATTCCTTCGTTTGCGCAGCGAATTTGAAAATGCAATGCAAGCGGCTAAAGCCAGTGAAGCCGTGCTTAGTCGAAAAGAATTACGGTTGACAGAAGCGACAGGTAAAAAAATGGCAGGCGATATTGCTGCACACAGAATGTTACAGCTGGTTAGTGTTTGAGGGTTAGCGTTCGAGTGAGCAGATTAGATAAATAAAAAAAGTAGGTGTGGTGCATCCGTGCGCCACATATACTGTTAGGTGTGGTGCTTCCCTGTACCACTTAAAGCAAACTTATTTTAAGTTGCCTTGCGTCGAGCAACACCGAGCAAACCGATAAGGCCAGCACCAAATAACCAAACGGCCGCAGGCACGGGTACGGTTGTAACGTTGGGTACCATGCCGCTACCAATACTAGAGTAGAAATAGTTGTTATAAATGCCGCCGTCTGAGGAGCCATTTCTGGCGGTTAGCGCAAAGCCAACATTATCACCCGTTACCAGCTCTGC
>CAZYYW010000050.1:5660-10284 GCA_964651445.1 uncultured Thiotrichaceae bacterium
CATGGCTGATCGAAAATACGGCTGCCGAAGCATTGACGCTGGAAAGTCCTAGAATTGTTGCAAGTGCAAATTTAACGTTGTTCATTTATTGACCTCATTTAGTAAAGTTTTGTGCCGCACTTATCCTTCCCTAAGCCTGTTTAGGCGGGTGAGGATGGTGTGCTGCGATGGTTGGCTGGCTTAAACTAAAGAAGTTTGTGTGGCTGGCTGGATTGATTGAATGTATATCCTGTAGCGGATGTGCATTTGTAATATTTTGTAAATGATAACCATTATCATAAAGAGAGTCAAGATTTATTTATGGGGCAGCATCGCCTAAGCATAAGGAAGTGGGCATTTAGAAGTTCTCAGGCGTATGGTTTCTTGCTTGTCTGATAACTGCCACGCTCCTGCGTGGTAATCAGAAAAAACAGAAAATAAATAAAAATCGGGCATTCATGCTGTATGGCATGAATAGCCAGTTTGGCGAGGATGTCTTATAGGAGGGGTGCCGTTAGTGGCTATTACGCTTCAAAAGCTACGCGCATTTTACCCAGTGCATTTTTTTCAATTTGACGAATACGTTCTGCGGAAACCTGATACTCGGCAGCCAGCTCATGCAGCGTGGCTTTGCTTTCATTTAGCCAGCGACGTTGGATAATATCTTGACTGCGTTCATCCAACATTTTTAATGAATCGGCCATCAGGCTCATTTCCTGTGAGCGGGTATCATCATGTTCCAGTTGGCGTGATGGATCCATGCCGCCATTTGTTAGATAAGCCGCGGGTGTGAAGTGTTGCTCGTCATCATTGTCACTGCCCAGTGGGTCAAAGGTGACATCGCAGCCACTCAGGCGAGACTCCATTTCTAGCACTGTTTCCGGCTTTACGCCCAGCATTTCGGCAACGTCATTCACTTCGTCGTTGCTAAACCAGCCCAGTCTTTTTTTAGAGCTGCGTAATTTAAAGAATAATTTACGTTGTGGTTTAGTGGTGGCAACTTTCACAATGCGCCAATTGCGCAATACAAATTCGTGAATTTCGGATTTTATCCAGTGTACTGCGTACGAAATCATGCGGACTTCATGGCTGGCAGAAAAACGTTTAACCGCTTTCATCAAACCGATATTGCCTTCCTGAATTAAATCCGCCAGTGGTAATCCGTAACCGGTATAACCCCGCGCAATTTTTATTACGAAACGCAAATTAGACATAATTAACTGTTGCGCGGCTTCCAGATCGTTCTGGTTTTCCAGGCGTAGAGCCAGTTCACGTTCCTGTTCTGATGTGAGTACAGGAATGGCATGAATTTGGCGAATATAAGCGTCCAGATTGCCGGCACTTAACGGGGCATTCTGTAAAACGGGTATTAATGCAGTAGTCATTTTTGGCTCTCTCATGGTTACATTTTAGCACTCAAGGAGTTGGAGTGCTAATTATATGAGAAGTTCAGCAATATACCAGTAATACCAGCGTATTCTATGTAATAGAATGTAACAGCAAGAAAAATAATAAATTCTTTTAAAACAAATAGATAAGTTAAAACTTTGTGTTTTTTAGTGGCTTTAAGAGGTGTTTAAAAGCAGGTGTTGGACTTTATTTTAGCGTGAGAATCGCCCCGTTTTAGCTCGGTTCGATGTCTTTTAAGTGGCGGCTGACCGCTATCCACGAGCCGATCAAGCCCAGTAAGCAGCTAAATAGGATCAGCAGTAGGGTGTTGTCTACGCCTAGACCAGTGAGGCGGAAGTCGCTGTGATATAACAGTGCTAGTTTATGAATGGGCTCGGTCATTAGCGTTAGCGAAAGCAGGGTGATGAACCATGCCAGTACACCGCCGATAGCGCCATACCATAAACCGGCATATAAAAAAGGGCGGCGGATAAAAGCGTCTGACGCGCCAATAAGTTTGGATACTTCAATTTCTTCGCGCCGACCCTGGATATCCAGACGGATAGTATTGCCAATAATCAGTAATACGGCAATTGCAAGCATGGTGCTAATAACCCAGATGCTGCGGTTGGCAATTTCAATAAAGGTATACAGCCGTTTTACCCACTGCACATCGAGTTGTGCCAGCTCAACGAGTTTGTTTTTGCCCAGATGTTTAACCAGATGCCCGGTTTTGTCTGGTTGGCTTGCCAGTATTCGAGGATGCACCACTAATACGTGCGGCAGTGGATTTTCATCAAGGTATTGCAAGGCATCGCCAAAGCCGGAAATTTCTTTAAACTGCTGCAGTCCCTTGTCTTTATCGATGAGCTCGACCTTTTTAATATCTTTATGTTTTTCCAGTCGTTTCTTTAGTTTCACAGCATCATCTTGCGAAACATGGGTATGCAGAAAAAGTGAAATATGGCTAGAGCCATCCCAATCATTGCTGATTTTTCCGATATTATTCAAGCCGATGTATAAGCCCACAGGCAGTGCAAGCGAGATAGCAATAACGGCCGCTGTCATTAGCGTCGCAATGGGTTGCTGGTATAAACGGCCAAGACTGTCGAGGGCGACGCGCAGGTGGTTGCCAAAATAGGCGCTTAGCTGATTTTTTCTGGGCGTACGATTACGCATAATTAGCTTGCCGTCTTCATGCGTTCGGCGGTGTAGGGCAGACCGTTATGGCTGACTTGACCATCCTGTAAACTGATAACCGGTGAACCCATTTGCTGGATTAAATCGAGGTCATGGCTGGCGATTAATACGGTGGTGCCAACTTGATTGAAGCGAGCAAATAACTGCATAATTTCCAACGACAGTTCTGGGTCCAGATTGCCAGTCGGTTCGTCAGCCAGTAATAATAACGGTTTGTGGACAATGGCACGAGCGATGCCAACCCGCTGCTGCTCACCGCCGGACAAAGTGATAGGGGCGACTTTTTCTTTGCTTAGCAAACCAACCTGATTAAGTGCGGCGCGTACCCGTTTATGAATTTCTTGATGGCGATAGCCCTGAATAATAAGTGGCATGGCGACGTTATCAAAGACTGATCGATCATAGAGTAGGTGATGGTTCTGGAAAATAATGCCGATGTTGCGCCGGATATAGGGAATTTTTCGGTTGCTAATATTATTAAGATTCACGCCATCGAGGAAAATATGACCCCGGGTCGGGCGCTCAATCATGGCGATTAGTTTTAACAAGGTGCTTTTACCCGCACCAGAATGGCCAGTAAGAAACGCCATTTGACCTTTCGCTAAACGCAAATTAACCCGACTCAGCGCATCGTGACCACCGGGGTAACGTTTGCTGATGTTGTCGAAGTGAATCATTTGGCTTACTGCGTAAGCAATGAAAAATGAAAAATGAAAAGTGAAAAATTTATGGGCTTAGCTATTGTTGCTTGAGGATTTTTATTTTTCATTTTTTGTTTTTCACTTTTCATTAGTTGGCATTACTCCAATAGCGCATCGACAAATTCATCTGCGTTAAAGGGGCGTAAATCTTCAATGCCTTCACCGATGCCAATGAAGCGTACCGGCAAATTAAGCGAGCTGGCAATGGAAAATAAAATGCCGCCTTTGGCAGTCCCGTCAAGTTTGGTAACCGCCATGCCGGTCAGGCCAATGCTTTTATGAAACTGCTGCGCTTGATGCAATGCGTTCTGGCCAAAACCAGCGTCCATCACGATTAAGGTTTCTTGTGGTGCACTCGCGTCTATTTTCGCCAATACGCGTTTGATTTTTGCCAGTTCTTCCATCAGATTGTCTTGAGTATGCAGGCGACCGGCGGTATCGGCAATAATAATATCAATATTTTTTGAACTTGCAGACTGTACCGCGTCAAAGATAACCGATGCTGGGTCAGCGCCAGTGCCCTGAGCAACCACGGGTACATTATTGCGTTTGCCCCATTCTTGCAATTGTTCCACCGCGGCAGCACGAAAAGTATCGCCAGCAGCCAGCATTACCGATTTTCCCTGTTGCTTGTAGTGGTGCGCGAGTTTGCCGATGCTGGTGGTTTTGCCTGCGCCATTGATGCCAACGACCAGAATAACAAAGGGTTTCGCCGACTCGGTAAGCATGGTCTGCTCGCAGGGGCGCAGGATGTCTTTCATGATTTCGGCGAGTTTAAGGTGCAAAGAGTCGGCATCGTTAATGGCTTTGCGCGAGATGTCTTTTTGTAATTGCTCGATAATGGTTGTGGTGGCGTGTATGCCGACGTCGGCGCTCAGTAAACGATTTTCCAGTTCGTCGAGTAATGCGTCGTCGATGCTTTTTTTGCCGAGTAAGAAATCGGCCATGCCATCGGAAAACGTGCGTCTGGTTTTTTCCAGACTATGGCTAAGCTCAGCGCTTTGTTTGTTTTCAGCAGTGGCTTCTGTCAGTTCTGCCGCCGCCGGAAGTGTTGTTGTTGAAGTGTCTTTTTGTTTACGTTTTAAGAAGCCAAACATGATGATTCGTGCAATGAAATTAATTGAGCTATCCTAGCATTAGTTGCTAGTCTTTACATGTGTAGTCAGTAGATAAATAAACTGGGCGCACAGGCATTATTCATGCACAATACCGCTACTGGGTCGCCACCAAATTTAGTTAATTTAAGAGAAAATATATGAGAATGAAATTAATTGTCGGTTTGCTAATTGTTTCGACATTGGTTCTTGGCTGGGTGCTGTATCTTGATGAGGATTTAGATTTAGCGGCATCGTCAT
>CAZYYW010000050.1:10384-15551 GCA_964651445.1 uncultured Thiotrichaceae bacterium
TTTCAAAAAATATCCAATGATAAACTTGAAATGTGCATTGAAATGGAAGCGGATCGAATGCGCAATATCATCTTTGATGAAGTAGAGTTTAAAAAAGAGATGGCAGTGGTTAAAGAAGAGCGTCGCTTGCGTACGGACGATAAACCGACTGCGCTGACGTATGAGCATTTTAGTGCTGTGGCGTTTACCAACAGCCCGTATCGTCGACCGATTGTCGGCTGGATGGAAGATCTGGAAAACTTAACAATGGAAGATGCGCGGCAGTGGTATGACAAGTGGTACGCGCCCAACAATGCCACCTTGGTGGTTGCCGGTGATGTTGATGCAGAAGAAGTTTTTCGACTGGCGAAGCAGTATTTTGGCCCAATACCTCGCGCAGAAGTCCCGCAGTTGAAACCTCGGCATGAAACCAAACAACTAGGTACCAGGCGGCTCACCGTCGAACTCCCCGCAAAAATACCGTTTCTTATTATGGGTTACAAAGTGCCCATTTTAACAAGCGAAATCATTGGTACGGAACAGGAACAGGAACTCTATGCATTGGAGGTTCTGGCGGGGGTGCTAGATGGCGGTAGTAGTGCGCGGTTCAGCAAGAACCTTGTTCGAGGACAGGAAATTGCCGTTAGCGCCAGCGCCGGTTACAGCATGTCTGCCAGACATGAAAGCTTGTTTGTGATTTCTGCTGTACCCAATGACGGGGTCGCGATCGAGGTGCTGGAATTTGCACTGCGCGAGCAATTAAACATTATTAAAACGCAACTGCCCGATGAGAAAGAGCTTGATCGAGTAAAAGCACAGGTGGCAGCCGCGCAAGTGTTTAAACAGGATTCCACTTTTTACCAAGCAATGGAAGTCGGCATGTTGGAGACTATTGGTTTGCCCTGGTCGATTAAAGATGATTACGTGCGAAAAATAATGGCAGTAACGGCGGAGCAAGTGCAGCAGGTTGCCAACAAATATCTACGCGATGAGCGATTAACCGTAGCCGTGTTAGAACCGTTGCCGATTACCGCTAACAAAGATAACCAGGATAAGGCAGCAGCTTCAGCGGGAGAGAAAGATGCGCAATAAATCATTAATAATAAAGGGGCTACAACCAACGATGCCCGAAGCGATATCCAAAGCGATGTCCAGAATGGTGCCGGCGGTAACGCTGTTGCTTTGCAGCTTTACGGTGTTGGCAGCGCCACAGATTCAAACCTGGCAAACGGAAAACGGCGCAAAAGTTTTATTTGTGCCAGCCAAAGAAATCCCCATGCTGGATGTGCGAATTGTGTTTGATGCTGGCAGTGCGCGTGATGGTGGTTTAAGCGGATTGGCGGTATTGACTAATGGATTGTTGTCAGAAGGCGCGGCAGGGAAAAACGCGCAGCAGATAGCCGAAGGTTTTGAATCGGTTGGTGCGCAAATTTCCTATGATGCGCTGCGTGATATGGCACTGGTTGGTGTGCGCACTCTTACCGAACCGCGTTATTTAAGTGTCGCTATCGACGCTCTGAAGGAGGTGCTGACACAACCTGATTTTCCTGAAGATGCTTTTCAGCGTGAACTCAATCGGCTGAAGATAGCGGTTAAAGCTCGCCAGCAATCGCCGGCAGCGTTGGCTGGTGTTGCTTTTAATGCGGCGGTGTTTGGTGACCATCCTTACGCTACGCCTAGCTCTGGCACAAAACAAAGCTTGGAAAAGATGACGCTGCAAGATGTACAGGCGTTTTATAAACAGTATTATGTTGCCAGTAATGCCACGGTCGCCATTGTCGGAAATGTCGATCGCAAAGAGGCAGAAGCCATTGTTAATCAGCTGCTGTCCGCTTTACCTACGGGTGCAAAACCGCCTGCGTTGCCGCCGGTAAAACCGTTGACTGAGGCAAAAAAGATCGTAATTGATTACCCTTCGGCGCAAACCCATATTTTTGTCGGTCAGCCGGGGACAAAACGCGGTGATGCGGATTATTTTGCTTTGTACGTTGCCAATCACCCTTTTGGTGGCAGTGGCTTTACCTCTCGACTGGTCGAGGTCATCCGTAAAGACAAGGGTCTGGCTTACAGTGTTTACAGCTATTTTTCTCCGATGCGGCAGCTTGGAGCGTTTACCATGGGTATGCAGACCAAAACGGAGCAAACACAACTGGCGCTGGATTTATTACACCAAGAGCTAACAAAGTATGTCGAACAAGGGCCGTCAGACGCTGAACTGGCAGCCAGTATCAGCAACATCACGGGTGGTTTTGCACTGAAATTTGACAGTAATAGCAAACTGCTGGGATACCTTGGCATGATTGGATTTTACGATTTACCCATCGATTACCTTGACCATTTTCTTGATAATGTCAGAGCCGTTGATATAAAAATGATTAATGATGCACTGCAACGCCGGGTTTTCCCTGACAAAATGGTAACGGTTGTTGTTGGGCAGCAGTAGCAAAGCATAGCCTGTGAGTAACGAGCAAATAACAGGTGAATAACGGCACATGCCGCATTATCGGCGGACGCTGGCGAGGTCGAAAAATAACATTTGATGACGCCGAAGGTCTACGACCAACGACTGATCGCATTCGCGAAACCGTGTTTAACTGGTTGCAGCCCTTCGTCAATCAAAGTTGTTGTCTGGACTTGTTTGCGGGTAGCGGGGTGTTGGGTTTTGAAGCCTTGTCACGCGCCGCTGGGGAAGTGGTTTTTGTGGAGCAAAACAAAAACACGGTAAAAAACTTGAAGCAGAATGCGGCGGCATTGGGGGCAAACAATCTCAGTATTCTGCAACGGGATGCGGTGCGCTGGTTGCAAGCCGGTAACATGCCGCAAAAGTTTAACCTAGTGTTCCTAGACCCACCGTTTCAGTCTGATTTACTAACGAATATCAGTACCTTGCTCTCGAATAGTGGATGTTTGGCTGCAGATGCCATAATCTATGTGGAACACAATAGCGAAAGCGATATTGTATTACCTGCAAACTGGCAGTTGTTTAAAGAAAAAAAAGCCGGTCAGGTGGCATACAAGTTATTTGAAAATCGTGTCGTTAGTGAACGTGTTGTTAGTGAAAATGAGGAAAGAATATGACAGTCGTAGCGGTTTATCCGGGAACTTTTGACCCCATTACCAATGGCCACTCAGATTTGGTGCAACGGGCTGCCGGCTTGTTTGATCGCGTTATTGTTGGCATAGCGGCGAACCCCAGTAAAACGCCGTTATTTGGTTTAGCACAACGTGTTGCCATGGCAGAGCAGGTATTATCGGGCTTTGATAATGTTGAAGTCTGCGGCTTTTCCGACCTGCTAGTACATTTTGTAAAAGCAAAAAACGCCAAAGTTATTTTGCGTGGCCTGCGCGCGGTGTCTGATTTCGAATATGAGATGCAGCTTGCTAGCATGAACCGACATTTGGACCATTCACTGGAAACAGTGTTTATGACGCCCAGTGAAGAAACCAGCTTTATTTCAGCCTCGCTGGTGAAGGAAATAGCCTTGCATGGCGGAGATGTCTCACCCTTTGTCCATAAAAATATTGTGGAAGCTTTGGATTCTGTAAAGAATAAAATGATTGTTTGAGCTTCTCTAATTTGGTTTTTCCGGTTTGATTTTTTAGGGGGGTATTTCCTCTATTTTTTTGGCAAGTCTGATATATTCTGAATGGTATCTAATTATGGGATACCGCCTCACGAAGCAATCAACGTTTCGCCCTTAATAATGTAAAGTAACAAGATTATGGCACTACTAATTACCGATGAATGTATTAATTGTGATGTTTGCGAGCCTGAGTGCCCGAATGATGCCATCACACCGGGCGACGAAATCTACGAGATTGACCCGAATCTATGTACCGAATGTGTCGGCCACTATGAAACATCGCAATGTGTTGAAGTGTGTCCAGTCGATTGTATCCCGCTGGATCCTGATCGTCCGGAGACACAGGATCAACTGATGGAAAAATACAGCATTTTGATGGCGAACAAATAACATTTGACAGACTGACTGTGAATAAACCTGTATTGTCTGAACCGATACGACCCATTACAATGAGCATTATTGTAATCATCACTTCCATTAACTACTCGATATTTGGCCTATGAACAAAATTGTTCGAAATAGTTGTTGTCTGCTTATTCTTCTTAGTTATTCGTTTGCCAGTTTTGCGCAAACGTCTGTGGCATCCGAATCTGCATCCAAACCTGCATCAGAACCAGCAGCAAAGCCAGCAACAAAGGCGATAGCAAAAAGTAATGCTTCGCAGGCTGCTATCGCCAGTGCGCATCCTTTGGCAACACAGGCAGGCATCGATATATTGCAGCAGGGCGGTAATGCTTTTGATGCCGCTATCGCAGTGACAGCAACACTTGCCGTGGTTGAACCCTATTCCTCTGGTATCGGTGGTGGTGGTTTCTATTTATTGCATACAGCGCAAAATGATCGCTATGTGATGCTTGATGCACGTGAACGAGCGCCATTTAGTGCCCATAAAGATTTATATCTGGATGAACAAAATAATGTCATACCCGGTGCCTCGATTGATGGTGCATTGTCAGCAGGCATCCCCGGTATTCCGGCGGCACTGGTAACACTGGCAAGTGATTATGGTCAGTTAAAATTATCGCAGTCATTGGCACCCGCCATTCAGCACGCCCTTAATGGCTTTGAGGTTGATGCCTATTATCAACGCATGGCAGGCTTTCGTTTAAAAGCACTGCAACAGAATAAAGCAGCAAGCGATATTTTTTTACAACAAGGTGAAGTGCCGCAACTGCACCATAAAATCATCCAGAAAGACTTGGCAAAAACATTGCAAAGCATTGCAGATTTTGGCTTTTCCGGTTTTTACGAAAATGAGTTGGCGTGGCGCATGGTGCGTGACGTGCGCAAACATGGCGGTATCTGGACGATGAAAGACCTCGCCATGTATCGCGTTAAATTACGCTCACCAGACATCACCGTTTATAAAGGTATGAAACTGGTGTCTGCTTCATTACCTTCATCGGGTGGTCTGGTGTTGTCGATAATTTTGAAGCAACTTGCCAAATTTGATCTGGAAAAAATGGACGAAGCGCAACGCATACATCATATCGTTGAAGCCATGCGCCGAGCCTACCGTGACCGTGCAGAGTACATGGGCGACCCTGATTATGTGGATGTGCCGGTTGATTATTTGATTTCCGAGATTCGTATAAAGCAGCTTG
>CAZYYW010000051.1:0-2831 GCA_964651445.1 uncultured Thiotrichaceae bacterium
CAGGACTAAAGTGTGAATAAAATAAAAACAATAAAACAAGACTTATCCGAAGAACAAATGACCGCGCAATGTGAGCAACAGCTAGCAACAGACTTGCAGCTAATTAGTTTATTACGAGACAACCCCGACATTTTTACGCGCCATCCAGAAATTGTAGCGATGCTTGAAGTCTCGCACCAAAGTGGTGGCGCGGTGTCATTAATTGAGCGTCAGGTGTCCGTGTTACGGCAGCAGGTTCAGACGCAGGACAATCGCCTACGAGGATTAATGGACGTGGCGCGTGACAATGAACGGCTGGCAAAAATTTGTCATCGGTTGGCGATAGACCTGCTGGCAACCCATGATGTGGACGATGTTGTCAGCATAGTATTAGATACATTTAAAACAGAGTTGGCGGCAGACCACGCAGTGGTAAAATTATTTTCTGATGACCAGGAACTAATAACACAGTCATCCGGCTTATTTGTTGCGGCTAACGATGAGGCGCTCACGGCATTTAAAACCATGCTGCAACATAAAAATACCGTCTGTGGAAAATCCACCAAAGAACAAAAAGATTATTTGTTTGAGCAGCGGGCTGAAAAAATTAAGTCCGTTGCCATTATCCCGCTGGTTGCCGGTGCCAATCTGGGGCTTATTGGTTTGGGCGCAGAAGATGCGCAACGTTTTAAAGCCTCAATGGGTACCGATTTTCTTTCTCAGGTGGGTGACTTAATCAGTGCATCACTTGCGGGACATCTTGAAAATTAGCTGAGAGGCGTATGCAAATTAAACCCTCATTGTCAGATAAATGGTTACCCGATGATCGGCAGCAGCAGGATCTACAGCGTTTTTATAATTACCTGCAATCTGAAAGGCGATACTCCCCGCATACCGTTGCCGCCTACCGCCGTGATATAAAACTTTTTTTTCACAACAGTAAACTTTCCGGTGAGCAACATATTGCCTGGGATGACATAAAGCAGGGTGATGTTCGCGCCTGTGTTAGTTCGTTGCATCGACAGGGCTTATCAGGAAAAAGTTTACAGCGCTGGCTATCTTCTATTCGCAGTCTGTATAAATATTTATGCCGCTTTAACCTTGCACAAAACAACCCAGCGATTGGCATACCCGCACCCAAAGCAGCAAAACGATTACCGACGACCTTAAACGTCGATGAAATTGACCAGCTACTCAGTTTAAGACATGATAAAAAAACAGAATCAGAAAATCGACTGACACTTCGTGACAATGCCATGCTAGAACTAATGTATGCCTGCGGACTGCGACTATCAGAACTCAATGGCTTGAATTTACAAGATTTAGACTGGCATCGGCAGATGCTACAGGTAACGGGTAAAGGTGAGAAGCAACGGCGTTTACCCTTTGGCGGCAAGGCAAAAAAAGCGCTTAAAAAATGGTTAAGCTGGCGCAATAGTGTGGCCAATGAAAATGAAGCGGCACTGTTTATAAGTGCCCGCGGTAGTCGGCTAAGCAAAAGCAGTATTCAAAAGCGACTAAAGAAAATGGCGTTTAATCAAGGTTTAAACATTAATGTTTATCCGCATATGCTGCGCCATTCGTTTGCCTCACATATGCTGGAATCATCCAAAGATATACGTGCCGTGCAAGAATTACTGGGACATGCTAATTTGAGCACCACGCAAATATACACCCACCTCGACTTCCAGCATTTAGCAGGGGTCTACGACGATGCCCACCCCCGCGCCAGAAAAAAATAACGCGGTTACGGGTAAGGTTTAACCGTCGCGGGGTGTATTATAATGACTGTTATAAATAAACCATCGACACATTGCCGAGAGTCTCATGCTAATCACCTTATCGCCATCCAAAGGTCAGGATTTTAACGAAGCCCCGTTGTCCAGAAAACATACCAAGCCAAAAGATCTGAAGGACTCTGAACTGCTGATTACAGAGTTAAAAAAAATAAACAGTAAAAAATTGCAGCAGTTAATGACGGTTAGTGAGAATATTGCGAATCTCAATGTCGAGCGCTTTAAAACATTTGAAACGCCGTTTACCACTAAAAATGCCAAGCAGGCTATTTTTGCGTTTAAAGGCGATGTTTACAGTGGTTTTGAGTTGGCAAGCTTTAATGAAGACGACTATGCCTATGCGCAGGACCACCTAAGAATTCTTTCTGGGCTTTACGGTTGTTTACGACCACTGGATTTAATACAGCCCTACCGCCTAGAAATGAAAACCAAGTTAAAAAACACACGTGGCGATAATCTTTACCAGTTCTGGGGCGATCATATTACAAAACGCATCAATGCCGAGCTTAAAAAACAACAAGAACCGGTATTGGTGAATCTTGCCTCCAATGAATATTTTAAATCGATTAAACCAAAACTACTGGAAGGTCGTTTATTGAATATCACTTTTAAGGAGACCAAAGCCGGAAAAACGCGGGTAGTGGCCATTTTTGCCAAACGGGCGCGTGGCTTGATGGCCGATTACATTATTCGCAATCGGATTGAAAAAGTGGAGCAACTGAAAAAATTCAAACTGGCAGGTTATGATTTTAACCAAGACTTGTCCGACGACAAACAATGGACATTTGAACGTCCGCAGCCATAATCCTTAAACCTAAAAAACATAAGGCTAAAAACCTATCTGATGGGTTATCTATGAGCTGGCGCTGTCATAGTGTAAAATTCGCAGCTTTTAAGTATACAAATATATCGGTAACACACTCAAGCGGAGTAAAAAGTGAAAACATTTCATGGCACGACCATCCTCACAGTTCGTCGAGATGGCAAGGTTGTTGTTGGCGGTGACGGTCAGGTGACACTGGGCAACACCGTGATGAAGGGCAATGCCACCAAAGT
>CAZYYW010000051.1:2931-7385 GCA_964651445.1 uncultured Thiotrichaceae bacterium
CTGTTTGACAATACCGAGCTGAGTGCGCACGACATTGTAGAAAAGAGCTTAGCGATTGCTGGTGATATTTGTATCTACACCAATCAAACACGCACCATCGAAGAAATTTAATCAAATAACGAAAGACGCTTTTTTACAGCGGTTAGCGTAATTTGGCATCATTTTAAAAGATTTTACATATAGGGTTTGTTTTTATGTCTGAAATGACACCAAGAGAAATAGTACAGGAACTGGATAAACACATCGTTGGTCAGAATGATGCCAAACGAGCGGTAGCGATTGCATTACGCAACCGCTGGCGGCGGATGCAGGTTGATGAATCCTTGCGCGATGAGATTACGCCAAAAAATATTTTAATGATTGGCCCCACCGGTGTTGGTAAAACTGAAATTGCACGCCGTTTGGCGCACCTTGCCAATGCGCCTTTTGTGAAAGTTGAAGCGACTAAGTTCACAGAAGTTGGCTATGTTGGTCGCGAAGTTGACTCTATTATTCGTGATCTTGTCGATATGTCAGTAAAAACAACCCGCGAACAAGAAATGGAAAAGGTACGCCATTTGGCGGAGCAAGCCGCTGAAGATCGTATTTTAGACGCGCTATTGCCACCAGCAAGAAATGAGTTCGGTGAGCCTGAAGACGATAACGAGAATTCCACGCGGCAAAAATTCAGAGAAAAATTGCGCAAAGGCGAACTTGACGGCAAAGAAATTGAAATGGAAGTAACCGCAGCGCCGGTAGGCGTAGAGATTATGGCACCACCAGGCATGGAAGAAATGACCTCGCAATTGCAGGGCATGTTTGCCAATATGGGCAGCAACAAGAAAAAAGCCAGTAAGATGCGCATCGACGTCGCGCGCAAAGTCATCCTTGATGAAGAGGCTGGCAAGCTGTTAAAAGAAGATGAAATTAAAGCCCGCGCGGTAGAAAATGCTGAACAAAACGGCATTGTTTTTATCGACGAAATAGACAAAGTAGCAAAACGCGCCGAAAGCGGCGGCGGTGCCGATGTTTCACGTGAAGGTGTACAACGTGATTTGCTGCCGTTGGTGGAAGGCTGTACCGTATCAACCAAATATGGCATGGTGAAAACCGACCACATTTTGTTTATTGCCTCCGGTGCATTCCATCTGACAAAACCCAGCGATCTAATTCCTGAGCTACAGGGACGACTACCGATACGGGTAGAATTGTCGGCCTTGAATGCTAAAGATTTTGAACGAATTTTAACCGAGCCTGATGCCGCGTTGACCGTGCAATATAAAGCGTTGATGAAAACCGAAGGCTTAAGCATTGATTTTACCGAGCAGGGTGTAAAACAGATTGCGCAGTCAGCGTTTGATGTCAATGAAAGTTCCGAGAACATAGGCGCACGTCGTTTGCACACTATAATGGAACGCTTGTTAGAAGACATTTCATTTTCAGCGCCGGACAAAGCCGGTGAGTCCATCACCATAGATGCCGATTACGTGAACGACAGTCTTGCTGAATTAATTAAAGATGAAGATTTAAGCCGTTATATTTTGTAGCGTTACTTTTTATAAAGAATTTTTAAAAGAGAAAGAAACATGTCAAAACCCATTAATATCAATTTACACCAGAAAAGTCGTGTACTAGAAATAGAATACGAAGGCGGTAATGTGCATCAATTGCCTTGCGAGTATCTGCGCGTATATTCCCCTTCAGCAGAGGTTACCGGCCACATGCCGGGGCAGGAAGTACTGCAACTCAATAAAGAAGAAGTTACCATTGATGCCATCGAACCACAGGGCAATTATGCGCTGAAATTTATGTTTGATGACAAGCATGATAGCGGTATTTACACTTGGGATTATTTATATGAACTCGGTGATAAATACGAAGAAAAGTGGCAGGATTATTTGAATCGCTTAAAAGAAGCTGGGCATGAGCGTAGAAAAATAGACTAGAGACCTTTCCTGTGAATTAAAGTGAGCAGACAGGCTACCCAGACCGACCCTTTTATCAAAGTTAGACATTATTAACGGCAGAAATAATGAGTAAGAAAGAAACCCATTTTGGTTATAAAACCGTCGATGAAAAGGCAAAGGAAGGAATGGTTGCCGGTGTGTTTGATTCGGTTGCCAGTAAATATGACATTATGAATGACGTCATGTCTTTTGGCGTGCATCGTATCTGGAAAAAAATTGCGATGCAACACACGGGTTTAAAACCGGGTGACCACGCACTGGATGTTGCCGGCGGTACCGGTGATCTAACCATGCAAATGTCTCATCAAGTTGGCGAGACAGGAAAAATTATTATCTCGGACATCAATGCAGCGATGTTGGAAGAAGGCCGCAAACGATTATTGGATAAAGGCTATGCCGGTAACATCGACTTTATAGAAGCCAATGCCGAAGACCTTCCGTTTGATGACAACAGTTTTCAGTGCGTGACGATTGCCTTTGGTTTGCGCAATGTTACACATCAATTGACCGCGCTCAAATCAATGTTTCGGGTACTAAAGCCCGGTGGTCGTTTATTGATACTGGAGTTTTCAAAACCGGTGGTGCCCGGCCTGGATAAAATTTATGATTTTTATTCATTTAAAATTTTGCCGAAAATGGGCAAGTTAATCGCAAACGATGAGGAAAGTTACCGTTACCTTGCAGAGTCTATTCGCATGCACCCGAATCAAGAAACCTTGAAGCAGATGATGATTGAAGCCGGTTTTGAACGCTGTCGTTTTCACAATATGACCGGTGGCGTTGTGGCGTTACATATAGGCTTTAAATTATAACGCTATGTCGATACCGCTATGTTAGGTCTGGAAACAGCCATCAACCGATACCTCGCGCTTGACCCAGAGGTGTTGGACAAACTGGCACAGTTTGATGGCAAAGTGATAAAGCTAGAAATTACCGGCATTAATAAAACACTCTACCTGTTACCGGGGCATACCGGCATACAAGTTCTAAGCGAATATAGCGGTAACATCGATACCGTGTTACGAGGTAGTCCGGCAGCCTTGTTTAAAATGAATTGGGTGTCGAACACTGCCAGTATGTTATTGCAGGGTGAAATTGAGATTAGCGGTGATACCCGGCTCGGTCATCAGTTTAAAAACGTTTTTTCGTCGATTGACATCGACTGGTCAGAGCCGCTTGCCAAAATAATGGGCGACGGCCTTGCTTTTCAGTTGACCCAGTCCGGTAGCCAGTTAGCTCGTTGGGCAAAACAGTCCGTGTCTTCTGTATCAACCAGTGTTAGTGAATATTTACAGGAAGAAAGTCGTGACGTAGTGAGTGAGGCCGAGCTTGAAATTTTTAATCAGGCCGTTGATCAACTGCGTGATGATGTCGATCGATTGCAAGCACGAATAAGTGCCGTCACCCACGCCGCTAACAATACCGTCACAGACGCCCCACATAAATAAAGCATATGCCAATACTGAAACCGGGTCAATTTATACGAATGTTACGCATTAACTGGGTGTTAATGCGACACGGTCTTGATGACATTATTTTTACCACCCACCTGTTTCGACCGTTTCGTTTTATTATTTATATTTTTCCATGGAACTGGTTTCGCCGAAAACGCAAACCACGCGCAGTCCGTATGCGCGAAGCATTGGAAGATCTGGGGCCTATATTCATCAAGTTTGGTCAAATGTTATCAACCCGCCGCGATTTACTTGCCGATGACATAGCCGATGAGTTGCAAAAATTGCAAGATGATGTACCGCCATTCCCCGGAAAAAGTGCCACGCTAATAATTGAAAAAGCCTATGGCGCGACAGTTGACGAGTTATTTGAATCCTTTGATGAGCAGCCATTGGCATCCGCCTCTGTTGCGCAGGTACACGCCGCCACATTAAAGACAGGTGAAGATGTCGTTATAAAAGTATTACGTCCGGATATTTTGCCGGTGATTAAACGTGATATTTCACTGCTCTTTATAATCGCTGAATTGGCAGCAAAGTATTCATCACAATTACGGCGTTTACGACCGGTGGAAGTGATTGCCGAATACGAAAAAACCATTCTCGATGAAATGGATTTGTTGCGTGAGGCGGCAAATGCCAGCCAACTACGACGAAATTTTGAAGGCTCAAGTGATTTATATGTGCCGGAGATTCACTGGGATTTTGTGCGTAAAAATGTGATGGTGATGGAACGTATTTACGGTACACCGATACGAGATATTGACGCATTAGTCGAGCAAGGCACGGACATGGAGCGATTAGCCGCCATGGGCGTAGAAATATTTTTCACCCAGGTGTTCTCCCATAATTTTTTCCATGCCGATATGCACCCCGGCAATATTTTTGTGGATACCGATAACCCCAAAAGGCCAAAATATATCGCCGTTGATTTTGGCATTATGGGCACTTTAAGCCAGACTGATAAACGCTATTTAGCCGAAAACTTTCTAGCTTTTTTTCAACGTGATTATTACAAGGTTGCAAAATTACACGTAGAGTCCGGTTGGGTGCC
>CAZYYW010000051.1:7485-8987 GCA_964651445.1 uncultured Thiotrichaceae bacterium
GAAAACTGGATGCAGGAGCAAGTTGGGCCAGGTGCATTATTTCGTAACCTGAAAGATGACCTACCCTATTTGATCGAGAAAATGCCGGAGATGCCGGGTCTGGTATATAAGAGCTTGAAAGCGGTCGCCGATGGTCAGTTTCAATTAAAGCATGTTGATGAAATGAAAAAAATACGCCATCAACTGCAACAAAACCATCGTCGAAGCGCCTATGTTACCAGTGGTTCTGCCGCATTAATTGCGGCAGCGATTATATACGCGCTGGCAGACTCCGCGCCGTTAACCTTTGGCGCACCGTTATTGGCATGGCTTGCTGCTGGCTGCGGCATGTTGCTAATCAGCTTTGGCCTTAGAAGATAGTTAAGCGAAGATAGTAAAGCGAAGATAATTCAGCCTGGAATAAAAAGTGCAAAAAATTCAGACAGTCATCACGCTCTGCTTTCTTTTATTTTTCAGTAAATTTGCTTTCGCTGTTGACCCTGGTCTGAACTGGAAAACAATCGAAAGTGAAAACCTTTACGTACATTTCGCAGAGGGGAATAAAGCACTGGCGGAAAGAGCATTGGCAATCGCCGAAGCGGCACATGAACAATTAAGCAAAGAACTCAACTGGCAAGTACAAGAAAAAACACATATTATCATTAGTGATGAAACCGATCAGCCGAACGGTTTTGCTACACCCATCTTTTTTAATCGCACCGTTATATTTGTCGCGCCGCCAAGCAGTATCAATACGCTGGAAGATTTTGATGACTGGTTCGCTACGTTAATTGTTCATGAGTATACACACATCGTGCATCTGGATAAAACGGCTGGCGCACCAGAATTTTTAAGAAATATTTTTGGCCGTTTTCCATTATTGTTTCCCAATGCTTACCAACCTTTGTGGGTGACAGAGGGGTTAGCCACCTATAAAGAGACCAGTGAAGCGCGGGGAGTTGGTCGTGGCCAAAGCGCCATGTTTGCTTCCATGATGCGAGCAGAGGTAGAAAATGGTTTGCAGCCAATCGACCATGTTAATTTATTTGTATCGACTTGGCCTGCAGGCACCACGCGCTATCTCTACGGCGTGTATTTTATGAAGTTTATTGTTGAAAAATTTGGCGAAGAAGGCTTACAGCGTTGGATCAATG
The DNA here is from genome assembly GCA_964651445.1 of uncultured Thiotrichaceae bacterium. Classification (GTDB taxonomy): domain Bacteria; phylum Pseudomonadota; class Gammaproteobacteria; order SZUA-229; family SZUA-229. The sequence continues at coordinate 8,619 of CAZYYW010000051.1, forward strand.
AATACAGTGATAATTTAATCCCGTTTTTTATCAATACAAATGCGAAGCAAACATTAGGCAGAAACCTAACGTCTCTGTGGCAGGAATACCAGCTATGGCTACAACAAAAATTTCAAGCTCAAATAGATGAAATAAAAGCCTCAGGATTAAGTAAGAGTAAACAGATATCTAGCGATGCCTACCGTACGGACTCTGTTCGTGTTTTTAATGGGCAGTTTGGTGAAGAAGTCTATTACGTTAGAAACAATGGTTATCAGCGCCCAGCATTAATGCATATAAATGCTGCGGGAGAGACCGAACAACTTTTTTACTTAAACAGTAGTGCTAATCTCGACATTCATAATACCTCCGGTATATTAATTACGCAGA
>CAZYYW010000051.1:9087-15375 GCA_964651445.1 uncultured Thiotrichaceae bacterium
CGGGTTATAGTGCACAGGGTTTTGCCATCTATAAACTAAAGGCGGCTGACACAAAAGGCATAATGGTGAATAGCTCTAGCAAAATATTGGGCAGTGATGTTTTGCAACCGGTTCAATATACGCTAACAGAACACTCGCAAACCCATTACTCTGCCTTGTCAAACATGTACCCGCGATGGTGGTTTCCCAGTTTTGTGTTTAGCGATCAGCGGTCAGAGTTCGGTGTCAGCACCAGTGGTTCGGATGCATTAGGCATCCATCAGTATTCGATCAGTGCAAGTTACGACAATAAATTAAAACAGCCAGCGGCTGGTTTATCTTATGCCTATGCGGACCGTTTGTTTTTATCCGGCCAACGTTTTAATGAGATTTCACTGGACGGCAATGGTGATGTGGCGCGACTTTCACACCGAAGTTTTGCCAGTGTGGTGTTGGCATTTCCCAGAAATTTTTTACAGCGCCAATACAATCTTTTACTTTCAGTGGCTTTTGATAAAACCGCCGATGGTGAGGTGGCTGCTGGAGTGCCCGCCTTAAATGACTTTGACGATCATCTACTGGGTATTGCAGGATTATATAATTCAAGTGATTTTAATCCATTGTCAATCAGCGCCAACGATGGGATGAATTTACGCTTGGTGGTAGAAGACAGTGATGTTTTAGATTCTCACTTTACCGGCCAGGTTTATACGGTGGACTGGCGGCAATATATTCGTACCGGTCGGCAAAGCGTATTGGCACTACGATTTGTGCAGGGCTGGGGCAGTGATAATCCCCGGCATTTTAGGCTGGGTGGTGAGGGCTTGAGTAATAATGCTGTGGACATTCTTTTTGGTAACAGCAGCCAGCCTGTTTTTAATGTGAAAAATTATGCCTTGCGTGGGTATCGAGAAGGCGAGACGCAATTGCGTGGCAGGCGTATGCAGTTACTCAGTGGTGAATGGCGATTTCCTTTGCAGCGCATCGAGCGCGGACTAATGGCACCACCAGTGGGTATTTTGCAATGGTTTGGTAATGTATTTGTTGAAATGGGTAGTGCCTATCAGGACTCGCCAGACAAATATTATTCCAGTGCCGGTATAGAACTCAGCGCTGACATCAGCCTGTTTTATTTGCTGACACTGCGCACACGCCTAGGCTATGCACATGGTTTTGACAGTCAGATCGGAGAGGATCGTGTGTATTTAAAAATTGGCAGTAGTTTTTAGTAAATCGGCGTCGGTAGTCTGTTTATTCTGAGGTGGGCAACGTACAATGAGAGCAACAGAATAGACAGACCTTTCACCCTAACTATTTAGAAAAAATCAACCATGTCAGAAGTTAGCGATAATGTATTTCAACCATTTGTTGAACAGGCTGAAAAAGCGGATATCTCCCACATCCTTAATGAGTTGAATGATGCGCAACGCAGTGCTGTCACCGCGCCACCGGAGCACATGCTTATTCTTGCCGGCGCGGGTAGCGGTAAAACGCGGGTATTGGTGCATCGCATTGCCTGGCTTAATCAGGTAGAAGGCATTTCACCCTACAATATTTTTGCCGTAACTTTTACCAATAAAGCCGCGGCAGAAATGCGTCAACGAGTAGAAAAATTGCAAGGCTTGCCGGTAGCGGGCATGTGGGTCGGTACCTTTCACGGGCTGGCACATCGTTTATTACGCAACCACTGGAAAGAAGCCAAGCTGCCACAAAACTTTCAAATTCTAGACGCCGATGACCAATACCGTTTGATCCGTCGCATATTAAAATCCTTAGAACTGGACGAAGCCAAATGGCCGCCAAGGCAAGCGCAGGGTTTTATCAATTCGCGTAAGGATGAAGGTAAACGCGCCGCGCACGTTGATACCTCGCGCAATCCAATGACTGAGCAGATGGTGCGTATTTACATGGCATATGAAATTGCCTGTGAACGTGCTGGGGTTATTGATTTTGCCGAACTGTTACTGCGTACGCTGGAAGTGATTCGTGATAATGAATCACTGCAAAGCCATTACCAAAAACGCTTTAAACATATTCTGGTGGACGAGTTTCAAGACACCAATACCATTCAATATGCATTAATCCAATTGTTGGCTGGCGCATCAAACAAAGTCTTTGTTGTGGGTGATGATGACCAGGCTATTTATGGCTGGCGTGGTGCACGGGTAGAAAATATTCAGTTATTTCAGAAGCATTATTCCACGGCGCAAATCATTCGCCTAGAACAAAACTACCGTTCAACGACTACGATATTATCCGCCGCCAATGCCTTGATTGATAATAATGCTGACCGCATGGGTAAGAAGTTGTGGAGCAACGGTGAAGATGGCGAACTTATCACATTTTATAACGCCTACGATGAACGTGATGAAGCTAAATTTGTTATCGACAAAATAAAACAGTTTGTTGATGCCGGCAATGCGCGGGCAGATGCCGCAATTTTGTATCGCTCAAACGCGCAATCGCGTATTTTAGAAGAACGCTTTGTTAGCGAGGCTATACCCTATCGAGTTTACGGCGGTATGCGTTTCTTCGAACGCGCTGAGATAAAAAACGCCTTGGCATATTTGCGTTTAATGGATAATCAAAATGATGACGCTTCATTTGAGCGAGTAGTTAACACACCAACACGGGGCATTGGTGAGCGCAGTGTAGAAAAAATACGTGAACTGGCAAAACAGTTAGACTCACCATTATGGTCGGCAGCGAAACAGATGCTTGCCGATAAGACTCTGCCCACCAGAGCCGACAATGCATTACAAAGTTTTGTTGATTTGATAGAAGAAATGCAGGCCGCCACTGGTGACATGTCCTTACACCAACAGGTTGACCATGTGGTACACAATGTCGGCTTGATCGAATACTACGAAAAAGAAAAAACAGAAAAGGCACAGGCACGGGTTGAAAATATCGAAGAATTAATCAGCGCCGCCCGTGGTTTTGATTATGACCAGTCAACGCTGGATGTACCAATGGATGAGTTAACCGCATTTCTAACACATGCGGCTCTGGAAGCGGGTGAAGGGCAGGCAGCAGAGTGGGATGATTGTGTGCAACTAATGACCATGCATAGCGCAAAGGGTTTAGAATTTCCTTTGGTGTTTATTGTTGGCATGGAAGAAGGTTTATTTCCCAGCCAGCGTTCACTGGAAGAAGAAGGCAAGCTGGAAGAAGAGCGTCGACTTTGTTACGTTGGCATTACCCGTGCGCGTGAGCAATTGGTGTTATGCTGCGCCGAGCACCGTCGTTTGTATGGTCAAGACTTATACCCATCGGCGTCACGCTTTATCAGTGAAATCCCCGAACACCTGTTGAACGAAGTAAGAGGTACACACCAGAGCAGTCACAGTGTAACGCCGTCACAATATAAACCAGCGGCTTACAAAACAAAAGAAAGCGTCAACGGTATTTATGTGGGTCAACGTGTTGTCCATAAAAAGTTTGGTGAAGGCATGGTGACAAATTTAGAGGGCAGCGGAAGTCATGCGCGTGTACAGGTAAACTTTGAATACGAAGGCAGTAAGTGGCTAGTGATGGCGTATGCAAATTTATCGCCTGCGTAAGTAAAACGCATTAGTTTGTAGCATACGTAGTGAGCTACAGTATCGAATTAAACTTTATTACCAAGAGTTAAGAATATGAAACGTCGTGATTTTATAAAACAGGCCGGTGTTGCTGGCATAGCAACAACCGCCGTCGCCGCGCCGGCAATTGTTAGTGCGAATAAAGCCATAAGATGGAAGATGGTAACCACTTGGCCAAAAAATTTCCCAGTACTGGGTACAGGCGCAAACCAATTGGCGAAACTTATTACTGAAATGAGTGACGGCCGTATCAAAATAAAAGTATTTGGCGCAGGGGAATTAGTTCCCGCCTTTGAAGTGTTTGATGCAGTTTCTCGTGGCACGGCGCAAATGGGTCATGGTTCGGCATACTACTGGAAAGGAAAGATAGAGGAGGCACAGTTTTTTTCCACCGTACCGTTTGGTATGAACGCACAGGAAATGACGGCCTGGTTATATTATGGCGGCGGTATGGAATTGTGGCGTGAAAGCTATCAACGCTTTGGTTTGATCCCTGCGGCTGCGGGTAATACCACGGTGCAAATGGCGGGATGGTTTAATAAGGAAATTAACAGCGTTAAAGATCTTAAAGGTTTAAAAATGCGTATTCCTGGCTTGGGTGGCGAAGTATTAAAACGCGCAGGCGGTACGCCAGTAAACCTACCTGGCGGCGAATTGTTTAGCTCCTTAAAAACCGGTGCTATTGATGCGACTGAGTGGGTGGGGCCTTATAATGATTTGGCATTTGGTTTACATAAAGCGGCAAAATATTACTACTATCCAGGCTGGCATGAACCCGGCACCACGCTGGAAGCCATCATAAATGAAAAAGCCTTTGCTGCTTTACCCAAAGATTTAAAATCGATAGTTGAGAACAGTTGTAAAATCGTCAATCAAAATATGTCGCTGGAGTTTACCGCTAAAAATAATGCGGCATTAGACACGCTGGTGAATAAACATAAGGTAGATGTTCGTAGATTGCCCGATGATGTATTGGCGAAACTAAAAGAACTATCCCATGAAGTGGTTGCTGAATTGGCTACAAAAAATAAAGCGGCGCAAAAAATTCATGATTCCTATAATAAATTTTATCAACAGGTTTCAGCTTGGCACGATATTTCCGAAAAAGTTTATTTTAATATACGCTAAGCTGAAAATTAGCAGGTGTCTATAAGCTCGCCCTGTGTTAAAAATTGTTGCTTGAACGAGCAGGATATCTGTTTAGGTTGTGGACGCAGCATTGCCGAGATAATGAGCTGGGGTGACGCGGAAGATGCTGAAAAAAAAGTAATATTGGAAAAGGCTGAAAAAAGGCTGCTCAGGAAAATTAAAGAATAAAAAATAGCGACTATTAATAGAGGTGCTCTATAGTCACTATTGGTGTAAATATCAAAAAAACAGAATGTGGTAGCTTCACTGAGCCCTTTAATTTTAAATCCCTCCGACTACCCCCGTTTTTTTCTTAAATTATGTATCTCTACTAACGCATTTAACAATTATAATTGTTAAATGCGTTCTGTCACTTCATAAAACAATCGAATTAGTGGTGCATAGCGCCCATGGGCCCTAGCATGTTCCATCGCAGCGTAATACATTGCACGGTTTTTACCATCAAATGTAGGTGGCATTAAACGCGCATTCAAACACTGCACCATTACCAGAGCCCTACCTACACGCCCATTGCCATCACTAAAGGGGTGGACTGCAATAAAATAAGCATGTGCCTTGGCAATTTCTTCCAATGTTACTACTTCTTTTATTTTAAATACCCAGCGATTCATTTCTTCGGGAATATCTTCAGGCAAAGTTGTATCGACACCTTCTAACTTACCCATTACACGAATATTTTTAGAATAGAACCCAGCATTCTCATGAACACCCCGCATAAAATCAGCGTGCAGTGAGCGAATGCCTTCCTCCGTAATGGTCATTGTTTCTTTATTAGTAACAATTTTTTGCCAAACCCATTTATGCGTTACATAAGTATTAAATGATTCATGAAAGGTTTTCCTGTCCATATTTTTTGGCAATTTTTTTTCATCAATGACTTTATCAAAATCCACTTTTGCCATATCCGTTTCAATTTCAATGGTGCCATAACTCAAGCGACGTAGAAAAGGAATCAATAAATTGTCGTTGTTGGCAAATTCATCAGGCAACAATATAGGCGAGAAAGACTGCTTAGGGTCGTCCCACTCTGGAATTAAGATATGTTTGCAATACAACACATCTATATCTAGGCGATGCCCCGCTTTAATCGATTCAGGCTTATCGCGCCAATTGGGAAGTGTTCTTCTAGAAACGCCTATTGCTTCCGCTAATTTCACCGAGTACTCGAAGATCTCCAGCAGCGCGTCTAATTTATCTATATAGCTGATTTTGTTGTAATTCATGCCATATACTCTTTTTAATGCCCTTTATAAATAGGGTAGACCATGTGAGAAGCAATAGCAATATTTTCCAACTTGATTCCCGTTCCGATTCCCTTAGCATTGTCACTAATTTCAAATAAAGCATTTAGAAAGACGTATCCATTAGATTTCTCTCTCATTTGAATAAAAGCCCGATTTGTTAATTAAGGAATCTCTGAATAAGTCGTGGATCGGCATCTTGCAGGTTAGCTCATCCTGCTTCCGCGTTGTGAAACTTCGCAATAGCCAGCTATTACGCGCGTTCCACGCCTTGAACCAGAACAAGCTAACCTGCAATCTGCTCGACCCAGACTTGTTCAGAGGTTCCTTAAGGA
>CAZYYW010000052.1:0-1397 GCA_964651445.1 uncultured Thiotrichaceae bacterium
TGAGACCTTTGCACGATAGGATGAAAATAATACCGCAGAAAATATAGCTGTTTAGTAATATCTCTGTTCCGAGTACAATCTCGCTACAAACCAATACTGGAGACAACCCTGAGTACTAAATTACTGCGATCCTCCCTTGTCGTCGGCAGCATGACGCTGTTATCGAGGGTTTTTGGATTGTTACGCGATATTACTATCGCGACTTTTTTTGGCGCTTCGGGTGGCACTGACGCTTTTCTGGTCGCCTTTAAAATCCCTAATTTTATGCGCCGGCTGTTTGGTGAAGGTGCATTTTCGCTGGCTTTTGTCCCGGTGCTTTCTGAATATCGAGAAAAACACGACAAGGCAGCACTGAAAGACTTGGTCAACCATGTCGCTGGCACTTTGGGCGGTTTCCTACTGGTATTAGCCACTCTGGGCATGATTTTTGCGCCAGCGCTGGTTTATCTGTTTGCACCGGGATTTAGCAGCGATGCTGAGCAATTTCAGCTCACCGCCGATTTACTTCGCATTACCTTTCCTTATATCTTTTTTATCGCTTTAGTGGCATTTGCTGGCGGCATTTTAAACAGCTTTCAACAGTTCGCGCTGCCGGCGTTTACCCCGATTTTGCTGAACCTGAGCATGATCGGCTCGGTGTTTTTTCTCGCGCCCTACTTCGACGAACCGTTGATGGCACTTGCCTGGGGCGTGGCAATTGCCGGTGTCACGCAGTTATTACTGCAATTTCCAGCGCTAATTAAACTCGGATTGATGCCCATTCCTAAAATTAAGCGCGGTCACGCTGGCGTTAAAAAAATTATCAAGCTGATGATTCCCGCCATTTTTGGCTCCTCGGTGGCGCAGATCAATTTACTGCTGGACACGGTCATTGCTTCTTTTTTAATCACCGGCAGCGTTACCTGGTTGTATTATTCGGATCGTTTGCTGGAATTTCCACTGGGCGTTTTAGGCATCGCTATCGCCACTGTTATTCTACCCACGCTGTCGCAGCAGCATGCCCGCGCCTCTAGCGAGCAATTTAATCAAACCCTCAATTGGGCACTACGACTGGTCACCATCATTACCATTCCCGCCGGTGTCGGGCTGTTTATTCTCGCTGGGCCAATTTTATCGTCCTTGTTTGAATATGGAAAATTTACTGCCAACGACACCTATCTTTCCAGTTTAAGCTTAATGGCTTACATGCTGGGATTGCCAGCCCTGATCGCCATTAAAATTCTGGCACCCGGTTATTATGCACGGCAAAACACCCGTACACCGGTAAAAATCGGCATTATTGCTATGGTTTCTAACATGGTGTTGAATATGGCTTTTGTGCTGCCGATGCTTATGTTTAACTATGAAGCACCGCATGTTGGTCTGGCGCTGGCAACCAGTGTAGCGGCTTACATCAA
>CAZYYW010000052.1:1497-7191 GCA_964651445.1 uncultured Thiotrichaceae bacterium
CCGTCATACCCTCAAGCCACGATTCCTCAACACCGCAGAAACTGGTAGGATATAGCGTTTAAACGCCACTCCAGCGCCAAACAAACAACGCTAACCAAATAAATACCTCATGCAAATAATTCGCGGCCTGCACAACTGTCGGCAACAACATCAAAATGGCGTGCTCACCATCGGTAATTTCGATGGCCTGCACCTTGGTCACCAGAAAATATTGGCGCAACTACAGGGCGAAGCCAAACGCCAAAACAGCCACGGCTGCCTAATGACGTTTGAACCTTTACCGCGTGAGTATTTTGCCAAAGACGCTCATACCGCGCGTTTGATGAATCGCATTGAGAAAATACGGCTGTTAGCGAGCCTCAAGCCGGAGATACGCCCGGATTATCTACTGTTTTTAAACTTCAACAAACCATTAGCAACAATGACCGCGAATCAGTTTATTGAAAATATCCTGCTCGAAAAGCTGAAAGTAAAAAGCCTCATTGTGGGCGATGATTTTCGCTTTGGCTGCGACCGAAAAGGTGACTTTTCCCTACTACAAAGCTATGGCGAAAAGCACCATTTCACGGTTACTCGCATTGCGCCCCACACCATAGAACAGCAGCGCGTCAGCAGCACATTGATTCGAGAAGCTTTAAGCGGTAACCAGCTAACCCTTGCCGATAAAATGCTGGGTCGCCGCTACACCATTTGTGGCCACGTCAACCACGGTGAAAAACGCGGTCGCAGCATCGGCTTTCCGACCGCAAACATACTGCTGAAGCGCACAGAAACGCCACTTCATGGCGTATATTCTGTTACCATGCACAGTGCGAAATATGGCGATATAGCGGGCATTGCCAATATTGGTCATCGACCAACAGTGGATGGCACACGGGTACAACTGGAAGTTCATTTATTTGATTTTGATGCGTCCCTCTACGGCCTGCAAGTTTGTGTTTCGTTCCAACACAAAATCCGTGACGAAATGAAATTCGAATCGTTTGATGCACTGAAACAACAAATCCAAACCGACTGTAAACAAGCAAAAAAACTGCTTCTTAACGAATAATTTACTGATCGACATGACTGATTACAAATCTACCCTAAATCTACCCGCAACCGACTTTCCCATGCGTGGCAACCTTGCCAACCGCGAGCCGGAAATGCTCAAGCAATGGCATAAAAACGACCTGTATCAAAAGATTCGCCAAGCCTGTGATGGTCGCCCAACTTTTGTGCTACATGATGGCCCGCCTTATGCCAATGGCGACATCCATATCGGCCACGCGGTGAACAAAATATTAAAAGACATTATCGTTAAAAGTCATACCATTGACGGCTTTGATGCGCGTTACGTGCCCGGCTGGGACTGCCACGGCCTGCCCATTGAGCTGATGGTAGAGAAAAAAATTGGCAAGGCCGGCAACAAGGTTGACGCGAAAACCTTTCGTGAAAAATGCCGCGAATATGCTGCCAAACAGGTCGATGGTCAGCGCAAAGATTTTATTCGCCTCGGTGTGCTCGGCGACTGGGATAAACCCTATCTCACCATGGACTTCGCCTTTGAAGCTAATATCGTACGCAGTCTGGGAAAAATTATCGAGAAAGGCCATCTGCATAAAGGCAGCAAGCCGGTACATTGGTGTCTGGATTGCGGCTCTGCGCTGGCAGAAGCTGAAGTCGAATATCAGGATAAAGAATCCCCCGCTATTGACGTCATGTTTAGTGCCGTCAATAACACTGATTTTGAACAAGCGTTTAACTGTACTGATGGCGAAGGTGAGTTTGCCACTGTTATCTGGACTACAACGCCGTGGACATTGCCGGCGAATCAAGCGGTCGCATTACACCCCGAATTTGATTACGAGCTGTACCAGATACAAACCGAGCATGCCGCGATACGTTTAATTCTTGAGTCATCATTAGCGGCTGGCGCACTACAGCGTTACGGTCAGGGCGAGGCGCAAAAACTTGCCAGTTGTAAAGGCCAGGCACTTGAAAACCTATTAGTCAATCACCCGTTTTACGATAAACAAGTGCCGATTATTCTGGGCGACCACGTTACCGCCGAAGCCGGAACAGGCGCAGTGCATACCGCGCCGGGGCATGGTCAGGACGACTTTATCGTCGGCAATCGTTATGGGCTGGAAGTATACAACCCGGTGGGCGGCAACGGCGTGTTTTTAGCTGACACCGAACTGTTTGCCGGAAAACACGTTAATAAAGTACACCCCGAAATCATCGAATTGCTAGAGCAAAATCATGTTTTATTAAAACATGAAAAAATACAACACAGCTACCCCTGCTGCTGGCGGCATAAAACACCGATTATTTTCCGCGCCACACCACAATGGTTTATCAGCATGGAACAGGCAGGCCTGCGCGAGCTTGCCAATAAAGCCATCGCCAACACCACATGGCTACCGGATTGGGGGCAAGCGCGTATTGAAAGCATGGTCAACAACCGACCCGACTGGTGCATCTCCCGACAACGAACCTGGGGCGTGCCCATCACTTTATTCGTGCATAAAGAAACCGGCGCATTGCACCCTGATACCGCTGCATTGATAGAAACAGTGGCTAAAAAAATTGAAAAAGAAGGCATCGAAGCGTGGTTTTCACTGAGCGCCAGCGAGCTACTAGGTGATGATGCCGATGACTACGATAAAGCGACAGATACACTAGACGTTTGGTTTGATTCTGGCGTAACCCACGCCTGTGTATTAGACCAGCGCGACAAACTGACCTTCCCGGCCGACCTCTATCTGGAAGGCTCTGACCAACACCGCGGCTGGTTTCAGTCCTCGTTATTAACCTCAATTGCCATCAATGGTGTTGCGCCCTATAAAAAAGTATTAACACATGGATTTACAGTAGACGCGCACGGCAAAAAAATGTCGAAGTCACTGGGCAATGTTGTTTCGCCGCAGAAAATTGTCGGCACACTCGGCGCAGATATTTTGCGCTTATGGGTAGCCAGCAGTGACTACAGCAATGAGATGACAGTCTCGGATGAAATTTTAAAGCGCAGCGCCGATGCCTATCGCCGTATCCGAAACACCGCCCGATTTTTACTGTCTAATTTAAATGGCTTTGACCCGAAAAACGATCTACTTGATAATCAAGATATGCTTTCTCTTGATCGCTGGGTTATTGCCAAAACCCTTGAATTGCAAAACGACATCATTGCCGCCTACAAGGATTTTAATTTCCACCTGATTCATCACAAACTGCAACATTTTTGCACGATAGATTTAGGCGGTTTTTACCTCGATGTAATAAAAGACCGACAATACACCACCCAAAGCAGCAGCATTGCGCGACGCTCGGCACAAACCGCGCTTTATCATATCAGTGAAGCTATGTGCCGTTGGATTGCACCGATCTTGAGTTTTACCGCCGAGGAAATATGGCAGGCAATGCCCGGAAAACGCAGTGAATCCGTGTTACTGGAAACCTGGTATCAGGACTTAACCGCATTACCCGCTGATGAAAAAATGAGTATGGCATTTTGGCAAAATGTACAAGAAATTCGCTCTTGCGTCAGCAAGGAACTAGAGCCACTACGCGCCAACAAAACCATTGGCTCATCTCTGGATGCCGAGGTCACACTTTATGTCGAGAGTGATTTACAAAAGCTACTTGCCGCACTTGAAGAAGAACTACGCTTTGTTCTAATTACCTCCAAAGCCGACGTTAAAAACATCAGCGAAGCCAGTGATACCGGTACAGAAGTTACAACCGATAGCGGCTCTACAATAAAAATAAAGGTCACCGCCTCAACGGAAATTAAATGTGTGCGTTGCTGGCACCATCAACCGGATATCGGCAGCCACACAGAACACCCAGAGTTATGCGGGCGTTGCGTCGAAAATGTTACTGGTGATGGCGAAAAACGTTTATTTGCCTAACACATGACATTAATAATGAATTTATATACACAGCAGCAAACAGATTTACATTCGCCTCTTTATGGACTGTATTATTTATGAAATGGCTATGGCTTTCCGCATTAACAGTTTTCCTCGATCAACTAACAAAATATTATGCCGAAGCGTTGTTAGTACTGCACCAACCTGTAGCAGTCTTCCCTGGTTTTAATCTCACCTTGATGTACAACAAAGGTGCGGCTTTTAGTTTCCTCAGTGAAGCCGGTGGTTGGCAACGACCCTTTTTTGTTACCCTGTCCGCCGGCATCAGTATCTTTCTTTTTTTCTGGTTACGACAAATATGCCGTGACGACGAACAGAAGCATAACCATCTATTGCAGTTAGCCATTGTGTTTATTTTAGGCGGCGCAATCGGCAACTTAATTGACCGCGTTGAAACCGGCGCAGTCGTCGATTTTATACAGGTATATTATGCCAGCTCTTACTTCCCCACTTTCAATATTGCGGACTCCGCCATCACCTTGGGCGCAGGTCTGTTAATACTGGATATGATTATGGAAATAAAACGCAATAAAAAAACCAGTGAATAGTGAATAGTGAATAGTGAATTCTCTACATTTTAATAATAAGTAGCCAGACATAAAATGCCCGATGAAATAAACATGCACAGTTTAGTGCTTTTGCATTACAGCATCACACTGACAGAAGACAAAACTATCGAAACCAGTTTCGATGACGATCCTGTTGAAATAACCATGGGCAATGGCGATATCACTGACGGCATGGAATTAGCGATTTTTGGTTTAAAAGAAGGCGATACGCAAACCCTAACACTGACACCCGAACAGGGTTTCGGCTTGCGCGATGAAGACAATATTCACGACATGCCAATATCTGACTTTCCTGACGAACTACTGCCGGAACCTGGATTGTCATATTCCTTTGAATCGCCTGATGGTGAAGAAATTCCCGGCACGGTTGTTAGTATTACCGACGACAGCACAAAAATTGACTTCAACCACCCATTAGCAGGGCACGAAATCATATTTACCGTTGAAATACTGGCTATTAATAATACCCACAGCGAGATAAACTGACACAAGATGAATATCTATCTTGCTAATCCTCGTGGTTTTTGTGCCGGTGTAGATCGCGCCATCGACATTGTTGAACGCGCCCTTGAAATATTTTCTGCGCCCATTTATGTGCGTCACGAAGTTGTTCATAATCGCTATGTGGTAAACAACCTTAAAAATAAGGGCGCGATTTTTGTTGAAGAACTTGACGAAATTCCCGATGGAGCCACTGTCATTTTCAGCGCCCACGGGGTTTCACAAAAAGTACGCCAGGAAGCTGAACTGCGGCAATTACGCATCTTTGATGCCACCTGTCCGTTGGTAACCAAAGTTCACCTTGAAGTAGCGCGACATGAGAAAAATGCCGAAGACGTTATCCTTATTGGCCATACCGGACACCCTGAAGTTGAAGGTACGCTGGGACAATACAAAGAAAACCAACACAGCAATATCTATCTGGTAGAAACGATTCAAGATGTGACCGCCTTACAGGTTAAAAATCCACAAGCCTTGGCCTACGTTACCCAGACCACTTTATCGGTAGACGATACAAAAAACATCATCGACGCACTGCAGAAAAAATACCCCGAAATTCAAGGACCACGAAAAAGTGATATCTGTTACGCCACCCAAAACCGGCAAGATGCGGTTAGAAAACTGGCAGACAAAGTAGACACGTTTCTGGTTATCGGTTCCAAAAACAGCTCGAACTCAAACCGCTTACGCGAACTCGCTGAAAAACATAA
>CAZYYW010000052.1:7291-15204 GCA_964651445.1 uncultured Thiotrichaceae bacterium
GTTCCAAAAACAGCTCGAACTCAAACCGCTTACGCGAACTCGCTGAAAAACATAATGTAGCCGCTTACCTGATTGATGATGCCGACGACATCAACAACCAATGGTTCCATAATGCAAAGTCCATTGGTGTCACCGCCGGCGCCTCCGCGCCTGATATTCTGGTACAGGCAGTGCTAGAAAGACTAGAATCGCTATTTCAAACAAATATCATCACCAATGAAAAGGCAACTGAAAACGTGCGTTTTCAGTTGCCGAAAGCATTGCGTTAAAAAAACATTTAAGGCTATAAAAAATAACTCTATGAATTAACGCTCGTCCTTATTAGTTCCAGCAATTACCACCTCCGGGAGTACTCCCTCTAGTACCCAATTGGTTCAACGTAAGCGTCAGACAATCGGGGTCGTCTCCTGCTGGGGTACGTGTTGCAACAAGCTCATACGTAAATAAATCTGGCGTACCATCAAAAGTAATATTATAGAAACCTTCTCTACTGGTTGCGCTAGAAACAGCCGCGGTCGCATAAGTATCATTATTTAAATAGAACTCCTCCATCAGCGCCGCTTCTCTCACCAACGCTTCTATTGCATCAGAACGCTTCATTATTTTAACGTACTCGGTAATTGCTGGATATGCCACCGAAGCCAGAATACCGGTAATGGCAACCACCACCATCAGCTCAACCAGTGTGAAGCCTTTACTATTACTGCTTTTCATTATCTCTCTACCTCATGCCAGAAGGTTTTGCGAATACCTAAACCAAAATCTGCACTCTGACACTCAGTACCCACACATAAGGTTGGCGCCTGGTCAGAGGTAATGATGACATTTGGTGAAGGTGGAATGCCGCCACGCTTTAGATCTATGTGTCGTTGTGGTCGTTTATCTACACCCGCAGGGAACGCGGGCGTTGCATCGAGAATATCCAGAAAGAAGACTTTGCCATTACCCGCCTTAGGCTCACAGCTATCTGTACTCGATGTAAAATCTGGCACATAGGTAGTAACCACTGCCGTGCCTTCGATAATCAGCGCCTCAGACAACCCTTTTTCACCGATCCAAGCACCAGACCCATCGTCCAGATCAATATACCAGCCATCCGCTGCTGCAATATTTCCCAGTTCTGCATCTCGTGCCGCATCATCAACACCATCACCGCCAGCAATATTATCGGTGACGTCTTGCAAAGAGGCATTTGTCAATAATGCATAATCCGCAGGGTCGGTAATGCTACCTGTTCGCTTGTCTTTCAACATATAGATACGGTCTTGTATCACTTCGTTTAAAGGGTGCGCTCTAAAACCTGACGCAATCACCATGCCATGGTATTTCCCATTAGGATCATCCACCAAGGCTACATCAGGAGGGTAATAAAAACGACGCGCTTCTTCCGCGGTCGAACCGGCTAGATCGGCAACACGTCCGCCAATAATGGAATCTTTCAGGGGCAATCCATTGGGATTATCAATATCAATATCAAAACGGAATATTTGCCCACCCATATCGACTGCATACAAGCGATCTATAAAACCATCACCACTAATATCCAACGGTTTAATGCGTGCTGGTATGCTGTACTTCATCTCACTAATATCGGTATCACCACCACTTGAGCCCATCCACAAACGTTTGCCAGAAGTTGCATCAGCAATGAAAACCGCACGCCCAACACTGTCACCCAATGGCGGCCGCACTACGGCGTCATCTTGCGCCACATCATAACCACCACCAAAGACCAATACTGTCTTTTCTGTTGCACCGTCTTTAATTTTTTCAACATTGATGGTTGACCAGGTTTCGCCCAACTCAGCATAATCCCCGACACCGCCTTTTATCACCCACAGCAGTTTCGGCATATTTCTATCGGTTACATCCAATGCATATATGTTGTTACCACCACGACGCATGCCAATATACAGATACACGTGGTCTGTTCCAACCTCAATCGTGCCATTACCGTTGGCATCATTTATCCAGGCTACGACGTTACCGTCCAGAGCATATAACTTAGCACTGCCAGCATTCTCCATGCTTACCGTTAGCTTATCGAGCAGCTCCTGAGGTATAAAAGAAAACAGCTCCTTACCGTCATCTGTATCAATTGCATGCAGGTAACCATTATTTGTAGCGACATAGGCTACAAGGTCAGCTTCTCCTGCAATTTCGCCATACTGCACCAGCGCTGGCTCTGCATGCAACGGGTCTCCCATTACGCCAAACACGTCCGTGGTATCATGATTTTTGTTTTTATCGAAAACATCCATACCATGCGCCCAATTCAGTAAAGTTGTGCGGTAGGGCGTACCAGCAATTTTCTCAGGAAATCCAGTAATAGCCAACAGGCTGTCAGTTAGACCCGCATTGGCATCATCAACAGCATTCACCGCGTCTGTTAATGCAGATGTGCTGGGAACAAACACTCCATCAGTATTAGTGTACGCCCCCGTCAAGGTATAGATATTCCTGCCTGTCGACAGCACGCTGACAGCGCCTCCTTCGCTAACCACTGGCCCATCGGGGCCCACTTCACCACCTTCAGGGGCAGCAGCCGTTGTATCTGTCCAATAACTGATAGCTGAATGTTTGAAAAAACCGGTGTCGTTATCAATTGCTTCTGCACCCGTTTTATCCGCAATAAAAGGGATTATTTTAGCCGCGTCAGTAGGATCGGTCTTAAAAGCCAGTTTATATTTTTTAAAATTACCATCCCAGCTTTCATTCTCACCCGGTTTAAACAAAGTAAAATACAGATCATTCAGATGGGTAGAACGGTTAAAGGCGTTCACTGATACCGCAGGAGAGGAAAACGAAGTATCTGTTTCCAGCACTCGCTGAACAATATCAGCAAAAGCCACCACTAAAGAAAGGGCGTCATCAGCGGCATAATACTCACCCGTGCCAGATACATTTTTACTTACCGTTGCTGTCCCCTGCAGCAATTCAGCTGCGGAAGGAATATCCAGACCAATAGTAAAGGTTGAAATAAACTGGTCACCCGCAATACTGCCCTGGTCATGGCTCGCGATATGGTCGGCAATTTCTTCCAGACAACTACTGGTACCAATAAGACCGCAACCACCACTGATACCAATATTGCTAATTTTTCCACTAGCGTCATCACCAACAGGCGCTCCATCAGTCAATAACACAATATAATTTTTCTGGCAGGTATCACTAATTGATGATTTATAGATGGAACTACCGGCGGGAGTTCTTGAATTTGAGTGACTTAGACGTGAAACATTCTCTGTTGTCGTAGAAGCTCCCGGACTCACAAGTTGTTCAACACTAGAGCTATCACCATAATCGACACTACTGCCTTGCATATATTTAACGGCTTCATAATAGCTTTCAGATATCGGGGTATTGCCTCCATCCCACATTTTTGATAACTCAAACAAAAAGTCTGTCTTGACATCCTCAATAGGGCCCATGGGCGTAATCACCAGACCACCACTCCCGTTTCTGCTATAACGCATCAAACCTACATTAATGCCTTCTGAGGCTTCAATCACCGACGTCAGGGCGGTTTTCATTACCTGTAAACGGGTTGCAGTAACAGGTGGTTCGGAAGCTATGTAATTTAAATAATTACCTGAATAGAGCGTTTCACTCGAACCATTTGACGTCCAGGCAACAACCCCTGAATCACCCGCTTTCCAGCCATCTTCACCAACAGCGTCGGTAGCATACGGTTGACCATCACTGGTGTTTTCACCGTGGACACCCTGGTCGGCTTTACATTCCACAAAATTATCTAGAAAATTCTCATCAATGTGATTCATTGATCGCCATTTAATAACCGTCCCTGCAACATTCAGCCTATACTGCGCTATTCGGTCTATATACAATCCAATGTTTTGCAGGGCAAAATGTGCCGTATCACACTTTAGTGCACTGGCGTTAAACTGGTCCATTGTACTAATATCATAACCTTCTGCCACACCATCTGGATGACAGTACATTTCCGGACCCGTGAATTTTGTCCCAGCAATGGTTTTAGGACCAAAACTAATGCCCATATATACTCGGCTCGCATCAAAACAGGCCAGGTATGTTATTGTAGGGTCATAGTTGGGATATGTTGAGGTCAACTCGGCGCCCATACTTCCAGAGGTATCCAAAACAAATAATATATTGGCAGCCGCTGCATCTGTCGCATCAATTGAACTGGAATATATTTCGATGTCTTCTGCCAGCACGGGGGCACTGCACAGCACGCCATAAAGCATGCCTATCAGCATAACTTGTGATTTATTGCTTACCTGTTTCATAACATCTTCCTCTTGTATAGATCACGCTACTATAACGTGCAATATGTATTTATTGATTCATGGCTGATTCGTTCAACCATGATTTATTACTTACAGCTCGAACTCCAAATGAATGGCAAGCCGTGTAACATTGGCATATAACACTCTCAGAATTAGCTTGTGTGCATTACCATTTAATGCGCGTAACCTGTGTATGCTCTACATTAATAAAAACGGTCGCTGACTTACCCAATCTGTCTGCTGCCTGCTTAAGTGGCACTTCAGCATTATTTTGAAATGCTCTGGTTTCTGCTGTCACTGCAAGGGTTAGTCGTTTACAGTCATCACATAACTTGCCCTGAACAAAGCCACTGCCATCATCATTCAGCGAGATACGCAGTGATTCCACCTCCATCGCATGCTCAAGAATTTCAATCGCATGTGCAACTACACCAAACATTAATAAAGAAGCCAATAGTAGGTGGCTTAGTGGTTTTTTGTTTCTCATGATTTTCAGAATATTCATAACGCTTCCTCAAAAAAAATTATTAGATATCACATGCAGCGGCAGGATAACGTATACCCTGCACCTGAGTAGATGTCGCCAGACCCTGTAAGCCAGCACTTGTTTGATTAAAACCATCTGCTGTAACCGAAAAATAATTGTAATAAAACCCGCGACCTTCTTCTAAACTGCTACCAACCCCGACCAGACAGCCTGCTTGTACCATATTGCCGGTAAGCGAGGTCACACCGGGTATTGTGCCGGGCATCACGACAATTTGATTTGCGATATCCTGCATATCTAGATTGGTATCGCCTGAAATAGAAAATGACAATACCGACTGCACCGCATTAAAAGCAAGATGATGCTGTCGCGCATTGCTGGTGGCTTTTAATTCGACGTTGGTACTATTCATAGAAGAAACACCGATCAAAGTCATTACACCCAGCAACACCAACGCTAAAATCAATACGAAACCCTGTTGTTGAGCAGCAGGTGCTTGCTTAGCTCGCAGCGGCTTTATGCGTTGTTTTATTATTGCTTGATTATTCATATTTCTATACTCTGGTCTACATACATCAATAAGTTAATTTCTCAAGTTGACAACACTGGTGACTAAAAAAAAACGAAAGTCATCTACGCCACCAAAATCAGCCGCATCAGCACCCGCAATACGAAAAGATTTAGTAGTATCAATACCTATTTGCTGCTCATCAGAACGCATCAACAACCAAATTTTTACCGCATATACATTTGCCCAGTCGTTTGCGGCAATAGTATTGGCATCCACATAACTGTTGATTACCGTGCCACCTGTAGTATCAATACCAAACTGTACTTGCAGATCAACCACACCCGGTATTAACAACTGGTTTTGCAGTGCAGGCCCATTGACCAGAGCAACACGGCGCAGTGAAGGTATACCATCGCCAGGAGCATCAGTAAAATTACTAATGTAATAGGCATACGCATGCAGTTCATAGTTTTGTGTTAATGCGGCTGCGTCATAAGAATCAAGCGTCGGTGGCGTATCGCCGACAAATACACGACCATTGACAAAATTACTGCGCACATACGCTTGCCCCGCTGTTAATATTGGCAGGTTAGCATCAGCATAACGGACTTCAAGAATGTCTGTGCCCGCCACATAGTTTTCACCCGCAGGTATACAGCTTGCAGCATAAGGATTGCCCGCTACTCCATCGGTCGCAAATAAACGTAACGACAGGTTATATGCCCAGCCCGGTGCCGCAGCACAATCGCCAGCAGGCGCAGTGGGCACAGTGGCACAGGCGGCATCACCTGATGTGCATTCGATCAAACTGCTCCTGTTAGTGCCGCCCCAAGAACCCGCGTGGCGTAAATCATGGGAAATCATATCGATGGCAAATCGTGCATCCGCCACCATGTCCATTTGCACTTCACTGATTTTTTGTGCATTTCGCGATGCCGAATTCATCGAAAAAGCCCCGCTCATAATGATAAGGCCAACCACCATTGCCACCATTAATTCAACCAGTGAAAAACCCCGAGATTTACTCATAGGGAATTTTCTAATATGGGATTGTTTTAGATTAACTCGCATATCTCGTCCTAACATGGGCTCTGAGTACAAACAAAGGCGGTGGTGCTAATTCCTTTTGCTTCGCCACTAGACGTTGTTTTACTGCGCTCTTGCCAGTTCACATTAACCGTTACCACGGCCATTCTAGAGGGGGGCACAGCGGCTACCACGGCTATATTAGTTGTCGCGGCTGCCGGTAAACCCGCTTTAAGGTTCTCACTCCACCAAAAGACATCATCGGCTGCCAACTGGGCAGGCAGACATATCGAGCCAGTGCTACAGCCACCGGATGCACCACCACCCGCACCTACATAAGAGGCCAGTGCAGTTGGATTGGCTCGCATACTTTCGATTATTTCGTCAACTTTCATGGTTGCTATAGAGTTATAAACCGATGTTTTACCTGCTTTAAGCGACATAGCCTGCAAAGACGCAATGCCGAGCATGCCAACAGATAAAACTAGAAAACCAATGAGCGCTTCTAACAAGGTAAAGCCACGATTGCCCTTAATTGTAGAACGCATCGAACCATGCAATACGCTTCGTCTGGCACATGAACTTAACTCAAGTTTAATCTTGCGCATATTTCTCATTCTATTTATTATGGCGTGGCCGGACATGTAATCCTCGCATCATTATCTGAAATACGCACGCGACCGGCGATGCTTAACACCACTGCGCGGGAATGAACAACATCGTTATTGTTGTCATAACTACAAATACTAAAACTACCTGATTGAGACACACCAGCAGCACTGCTTGGTGCGCCACGAGAAGTAAACGTGACAGCACTAATAGTCCCTGGATCCAGCCCTCGTACAATTAACTGGTTATCATCAAAACCATCATGCACGCGCAATAGGCAATCTGTTCCGACGGCAGCACAAGCTAAGCCAGTGCCATCTCTATCGCCATCTGCATCCACAAAAACAATCCAGCCGTCTTCCCAGTCGCCAGTTGCTGTACAGGCAATACCTGTATCGCTTTCGCAAACTGTCACTCTGGCATTTAGCTTAATGGCTTCACTGCGCGCGATATGCATTGCTGAAAGCAGGTCGTTGGTTGCAGCAATTACCTGATTGCCTTGCATCGTTGCTTTTAAAGAAGGCACGGCAACCATAATAAGAATACCGACAATGGCGACGGTAATCATAAGCTCCATCAAGGTAAAACCTGCGTTATTTTTCATGATTCTAATTTAAGACCAGTAAAACTGAATTGCCAGCACTTAATGACAAAACGCTGATATTTGCCGATAAAGTGCTGCTTTTGAGCAAAAGCGGACATCGAATAAAAACTATTTTGCCGCGAAGGACGCAAAGCGCGCAAATAAAAACCTTTATATTTCTTGTTTTTTTTCGCGTTGACGCGCATGGATAGCGCTAATGTCACGGGCGTAAGGATGAGGATGAGCAGGAGCGACCTTTGCGTCTTTCGCGGCGAATGTTTTTATCTTTTGGAGGTCGGCTACGTGTCAAAAATTGACTTCTAACATCATCGGACTAAATACTATACAATCTATATTAGATAAATCTTATTGAGAGAATTATATGAACCTAGATAGAGTGAACTCGGGCAGTAACATTCCTGATGA
>CAZYYW010000053.1:0-15078 GCA_964651445.1 uncultured Thiotrichaceae bacterium
CAAAACGTCACCAAAAAACCGCTATTCCTAATATTATTGATTACGCAAACGTGCGCGGTTTGTCCAACGAAGCACAGCAAAAACTCAGTGACCACCGACCCGAAACCATCGGTCAAGCAGGGCGTATTCCGGGTGTGACGCCGGCGGCCATTTCATTGTTGATGGTACATCTTAAAAAATCAGCGAACTGATATATCAGGTTCGCCTAGTTGTGTTGTTGGTTGCGTTGCTGGTCGCGCCATTAGTTAGGGAGCCGTGAATTAAAATTCTTCCCACTCATTGTTATCGGCGGCGCTACTAGTGGCATTACCAGCGGCACTAACTTTTTTTGCTTGCGTTGCCGGCATTGCTTGGGTGTGTGCGGCAGCTGGTTGACCTGCCCACGGGCGTTCAGCTTGTCTGCGTTCCGTTACGGGCATGTTCGCAGCGCCATCGCCGGTTTTAAAGAAACCCACCATTTTACTTAACTTGCCTGCTTGTTCGCCCATTGACAAGGATGCGGCGGCGGCTTCCTCTACCAGTGCAGCATTTTGTTGGGTCATCTCATCCATTTGCGTGATGGCTTTATTAACCTGACCAATACCATCTGATTGTTCAAATGAAGCGGCTGTAATCTCAGCAATAATGTCACTGACTTTTTTCACAGAAGTCATGATTTCTCCCAATGTTTGGCCAGAAGCATCTACCAGCTTCGAGCCTTGCTCGACTTTTACCGCGCTGTCTTGAATCAGATTTTTAATCTCTTTCGCTGCCTCCGCACTTCTACCGGCAAGGTTGCGCACCTCACTGGCAACCACCGCAAATCCCCGACCCTGTTCGCCCGCTCGCGCAGCTTCTACCGCGGCATTCAATGCGAGTAAGTTCGTTTGAAAGGCAATTTCATCGATTACCCCGATAATTGCTGCGATTTTATTGGAAGACTCGGTGATGCCCGTCATTGCCGTAATGGCCTGATTGACAACCTTGCCGCCCTGTTCGGCTTGTTCGCGTGTATCGGCCGCCAGTTGATTCGCCTGTTTGGCATTGTCAGCATTCTGGCGCACGGTTGCGGTCATTTCTTCCATACTGGAGGCGGTTTGCTCTAGTGACGCGGCCTGTTGTTCTGTGCGGTGAGAGAGATCAACGTTGCCCTGAGCGATTTCCTGCGAACTACTAAGAACGGATGAGGCACTATTGTTGATTTCATCCATCACTTCCGTTAGTTTGCAAATGGTTGCATTAACATCGTCTTTCAACTGACCGAATGTGCCGTCAAAGTGGGAGTTGATTTTCTGCGTCAGGTCACCCTGTGCAACAGACCCCATGACATGCACGGTTTCAGTAATAGAATCATCGCAAGCTTTGAGTAATTGATTGATGCCGTCACTTAGCCTGTGGGTAAAGCCTTCTTGGATAGACAGGTCAATACGGCGGCTTAGATCGCCAGCCTTAGCGCTGTTAACAATGTCTTGAATCTCCGTTTCAATCGCCACTTCCTGCGTGCGATCTTGCCACTCTGCAACAGTGCCGATGTGCAGGCCACTTTCATCATAGACCGGGTTTTCAACAACTCTTAGGCTCAGGCGACCAATGGGAACATCAGCCGTACGGGTTGCTTTCAACTCAGATTCTGAACCGAGTTGACTTGATGAGCTGTGAAACTGATTGAAGTTTGTACCCAGTAGGTTAGAACTATCAAAGTTGGTCAGCACTGCCTTCATCTCAGGCTCGATGGCAGCCATCATTTTTTTGATGGCTTTATTGACAAAAATAATAACGCCGCTGGTGTCGGCAAGCATCACGTTACTGCTAACATTGTCCAGTGCTTCTTTAATTCGACCATTGATATGGGAAACTTCGCGCTCTTTTTCTATACTGCTGCGCAAGTTTTCCTGCATGGTAAGAATCGCCGCAGAAACGCCGGTTGGATTTTTCACACTGAAGTTGCTGTTCAAATTGCCTTCAGAGATAGCGCGGGTAATGTGTAAAAGCTCTTTGGGGTCTGAGCCTAATTGTGAGCGAATACTTTTAATTAACAGCCAGCCCATAAGGGTCATAAGAATAAGGCTGATAATAATAGTCGCGATAATTTCACTCTTACCGTCCTGGTAAATGCTGTCAACTTTACTATTTGCGGCTTCACTGGTCGCTTGAAGGGATTTGACCAGCTTTGAAATATCCGTCATAACAAGATGGATTTGAGGGTTAATTTGGGTGCGAATAAGCCATGCATCAATGCGCCACTTGTCACTTTCATGAATTTTGATCAGCTCGGGAACGTGTTGCTTGTATTGGTCTAATTTTTCTGCAATTTGTTCGACGCCCATTTCTTGTTCAAAAGTTAATAAATCGCCCCAATTTTTAACGGTTTCGAGCCGCTGGTATACATTGAGATTATAGACCTCCATGTTTTGTTTTGCACTCGGTGTGCGGAAGGCGAGGTACAGGCGCATTTCATTGAGCATCGCTGTCCAGGCGAAACGCAGGTTATTAATATCAGCAAGAATTTGTTTTCGATCAGGCGTCGCTTCTTCTGCTTCTTCGACCTGAATCATCTCACTTAATATCTGGGATATTTCTCTGGCAAGTGGGTTGATATGTTCAGAGGCATAAAGCGTGGCAGGCAAATTTTTTGCGTTGCTTTCGGCGGCGTCAATTACTTTGGGCTTAATTTTTTTGAAGTCGCTCAGGGTTGCCGCTATATGGTTTACTAATGTACGATTGCTTTCATCTTGATTAATAAACTCAGAAGCCTTTAAAAACCTCAGAGTCTCCTTCAACTGCGAAGCTAGCTGGGCATATTCTTCGAGGTACGCGGGATCCTTATCAAGCAAGTAAAAGCCAAGTGCGGAAGTTGCTTGCACTGTTTTAGTGCTTAATTCTTCAACGGCGATTATTGTTGGTTGGATATCGTGAACAATCGTCGCCGTCACTTCGTTTACGCTGGAAAGCTTAAACATTGAACTAATGCCTAACAGGGTTAAAATACATAACATGATGGCGAAGCTGGCAATGAGTTTGTGATGGAGATTTAGCTGACTGAGGAGTGCTTTCATAAAGTTACCCTGTTTTTTAATATTTATATTGAATAGACTACGGCGTACAAGTCCAAGTTTCTTTACTGAAAATTTACCTGTAAAATCATCAGTAGTACTGCTCAAAAAGACTGTCTGCGTTCTCTGTTATCGTCAACAGTTGCGATAGCTTTAGCTTGTTTTCGATAGCATGTTGAGATGGCAGGGCTATAGCCAGTAATCAAAGGGTAATTTACAATTATGTTGATTAATTAAGTGAAGCAACCGTTACTCCAACAACTTAGTTTCGGTCTCAATCAAATGGGTCTGCATTATTCGGTGGAAGCCCAGCAAAAACTCGTGCATTACATTCAGCTAATTGCGCGTTGGAACAAAGCTTTTAACCTAACCGCAATTCGAGATGTCGAAGACATGGTGATTAAACACCTGCTCGACAGCCTTGTGGTACAGCCTTATGTTGAGGGTTCGTTAATATTGGACGTGGGCAGTGGCGCGGGTTTACCGGGTATTCCGTTTGCCATTACCTCGCCGGATAAGCAATTTGTGCTGATTGATACCAATGGCAAAAAAACCCGATTTTTAACCCAGGCGAAGATTGAATTAAAGCTGGAAAATATTGAGGTTATTCACCAGCGGGTGGAAGATTATCAGCCCGAAGCAGATGGACATAGGATATACTTCGATGTGATTATCGCCCGTGCTTATGCTAGCACCGATGAAATATTAAAAAACACCGCACATTTGCACTATATAAATAGCAGCAAAAACACCCGTTGGTTAATAATGCAAGGTAAGTTGGATCGCAATATCAGCAGTAATCAATATCAACTTATTGAATCACACGTGCTTGATGTTGACGGTTTGAATGCCGAGCGCCATCTGCTGGAAATAAAAAAGGCTTAAACGTTTAGAATCATGTCAAAAGTACTCGCTTTAGCAAATCAGAAAGGGGGCGTGGGCAAAACCACGACCAGTGTTAACTTGGCGGCTTCGTTGGCGGCAACCAAACGTCGCGTTTTATTAATCGACCTCGATCCACAAGGCAATGCCACTATGGGTGTGGGTGTGGATAAGAACGCGCTGGAACTCACTTTTTGCGACTGTCTGCTTGATGGTGTTGACGTCCATAAAGTGGTGCATAAAATCGAAAATGTGGGTATTGATCTGCTGCCATCCAATGCGGACATGACCGCTGCCGAAGTTTATTTGATGCGCGCGGACAATCCTGAGCAGCGTCTAAAAAGCAGTATCGCTTCAATTGTTGATGAATATGATTATGTGTTGATTGACTGTCCGCCGGCATTAAACATGTTAACGCTTAATGCACTGGTAGCGTCGGATGGG
This sequence comes from uncultured Thiotrichaceae bacterium, assembly GCA_964651445.1. Classification (GTDB taxonomy): domain Bacteria; phylum Pseudomonadota; class Gammaproteobacteria; order SZUA-229; family SZUA-229. The sequence continues at coordinate 4,359 of CAZYYW010000053.1, forward strand.
GTGATTATACCGATGCAGTGTGAATATTATGCATTGGAAGGGCTGACCGCGCTAATGGATACCATTAACCAGGTGCGCTCGACGGTGAATCCTAATCTGAAAATTGAAGGTTTATTGCGCACCATGTTTGATCCGCGCAATACCTTATCCAATGATGTTTCTGCACAATTGATTGAGCATTTTGGTGATCGTGTGTATCGCACCATCGTGCCGCGCAATGTTCGCCTGGCTGAAGCCCCCAGTTATGGTCTGCCAGCTTTATTGTATGAGAAAACATCACGCGGTGCGTTGGCTTATCTAGCACTTGCCGGCGAAATGCTGCGCCGTGAATCACGCAGTAAAGCAGCATCCGCTGCGGTATAAGCACTAAAAGAGTTTAAATAAAGAATGGTTGCCAAGAAAAAAGCATTAAAGAAAAAAGGTCTGGGTAGAGGTTTGTCTGCGCTGTTGGGCAATAGTGACATCGATACCATGATCGAGCCGCAAACTGACGATGAGTTACGCAATATTGATGTTGATCTAATTGAGCGTGGCCCGTGGCAACCGCGTGAGCATTTTGATGAAGAAGCGTTGCAGGAATTAGCAGATTCCATCAAGCAGCAAGGCGTGGTTCAGCCCATAGTGGTGCGGCAGAAAACGCATAATAAATTTGAAATTGTCGCCGGTGAGCGTCGCTGGCGTGCCTCGCAAAAAGCAGGCTTATCGCAAATTCCAGCAGTAATAAAAAACTACAATGACCAAACCGCCGCCGCTGTTTCTCTAATAGAAAACATCCAGCGTGAAAACCTCAACCCGTTGGAAGAATCCACCGCTTTAAAGCGACTGATTGACGAATTTGGCTTAACTCACCAGCAGGTTGCCGACACCGTCGCGCGTTCACGTGCTAGTGTGAGTAACCTGCTGCGCTTGCAGGATTTAAATCCGGATGTAAAAACCTTGCTTGCCATGCGCGACATCGAAATGGGCCATGCCCGTGCGCTGTTAGCGATTGATGGTATGGAGCAAAGCGTGGTGGCAAAAGATGTTGCCAGAAAAGGGTTGTCAGTGCGTGAGACGGAAGCCCTCATCCGAAAAATATCAGCACCGGCGAAAAAACCACAAAACAGCCGCAAAGACCCTGACATCGCCTTGTTGGAAGAGCGATTAACGCAGTGTTTGGGTGCACAAGTTCGCATCAAACAAAAAAGCAAGGGTAAGGGTAATCTGGAAATTGCTTACACCAGCCTGGAAGTGCTAGAAGGTATTCTACGTAAAATAGAGTCCTGACGCTGGGTGTAACCATGGGTGATAACTGAAGGGGCGATAATACAATATTAGTGTTTACTTGTATAAAAGTTGCTTATGGCGGGATTGATTCCTTGACCTTAAACTACACTCTCCTATATAATTCGCGCGCATTCAAACGCTGCCTTGCCTTTTTTGCCCTGAAATTGGGTGTCGAAGCGGGCTGAAACTGCAAATAATATGCAACAAGATCAGCAACCAGGTCAGCAGCGCCGAGCGCAGCAAGACGGGGATGAAAAAAATCCGGAGATGCTGGCGCTGGAAAGGCTAAATCGGGCGTCACGCCGGCAGGTCTTTCAATTTATTATAGTGCAGGTATTACTGACATTAGTACTGTCGGCAGCGTTACTATTTTTTGACCGGGTAGTCGCATACTCATCGCTTATGGGTGGGCTGATTGCAACATTGGCGAATGCGTGGTTTGCAGTAAAGGTTTTTCGAGTAAAGTCGATAGTGACTGCAGAAGCGTTGTTGTCAACAATGTATATTGGCGAGACTTTCAAGCTGGTCTTTACCGGTGCAATGTTTGTCATGGCATTTGTTTTGGTAACGCCGATTAGCATTGTCGCATTATTGCTTACATACTTGTTTATACATATGACACCTGCAGTGCATAACGTCTTTACCAAGGCCTAACAACATACTGCATACATCGCCACGAGAAGAGAGATAGAGTTATTATGGCTGGAGAAGCCCCGACAGCAAGCGAACATATCAAGCACCATTTAAGCAACCTTACCTATGGTAGGTTTCCTGAAGGGCATGAAAATGCGGGTGATTGGGGTTTTGCGCTGTCAGCACAAGAGTCAGCATCTATGGGCTTTATGTCGATACATGTTGATACCATGCTGTTTTCTATCATGTTAGGCGTGATCTTTCTTTTGGTGTTTCGCAAGGCCGCAAAATATGCCACTGAAGGTGTACCCGGTGGCTTGCAAAATTTTGTAGAATGGATCGTTGAGTTTATCGACAGCAACGTGCGCGATTCCTTTACCGCGAAAAATCCACTGGTAGCGCCTATGGCGCTTACGCTTTTTATCTGGATTCTGTTAATGAATATAATGGACTTGGTGCCGGTAGATTGGCTGCCTCATCTGGCGGGTATCGCTGGCTCTGCCGCCTTTGGCGTCGAACCGCATCAGGTGTATTTTAAAATTGTACCAACCACCAATGTTAATGTGACTTTCGGCATGGCATTAGCGGTATTTGCTTTAACCATCTTTTACGGTATTAAAGTAAAAGGTATCGGTGGCTTTGTTGCAGAATTAACCATGCAGCCCTTTGAAGCAAAAAGCCTGCCTGTTAAGATATTGCTTATACCGATTAATCTTTTTCTCGAGTTAGTGAGTCTCATCTCTAAACCGATTTCTTTGTCTCTGCGGTTGTTCGGAAATCTATACGCGGGTGAGATGATCTTTATTTTAATTGCCATACTTTATGGCAGTGGTGTAGCACTATTTATTTTTGCGGGTGTATTACAGTGGGCGTGGGCAGTGTTCCATATCCTGATTATTACCTTGCAGGCCTTCATCTTCATGACACTCGCTGTTGTGTATATGGAAATGGCGCATCAGCACCATTAGAGACAACATAACCCGTTTTTTAACATTTAATATATTTTTAGGAGATCATAATGGAAGCTTCATTGATAATTCTCGCAGCCGCAATGCTTTTAGGCATGGCTGCATTAGGCGCAGCAATCGGCATCGCTATCTTAGGCGCACGTTTTATGGACGGCATTGCTCGTCAGCCAGAGTTACTGCCTATGTTGCGTACCCAGTTTTTCATCGTAATGGGCCTTGTTGACGCGGTTCCAATGATTGGCGTAGGTATTGCTTTTTATATTCTGTTTGCTGTTTAAGGTTAGAGCGCCAGTAACACGGCTGTTTACCTAAGCACTAAATAAAGCATAGATAAGAATTTAAGAAAAGCGGAGTTCATTAATGAACATTAACCTAACTCTAATCGGCCAATCGATCACCTTCGCATTGTTTGTCTGGTTCTGCATGAAGTATATCTGGCCGCCTATAATGGGTGCGTTAGAAGCGCGAAAAAAAGAAATTGCTGATGGTCTGGCGGCGGCTGAACGCGGTCACCAGGCGCATGAACTGGCAGAGAAAAGCGCGGTCAAGCATATAAAAGAAGCAAAAGGTCAGGCGACCAACATCATTGCGCAGGCACAAAAACGTGCGGATGAAATAGTTGAAGAAGCAAAAGGCGATGCCAAGACAGAGGCCGGCCGTATTGTCGCAGGTGCCAACGCTGAAATTACGCAAGAAACAAACCGTGCGCGCGAGCAACTACGAAAGGAAGTTGTGGTGTTAGCCATAGCCGGTGCTGAAAAAATTATTAAACGTGAAGTTGATAAAAAGGCACACGCTGCAACTTTAGATGACCTTGCAGCGCAATTATAACTCGCAGACCTTTTAGCCGGTTTTCAGGAAATACAAGATTATGTCAGATCTTATAACTGCAGCACGACCCTACGCGAAAGCGGTTTACGAGGTCGCTTTTGGTGCTGACGATAAAAGTACTGCAATGGCTTCATGGAGTGACGCGCTCGCAAACCTGACGGAAGTTGTCAATGATAAGCGAGTACGTGAACAACTGGAAAGCCCGAGCTTAGGAAAAGCGCAAAAAGGTGAATTAATCATACAGATTTTGGCTGACGCTTTGTCGTTACAGCAACAAAATCTGGTTAAATTGATGGCAGAAAATGACCGTTTAGAAGTAATGAGCGGTGTTATGCAGCAGTTTGAAGAGGCGCGAGCAAAAGCCGAAAATAAAATCGAAGCCGAGGTCGTTTCAGCATTTGAACTAAGTGCCGAGCAGATGAACGAACTGGTTAACACATTAAAGAATAAACTTGGCTGTGATGTCACGCTGACCACAACGATTGATGAATCGTTGATTGGTGGTGTAATCATCAAAGCCGGTGACACTATTATTGACGCGTCAATGAAATCGCAACTTGATTCTCTCGCGCTTTCACTAGGACGATAAGAGGCACACATGCAACTAAATCCATCAGAAATCAGTGAACTGATTAAACAACGAATTGAAAACTTTGATAACAAAGTTGAGGCTCGTACCGAAGGCACCATCGTTAGTCTGACTGACGGTATTGTTCGAATACACGGTCTTGCCGATGCAATGCAAGGTGAGATGATCGAATTACCCGGTGATACCTTTGCCATGGCGTTAAACCTGGAGCGTGATTCTGTCGGTGCAGTGGTTTTAGGTAGCTACGGACATTTGACAGAAGGTGATACTGCAAAATGTACCGGCCGTATTTTGGAAGTGCCTATCGGTGAAGCATTATTAGGCCGAGTGGTCGATGCGTTGGGTGTTCCCATTGATGGTAAAGGCCCCATTGACACTGAGTTAACAGCACCGGTTGAAAAAATTGCGCCGGGCGTTATTGAGCGTAAATCAGTAGACCAACCCGTACAAACAGGACTGAAAGCAATCGATGCGATGGTGCCGGTTGGACGCGGACAGCGCGAGTTGATTATTGGTGATCGTCAGACCGGAAAAACAGCGGTAGCGATTGATGCCATTATTAATCAGAAAGATACCGGGGTGAAATGTATTTATGTTGCCATTGGCCAAAAAGCGTCAACGGTTGCCAATATTGTACGCAAACTGGAAGAGCATGGCGCGATGGCACACACCATTGTGGTTGCTGCCAGTGCAGCAGAATCTGCAGCCATGCAGTATATCGCGCCCTATTCCGGTTGCACCATGGGTGAATATTTTCGTGATCGCGGACAGGATGCATTAATTGTTTATGATGATCTAACCAAGCAGGCGTGGGCATATCGTCAAGTTTCATTATTGTTACGTCGACCACCAGGGCGTGAAGCTTATCCGGGTGATGTTTTCTATTTACATTCACGTTTATTAGAACGTGCTTCACGGGTGAATGCAGAATACGTGGAAGCGTTTACCAATGGTGAAGTTAAAGGCAAGACCGGATCATTAACCGCGTTACCCATTATTGAAACTCAGGAAGGAGATGTTTCCGCATTTGTACCAACGAATGTAATCTCCATTACCGATGGTCAGATATTTTTAGAAAGCGATTTATTCAACTCCGGCATACGCCCAGCGATTAATGCCGGTTTGTCGGTATCACGAGTCGGTGGTGCCGCACAAACGTCCATTATTAAAAAATTAGGTGGCGGCGTACGTTTGACGCTGGCACAGTACCGAGAATTAGCGGCCTTCGCACAATTTGCTTCTGACCTTGACGATATAACACGTGCCCAGTTGGAACGTGGTCAGCGTGTTACCGAATTGATGAAACAAGGGCAGTATTCGCCGTTATCGGTTGCAGAAATGGCGATGAGTTTATATGCTGCCAACGAAGGCTATCTGGATGATGTCGATGTTAAAAAGGTTGTTGATTATGAAGCAGCGATGCATGCAGCGATGAGCAGTAAACATGCCGATCTAATGGCTAAAATTAATGAAACCGGCGATTACAATGATGACATCGCAGCAGAAATGAAATCTGCTCTGGAAGATTTTAAAACCAACGGTGTTTATTAGTAGGTATCAAAGAGAATAATTATGGCAGGCGCTAAAGAAATACGCACTCAGATCAAAAGTATACAAAATACTCAAAAGATCACCAAAGCAATGGAAATGGTTGCAGCGAGCAAAATGCGCAAGGCACAACAGCGGATGCGTGCCACGCGCCCTTATGCCGAAAAGATGCGCACCGTGCTAAACCATCTTGCACAAGCACACTGTGAATATCAGCACCCTTATTTGCAAGCACGAGAAGACGTTAAACGTGTTGGCTATATCGTGGTGTCATCTGACCGTGGTTTATGTGGCGGCTTAAATACGAATATGTTCAAGGCGGCTGTAGCTGAAATGGCTAACTGGCAAGAGAAAGGTGTGGAAGTCGATTTATGCACTATCGGTAAAAAATCTGCGACCTTTTTCTCCCGCTTCAGTGGCAATATTATTTCGGGTGTCGATAGTCTGGGTGACCAACCTTCACAGGAAGCATTAATTGGCACGGTAAAAGTTATGCTGGATGCTTATGATGCCGGCAACATTGACCGTTTGTTTTTGGTCAGTAATGTTTTTGAAAATACCATGTCGCAGCTACCGAATATTCTGCAGCTGATCCCCGTTGGTGGAGATGTTGATACCAATCTGGAGCATCATTGGGATTATATATACGAGCCAGAGACCAAGCTTATTATTGATGCCTTGATGATGCGATATATTGAATCACAGGTTTACAAGGGCGTGGTGGAAAATATTGCCTGCGAAATGTCAGCGCGAATGGTGGCAATGAAAAGTGCAACGGACAATGCAGGCGACATTATTAAAGAGCTGAAAACCATTTATAACAAAGCCAGACAGGCATCAATCACGCAGGAAATTTCCGAGATTGTTGCTGGGGCATCTGCGGTTACATAAAACCACGCAAGCCGATAAGTTTTAAAAAATTTAACGAGAGCTTTGCTGAAAATAACAGGCTTTCTTAACACAATTAATACATAAGTATTTACGAGGATATCAATCATGAGTACCGGAAACGTAGTAGAGATTATCGGCGCGGTTATCGACGTCGAATTTCCACGGGACTCCATTCCTAAAGTTTACGATGCACTAAAACTTGATGAAACAGGTTTAACCATGGAAGTGCAGGCGCAATTGGGCGATGGTGTTGTGCGTGCGATTGCAATGGGTGCAACAGAAGGTTTGCGTCGTGGTATGGAAGTCAAAAATACCGGTGATGCTATTCGTGTGCCTGTCGGCCCTAAAACATTGGGTCGTATTATGGATGTACTGGGTAACCCGATTGATAACCAGGGCGATATTGGCAATGAGGAAGACATGCCGATTCACCGTAAGCCACCGGCTTTTGAAGAACAGTCTTCAGGCACCGAGATACTGGAAACCGGTATTAAAGTCATCGATCTGGTTATGCCTATTGCCAAAGGCGGTAAAATTGGTTTGTTCGGCGGTGCCGGTGTTGGTAAGACCGTTACACTGATGGAATTAATTCGAAATATTGCGGTTGAGCACAGTGGCTTCTCAGTATTTGCAGGCGTGGGTGAGCGTACCCGTGAAGGCAATGATTTCTACTACGAAATGCAAGAAGGCGGTGTACTCGATAAAGTGGCACTGGTTTACGGGCAAATGAATGAGCCACCGGGTAATCGTCTTCGCGTGGCTTTAACCGGTTTGACTATGGCGGAATATTTCCGCGATCAGGGCAGTGATGTATTAATGTTTATTGATAACATTTATCGCTACACATTGGCCGGCACAGAAGTCTCTGCATTGCTAGGTCGTATGCCATCTGCGGTAGGTTATCAGCCAACTTTGGCAGAAGAAATGGGTGTGCTGCAAGAGCGTATTACTTCGACCAAAACCGGTTCAATCACCTCTTTCCAAGCGGTGTATGTACCGGCGGATGACTTAACCGATCCATCACCCGCAACCACTTTTGCGCATCTGGATGCGACCTTGGTATTATCGCGTCAGGTAGCCGAGTTAGGTATTTACCCAGCGGTGGATCCATTGGATTCTAGCTCACGTATTTTAGACCCACTGATTGTTGGCACCGAGCACTATGACATAGCGCGTGGAGTGCAGGGATTATTACAGCGTTATAAAGAGCTGAAAGACATTATTGCGATTCTCGGCATGGATGAGCTATCCGATGAAGATAAACAGGCAGTATCCCGCGCCCGTAAAATTCAACGCTTCTTATCGCAACCTTTCTTTGTGGCAGAAATTTTCACCGGAGCACCGGGTAAGTACGTCACCCTGAAAGATAGTTTAGCCGCATTCAAAGCCATTCTTGCGGGTGATCATGATGACCTGCCTGAGCAAGCATTTTACATGGTTGGTGGTATTGATGAAGTCATCGAAAAAGCGAAATCACTGTAACCAGCGCAATAGTACAGCAGGTATAAAAAAACAATTATGGCTATGACGATGCATGTAGATATTGTAAGTGCTGAGGAGGAAATTTATTCCGGTACAGTGACGCAAGTGTTTGCGCCAGCAGAGCTGGGTGAAGTCGGTATTATGCCGCGGCATGCGCCCATGCTATCAACATTAAATGCAGGCGTGGTTCGCGTTATTACGGTTGAAGGCGAAGAGCAGACATTTTTCGTCAGTGGCGGAATTTTGGAAATTCAACCGCATGTGATTACCATACTTTCCGACACCGCCTTACGGGCAGCCGATATTGATGAATCAGCAGCACTGGAAGCAAAAACCCGTGCGGAAGCCGCGATGAAAGACAAAGCTTCAGACATGGATTATGCAAAAGCAAAATCTGAGTTGATTGCAGCGGTAGCGCAGATTGATGCCTTGAAAAAATTGCGTAAGAGTCGGAAATAAGCATTACATAACTTAAGGATTAACCGGCTTATGCTTCAATTAAGCTATCATTAAGGTCGTGCTCGCAAGAGTTCGACCTTTTTTGTTCGTATGTAAATATATTGTGCAAAGATCTCATATTAAACAGGGGAAAAAATGAATCTGTCTGTAATCATACTCGCGGCTGGTGCGGGTACGCGCATGCGCTCGACAAAACCAAAAGTTTTACACAAACTGGCTGGTTTACCGATGTTAGAACATGTTTACAATACCGCAAAAACATTAGGCGCTGATCAGGTGCAAGTTGTTTATGGGCATGGCGGTGATTTACTAACGCAGCAGTGCCAGCATTTTGATGTTAGCTGGGCATTGCAGGCTGAGCAGTTAGGAACAGCACATGCCGTGCAACAGGCAAGCCCGCAAATAAAAGCAGATGACGTAGCGTTAATTTTGTATGGTGATGTGCCTTTGATTAAAAGCCAGACATTGGAAACCTTGGTTAAAAACGTCAGTGCGAATAATATATCGTTGTTGACAGTGAAACTTGATGATCCGACAGGCTATGGTCGCATTGTTCGTGAAAATGGAAAAGTAACGGCAATTGTCGAACATAAAGATGCCAGTGATGATATTAAAAAAATCAATGAAGCGAATACTGGAATAATGGCATTAAATGCGTCTTATCTAAATGCCTGTTTAAGTAAGATTGATAATAATAATGTGCAAGCAGAGTATTACCTGACGGATATTATTGCGATGGCAGTAAACGACGGTAATGAAATTTTTACCACCGTGGTGGAAAATAGTTATGAAGTTGAAGGCGTCAACGACAGAAAACAGCTTGCACGTCTGGAAAGAATATTTCAGCGGGGTATCGCAGAAGAATTGCTAACAGCGGGTATCAGTTTAGCCGATCCACAACGACTGGATGTTCGTGGCGAACTAACAGTTGGCAGCGATAGTTTTATTGATATTAACTGTTTGTTTGAAGGCACAGTGAACATTGCCAGTGGCGTGACCATTGGCGCCGGTTGTGTAATTAAAGATAGTCGTATTGGTGATGACTGTATTATCAAACCCTATTCAGTGATAGAAAGCGCCACTATAGACAGCCGTGCAGAAGTTGGACCGTTTGCCCGTATTCGTCCGGGTACGCATTTAAAAGAAAACAGCCGCGTTGGTAATTTTGTCGAGATTAAAAACACCGAACTGGGCAAGAACAGTAAGGCTGGGCATTTGAGCTATTTGGGTGACAGCGAGATTGGCAAGGATGTCAATATAGGTGCTGGCACCATTACCTGTAATTATGATGGGGCTAATAAATTCAAGACCGTTATAAAAGATGGTGCATTCATTGGCTCTGATACACAACTGGTAGCACCTGTTACGGTGGGTGAAAACGCTACCATAGCAGCGGGCACGACCATTACCAAAGATACGGCAGACAACACATTAACCATTAGTCGTACCGCTCAAAAATCAATAGCCGGTTGGCAGCGACCTGTAAAAAAAGTTATCTAGGTTAGCGTTGGTCTTAGCTTTAGTAAGGCTAAGCCGTACTACCAAAAGACTTATCAATCGCGCCAGCCGGTATATTCAAACCGGCAAGGCGACAGCCTTCCGCTACTGGGCCACCAGGAATAATTTGATACAGATACTTCATGCCACCACGGGAATGAAATTTTTCCTCCAGTGCATCTTTTATCTGGCGCAAGTTAGGAAATTCAACCTTGTGGTAATACTCTTGTAAGGCACGAATTAAATCCCAGTGATCTTCACTTAGCTTAACGCCGTCCGTTTTGGCAGTTTTTTCAGCAATATTGACATCCCAGTCAGCCGGCGCGTTGGGGAATGATTCAAGCGAAACGTTCATGATTGCTCCTGTTAAATTATATGTCTCACATTATTAAAAAAAGTAATAACATCGGCTGTTATTACTATGGGAATGTCGTTGAAGTAATGTTATTAAAATTATGCTGTCCCATGACGACCCAACGTGGAGTGGCTTTGCCAGTGCCGGCATCGTTTAAACTGGGGTGTTGTTGCTTCATTTGTTGAATAATATCTTCCTGCG
>CAZYYW010000054.1:0-3532 GCA_964651445.1 uncultured Thiotrichaceae bacterium
GCGACCCTGTCTATTGCTATTTCACTGGTGGCTTTGTTTATCGGCGGTGATCCTGAGCAGGCGTCTGTTCAAACATCTAGCCAACAATCTGAGCAGCAATCTGAGCAGCAATCGACAGTAAAATCCACAGCGAAATCGATAGGGGATAAGACCTGATGAATCATGTTTTTCTCTATGCGCTGGTAGGCATGGGCTTGTTCACCCTAGGCGTGTACGGTTTGATCGTGTATACGCATTTACTGCGTAAAATACTTGCGATCAATATTATGGGCAGCGGTGTGTTTTTAGTGCTGGTGGCACTGGCGGCTCGAAACCAAGGTACGGTTCCCGATCCGGTGCCTCATGCCATGGTTATCACCGGTATTGTGGTCGCGGTGTCAGCTACCGCGTTGGCACTGGCGCTGATGTTGCGCCTGCACGCGGAAACAGGTCGAGCAGAGCTTGATCAAGATTCATTGGAGTAGGCTCGATGTTATTGCTTGATAACCATTGGATTGTTATCCCCATTTTATTGCCATTGCTGGGCGCGGTGCTGTGTTTTTTATGGCCTCGGCAAACGGTGACACTGGGGCTGATAGTCTCTGTCGCAATCTTTGCCAGTGTGGCGGGCTTAACCTGGCAAGTACTGGAGCACGGTGCATTTCGCTACGCCGTTGGTGGCTGGAGTGCGCCTTTAGGTATTGATCTTTATATTGATGGCTTGAGCCTGCTGATGCTGATTATTACCGCATTGGTCGGGTTGGCAATCAGCGTCTATTCCAGTGCTTATTTCAAGCAGGATAAAGCCAAATATTTCTGGCCGTTGTGGATGTTTCTGTGGTCGGCACTAAACTCGCTGTTTCTTGCGGCTGATATTTTTAATATCTTTGTCACCTTTGAATTGCTAGGTCTGGCGTCGGTTGCACTGGTCGCTTTGTCCGGCGGTGCGGGCGCTTTAACGGCGGCGATGCGTTATCTGCTGGTTAGTTTATTGGGGTCATTGTTCTACCTGATGGGCGTGGCTCTGCTCTACCATAGTTATGGCACTGTTGATATCGCGTTACTGTCGCAGCGAGTGGAATCAACGCCAGCGGTGTGGGCAGCCATGGGTTTGATGATTTCCGGTCTGTTATTAAAAACCGCATTATTCCCGTTGCATTTCTGGTTGCCGCCTGCACATTCTAGTGCGCCTGCGCCGGTGAGTGCTCTGCTGTCGGCGCTGGTGGTAAAAGCATCGTTTTATATCCTGTTACGTTTGTGGTTGGAAGTGTTTCCACTGGAAGCAGGGGAGCAAGCGCAGAGTCAATTACTGGGTCAACTACTGGGTTTACTGGGTGCCAGCGCTGTTATTTGGGGCGGCATCCAGGCATTGCGCCAAACCCGGTTGAAATTGCTAGTGGCATATTCCACCGTGGTGCAAATCGGTTATTTATTTCTGGCTTTTCCACTGTCTACGGTTATCGGTTGGAAAGCGGCGTTGTACATTGTGCTCGCGCATGCCATTGCAAAAACCGCGATGTTTATGGCTGCAGGTAATATTTTGTTCTACGGTGGTCATGATCGCATTGCCGACCTGGATCGTGTGGCGCAACGTTTACCGATAACGTTGGCAGCTTTTGGTTTGGCGGGTGTCAGTCTAATGGGGCTGCCACCCAGTGGTGGTTTTGTTGCCAAGTGGTTGTTATTGGAAGCCGCGATACGTGCCGGGCAGTGGTGGTGGGGCATTGCTTTGATTGCCGGTGGTTTGTTGACCGCCGCTTATGTATTTAAGGTGATCGGCCATGCCTTTACTCAGGCCGAAGTAACGCACGAGGCGAGAGCAGTGTCGAAGAGAATGGAGTGGGTAGCATTATTGCTTGCCATGCTTGCCATTGTGATGGGCTTCCTTTCGCCCTTGCCGTTGGCGTTGTTGGACATTGGTGCGCCCTTTGGTGAGGTGATGCCATGACGTGTCATGGATGCACTAAATTCGCGGGCGCAGGGAGCGCAAGAGCGATGACGTGTCATGGATGCACTAAATTCGCGGGCGCAGGGAGCGCAAGAGCGATGACGTACATGCACGTACTAAATTCGCGGGCGCAGGGAGTGCAGGAACCATGAACTGGGATGACTGGATACCCTTATTGATGGTGCTCAGCTCATTCGTAGTGGGCTTACTTATTTTTCCGCTGGCGGAAAACAAGACTAAAACCCGCATCACGCTAAACATTGGCGGCGCATTGTTCAAGCTCGCCTTAGTGGGTGTGATGTTATGGGGTACTTTTAACGGCCATACCTACGAAACCCGTTTACCCTTTTTGCCGGGTCTGGATTTGGTGCTGCGGGCAGATGCGCTGTCCATGTTGTTCGTCACACTTTCCTCTGGCCTATGGTTATTGACCACGGTTTACGCCATTGGTTATTTCGAAGACGCACCACATCGTAGCCGCTTTTTTGGTTTCTTCAGTCTTTGTGTAACGGCAACCGTGGGCGTGGCACTGGCAGGCAACCTGATTACCTTCTTGCTGTTTTATGAATTACTGACGCTAGCAGCGTACCCGCTGATCGTGCATCGCGGCACCGAAGCCGCACGTAAAGCGGGTAAAACCTATCTTATGTATACGCTGGGTGGAGGTGCTTTGTTGTTAATAGGCACTATCTGGCTGTACACCCTTACCGGTACATTGGAATTCACTTATCAGGGATTCTTATCCGCTGTTGATAGTTCGCAGCATCCGGCGCTGATTGCAATATTCGTGTTGTTGATTGCCGGCCTAGGTGTAAAAGCAGCACTGGTTCCACTGCATGGTTGGTTACCCGGGTCGATGGTCGCGCCTGCACCGGTCAGTGCATTGTTGCATGCGGTAGCAGTAGTTAAAGCGGGTGCCTTTGGTATTATCCGAGTGGTTTATGATGTGTTTGGCATTGAGTTTAGCGCCAGCTTGGGCGTGACATTACCATTGGCAATACTTGCCGCTACCACGGTTATCTATGGTTCTGTGCGGGCACTGTTTCAAGATGATTTAAAACGGCGTTTGGCATTTTCTACTGTTAGTCAGGTTTCTTATATTATTCTTGGCATCGCCATTGTAGGGCCGATGGCGACCATTGGCGGTATGGTGCATCTGGTGCATCAGGGGGTCATGAAAATCACCCTGTTTTTCTGTGCAGGAAATCTCGCCGAAACTTTAGGTATTCATAAAATAAGTGAAATGAACGGCGTTGGCCGACGAATGCCCTGGACCATGGCTGCGTTTACCATTGGCGCATTCGGCATGATTGGTGCGCCGCCATTGGCGGGTTTTATCAGTAAATGGTATTTGGGTTTAGGTGCTTTAGAGGCGGGGCAGGCATGGGTGGTATTTGTGCTGGCGGGCAGTAGTGTACTGAATGCCGCTTATTTCCTCCCTGTTTTATATGTCGCCTGGTTTAAAGAGCCCGTTGGTGATTGGCCGGCGGAACGAAGTTTCGGGCGTTATGAAACGGCGCTGGCATTGTTAGTGCCACCTGTTATTACCGCAATACTGGCGGTGCTGTTGGGTCTATTTGCTTCTGCACCGTTCAGTCCTTTGGA
>CAZYYW010000054.1:3632-12578 GCA_964651445.1 uncultured Thiotrichaceae bacterium
GCGGCATATGAATGAGACGATATCGATCATCTTATTAGTGTCGGTGCCGGGTCTGCCATTGCTGCTGGCCTTTTCAGCACTGCGCGCGCGGCTGCCGTGGTTTCGCTATGGTGCCTTATTGCCTGCGGCTCTGGTAGCGTTGTTACCGATCAGCTACTCCGTTGAACTGCCCTGGTTATTGTTTGGTAGCGAACTTCGCATTGACGGTGTCTCGCGTTTATTGTTGGGCGTTTCCGTTCTACTTTGGTTGGCGGCGGCCGCTTCGTTTTCAAAAGCAAGTACTGACTCAGAAAATCAACTAACCGCTAGTGCAAATGGTAGTCCGCTGGTACATTTAAACCCCATGTTTTTCTTGCTGGCGATGGCGGGTAATTTTGGGGCTATTTTAGCCAACGATGTCGTCCTCTTTTTTGTCAGTACAATGTTACTTGGTTATGCCTTTTATGGTTTGTTGGTGACCACGGTACAAGGCGAATTGCAGGTTGAAGCGTTACGCGCAGGGCGAATTTATTTGGTCGCAATGATCGTGGCTGATTTGTTGCTGTTTGAAGTGTTATTAATCATTGCCTTTGTCACTGACAATTTAAGTTTTGCGGCAGTACATCAAGACATCGTGCAGTCCGATTCTTCAAGCTTGTATTTATGGCTGGTGTTGCTTGGCTTTGCCCTCAAAGCAGGCATCTGGCCGTTGCATTTCTGGCTACTTGTTGTCTTGCGCCGTGTTAGACCCGCGCTGGCGCTTTTGCTGTGTGCTGTGCCACTTAGTATGGCCTTGCTTGGTATGTTGCGTTGGTTACCGTTGGGAGAAATCAGTACACCTGAAACCGCTTTAGTTGTTCAGAGTGCGGGTGTGATTGCGGTGCTCTATGCGATTGGTTTTGGCCTGCTAAGCTGGTCAAAAAAGGAATCTAAAAACACAGTGGCGCTGTATTCTATTGTCTTAATAAGCGGGCTTTTTATCATGGCTATCGGCACAGGTTTGTCTGATGCCGCCACATGGGATCGTTACGAAAACAGTTTGTATGTTTTGCTAGCGATATTGATTTTAGCTTCAGCTGTATTGTTGGCGCTTACAATGCTTACATCGTCAAAATCGTCAGGGCAAACTTCTTCATCGACCAGCACCGAACGAACCGATGCTGATAGTGCATGGTTTGAACGCTGGGCAACATCGACTGTCTACTGGGTAGCGAATATCTGCAACAACAAATTGCCAAAATGGCAAAACGGGTGGCTGGAAAACACTCGTTATCTCTGGTTGCAGTGTTGTCGTGGGAAGAAAGTGATGAAAGTTTACGAGCATTATTTACGGGGTTGGAGCCTTGCTATGACGTTGTTTTTGTCACTAACAGTTACCATATCTTTTATCGTAATGGTTAACGCTGGATTTATTTAAAGCGGATGAACATCTTCTTGTCTCCGGTGGTTTTGTTGCTAGTTTCGATTTTGCCACTGCTGTTAGCGATAGTGCTCGCCGTCGTTTCGACAATAGGCTCGAAGACAAATCCAATACGCCGAATAACAATTTTTCTGGCACCACTGGCAGCATTACCTGCATTGCTATTGTCTATAATGCTAGCGCCGGGCATTACGTTGGAGGTGCCGTGGTTGTTATTTGGTAGTCACTTTGGTTTCGATGAAACTGCAAAGGTTTTTCTTTTTTTTACCTCATTGCTGTGGTTGGTTGCAGGCGTTTACAGTGCGGCTTATTTTAGCAATGAGAAGGAAAAACCCCGGTTTTTAATTTACTTCCTGTTAGCGATGGCCGGTAACTTCGGTTTGATTCTAGCGCAGGATCTGCTTATCTTTTATACCTTTTTTGCGCTGATGAGTTTTTCTGCCTATGGCCTGGTGGTACATGATCGCAGTGTTGAAGCCATTCGTGCAGCGCGTATTTATATTATTCTGGTTGTTATTGGTGAGGTGATACTGTTTGCAGGATTTACTCTGGCGGCATTGTCGGCTGGCAGCACTGAGTTTGAACAGGTGCGTGCGGCACTTGCAAGTGCCGAATTAAAAAATTCAGTGATAGCACTGGTGTTTATTGGTTTTGGCATTAAAGCCGGTGTTATTGGACTGCATGTTTGGCTGCCATTAGCGCACCCGGTGGCACCGACACCGGCAAGTGCAGTTCTTTCCGGGGCAATGATAGCGGCAGGCTTGCTGGGGTGGTTACGTGTTTTTCCATTGGGTGAAGCGACATTACCATTTTGGGGTAATCTGATGCTTGTTGCCGGCATGCTAGCCGTTTTTTATGCGGTGCTAGTCGGCGTTTTTCAAAGCAATGCTAAAACGGTATTGGCTTATTCCAGTATCAGTAAAATGGGTTTGATGACAATGGCGATTGGTCTGGGCTTTTTAGCACCGGACAACTGGCCATTAATACTCACCGCTATTTTAATTTTTGCATTGCATCACGGGCTTGCTAAGGGTGCGTTATTTCTTGGTGTGGGATTGATTGTTGGACGAAAGGCATCTGTAGTATCGCGCTATTTGTTGTTTGCGGGTTTATCGCTAGCCGCGCTGGCACTCGCTGGTGCGCCTTGGACCAGCGGTATGATCGCCAAGGTTATGCTAAAACTGCCGGTTAGCCTGATGGCATCGCCGTGGGCAGATTGGTTGCTGTTTCTATTGCCCTTAAGTTCTGTTGCAGCTAGTATTTTGATGCTGAGGTTCTTGTTTATTATCTGGCAGCAGCACAAAGCCGTTTCAACGGCAGATACAAAACCTGCGCTGATGTGGTTATCGTGGTGCGTTCTGTTGCTTGCGGTGTTGTTGAATCCTTGGTTGCTTCAACTATTGGGGGTTAAAGACATCGGGGCTGAACACAATATTTGGTCAGGGTCTTCGCTAATTAACGCATTTTGGCCAATTGTTGTCGGTTTTTTTGTAGCCTTTGGCGTGTGGTTTGCCAATCGTCGTCGCTGGTTTAGCGCGTCATTGACGATCCCAGCAGGTGATGTTTTACACTTGGTTGAAAATCGCATTGCTTTTTTATTGGCGTTTTTCTCTACCACTGGGCGTCAGACATTGCCTAAATGGCAGTCGCTTTTATTTTCCTATTGCAGCCGCATTCGAAAGCAACAAAATTGGTTATTAATGGTGGCTAATGGAGAACAGTATCTACGTCAGTGGGTATTGGCTATAACGCTTTTTTTATTGTTGGCAATGAGCCTTGCGTTTTTTGCAATGGCTGTTAATGTTGGATTTAGCTTTAGCTGAATATATAATACGCTAACAGATGTAACCGGCGGGCGATATAATCAAGCGGCAATCAAGCGGCAATCAAGCGGGAGTAATGAAGCGTTAAAACCTTACTGGAAAAGCACTGGCATCACCTGCCGCAAGAAGAAGTACTGGATCTGCTTGATAGCAATTCAGACAAAGGTCTTGATCGTTTCGAGATTGAAGATCGCCAGCAAAACTTCGGTGCCAACTCACTAACCCAGCGCAAAGGACAGGGGCCGCTACTACGCTTTCTATTACAGTTTAATCAGGCGCTGGTTTATATTTTGCTGGTAGCGGTGATTATTAAATTGGTAATGGGTGCCTGGGTCGATGCCGGTGTTATTTTTGGCGTGGTGTTACTTAACTCTATCATCGGTTTTATGCAAGAGGGTAAGGCGTTAAATGCATTGGCTGCGCTGGCTCGCGCTTTGACCACAGAAACCACGGTGCTGCGCGGTGGCGAAAAGCAACGCATCGATTCCAAAGAATTAGTGCCCGGCGATATTGTACTGTTGGCTTCGGGCGACAAAGTACCGGCAGATTTGCGTTTGTTGCAGGTGCGTAGTTTACAAATTGATGAGTCTGCGCTTACTGGCGAGTCTCTGCCAGTACAAAAAAACGACGATACACTGGAGCATGATATTACGCTGGCAGACCGCAGTAATATGGCGTATTCATCGACACTGGTAACCTATGGCACCGGCATGGGTGTGATAACTGCGACCGGTGATGGCACCGAGATCGGGCGCATCTCAGAACTTATTTCCAGCGCGAAAGTGTTGGACACACCGCTAACCCGTAAGATTGCCAGCTTTAGTCATTTGTTGTTGTATGCCATTTTAGGGCTGGCAACCGTCACCTTTTTTGTTGGACTGTATCACGGTGATAGCTGGGTCGATCTCTTTATGGCAGCGGTCGCACTGTCGGTGGCAATGATTCCAGAAGGCTTGCCGGCAGTGTTGACCATTACCCTTGCCATCGGTGTGTCACGCATGGCAAAACGCAATGCCATCATCCGACGTTTACCGGCAGTGGAAACGCTAGGCAGTACCACCATTATCTGCTCCGATAAAACCGGCACCTTGACCCGCAACGAAATGACAGTGCAGCAGTTACGCGCAGGCGGTGAAGCGTTTGCGGTAAGTGGTATCGGTTACGCACCTGTTGGTGACATTGAACAAGCGGGTAATGAACTCGATAACATTAATAATGTCGCATTAAATGAAATGCTACGCGCCGGTTTATTGTGTAATGAATCGGTGCTGAAACAAGATGAGGAAGGCTGGAAAATAGAGGGTGACCCTACCGAAGGTGCGTTACTTGTAGCCGCATTAAAATCGGGGTTGGATAATGCTCAAGAGCTGGCATCTTCGCCACGGCTGGACGCCATTCCTTTTGAGTCACAGTATCAATACATGGCGACTTTGCACGGCGGCGTTAATGGTAATGCGGGTTCTGTGATCTACATGAAAGGTTCCGTTGAAAGTCTGTTACAGCGTTGCGATACCATGCTGTCGGCTAATGGAGACAGTATAGCGTTGGACAGCACTTTGGTGCATGCCTGGGTTGAAGAAATGGCAAGTCAGGGACAGCGTGTACTTGCCATCGCGTATTTACCAGTAGCATCAAAAATGATCACTATTGACCATAAAGATGTCGCCAACGATCTGATTTTTCTTGGCCTGCAAGGCATGATTGACCCGCCAAGAGAAGAAGCCATACGCGCGGTGCGCGCCTGTCAGCGAGCGGGTATCCGAGTGAAAATGATTACCGGCGACCATGCAATTACAGCTGCGGCGATAGCTGGACAGATTGGTCTTGATGATACGATTAGTGAAGGTGAAATTCCACCGGTATTAAGCGGGCGAGAATTAGAGAAAATGTCGGATGCTGAATTGATTCAGGCGGCGATCGGCACAGCCGTTTTTGCACGGGTAACGCCGGAACAGAAGTTGCGATTAGTGGAAGCTTTGCAAGCACATGGTGAAGTGGTTGCCATGACCGGTGATGGGGTTAACGATGCGCCCGCATTACGCCGTGCTGACATCGGTGTGGCGATGGGTATAACCGGCACGGAGGTATCAAAAGAAGCGGCGGACATGGTGCTGACCGATGATAACTTTGCCACCATCGAAGCGGCGGTAGAAGAAGGTCGTGGGGTGTTTGATAACCTGGTTAAATTTCTCACCTGGATTTTACCGACCAATGCCGGTTTGGGTTTGGTGATTATCGCCGCCGTGATGTTATCAGAACCGCTGCCCATACTGCCGGTGCAAGCCTTGTGGATTAATATGACCACGGCGATTTTTCTTGGCCTGGCACTGGCGTTTGAGCCACAGGGGTCGGATATTATGAAGCATCCGCCGCGTTCGCCGGATGCGCCGATTCTCAGTGGAGAGTTAATTTTTCGCATAATGCTGGTTGCGCTGATGTTACTGGCAGGCGGTTTTGGTTTATTCGAACTGGCATTATCCGAAGGTGCCAGCGAAGCGAAAGCGCGTACTATTGCAGTTAATGTGGTTGCTTTGAGTCAGTCTTTTTATCTGCTTAACTGTCGCTCATTACGTTTTTCCATGTTTCAAATCGGAGTCTTCAGCAACCTCTGGATTTGGGTTGGTATTGCCGCTATGGGCATCGCGCAATTGGCATTTACCTACTTGCCGGTTATGAACAGAATGTTTCATACCGAACCCATCGGGCTTACCGACTGGCTATATATACTATCAGTTGGCGTTATCATTTATATTGTCATCGACGCCGAAAAGAAAATCCGACACTACTGGGAAAAAAGAGCCGCTAAATTGGCGGGGCAGGAAGTCGATACGCATAATAAAAATGATAAAGGAAAGAGTGAAGCATGAAATGGTCGTGGAAGTTAATCCGTGTTGCAGGCATTGATGTTTACGTGCATGCCACATTTTATATCTTGATTGCCTGGATTGGCATTAGTTACTGGTTGATATCAGGCAACGTAGCGGCCGTTATTAATGGCGTTGGTTTTATTCTAGCCTTGTTTACCTGCGTAATATTGCATGAATACGGACATGCGCTGACTGCACGGCGATACGGCATTCGCACCTTGTATATAACGCTTTTACCCATTGGTGGGTTGGCAGCAATGGAACGCATGCCAAAAAATCCACGCCATGAAATTGCAGTGGCATTAGCCGGCCCTGCGGTTAATATGGTCATCGCTATTGCGCTTTGGATGTGGTTAGTCATCACCAATCAATGGGTGCCATTGGATCAGCTTAGCTTAACCAGCGGGCCTTTCTTAGAACGCCTGATGATTGTGAATATACTGCTCGCGGTGTTTAATCTGGTGCCGGCTTTTCCGATGGACGGTGGGCGAGTGTTACGCGCTTTGCTGGCGATGCGCATGGATCATAATACAGCCACCCAGATCGCCGCCAAAGTCGGTCAGGGTCTGGCTCTGGTGCTGGGTTTACTGGGTTTGTTGTACAACCCGTTTCTTA
The DNA here is from genome assembly GCA_964651445.1 of uncultured Thiotrichaceae bacterium. GTDB lineage: Bacteria > Pseudomonadota > Gammaproteobacteria > SZUA-229 > SZUA-229. The sequence goes on from CAZYYW010000054.1 coordinate 10,337, forward strand.
TTTTTATTGCGCTGTTTGTGTGGATTGGGGCGGCATCTGAAGCCTCAGCAGAAAAAGTTGAATCGTCACTGAGTAATATTACCGTAGGTCGCGCCATGCTAACGGATTTTGAAGTGCTGGCGGCAAATGATGCTTTAAGTCATGCCATTGAATTAACGCTAGCAGGTAGTCAGAAAGACTTTCCAGTAATGGATGGCAGTGCCGTTATTGGTGTGCTCACGCAAGCCGGTTTGCTAAAAGGTTTGCAGGAACACGGTGAACAGGTAACAGTAAGAGAAATTATGCAGCAAGGTATACAAAATGCCGAGATTGATGAAGCGTTGGAAAAGGTCATGCAGCGTTTGCAAAATTGCCACTGCAATATACTGTCTGTTCTGGAAGACGGTAAGCTGGTCGGTATCGTTAATATGGATAACATAATGGAGCTGATTGCCTTTCAGGACGCTTTACAAGGTGACCACAAACAAGCGAAATGGAAAGCCTAAGTTGAGTTTTAATTGATGAGAACCTTGTCCTCTGCAATATTTTGGGTCTGTATTTACCTAACACTGGTGCTGGCACCATTGGCCGTTTTGAAGTTGGGTGTGGTGCCGCCTGGTTCTGGCTTTTGGTGGGACTTTTCGATGGCAATGGGTTTTGCCGGCATGGCGATGGTCGGTGTTCAGTTCCTGCTAACCGCACGATTTCGACGTGCCAGCGCACCTTTTGGTATCGACATAATCTATTTGTTTCATCGCTATCTGGCGGTAATGGCTTTTGTCCTTATTGTGCTGCATTTTCTTATTATTCGAATTAACAACGCTGATGCGCTGGGCGCGATTAATCCCTTGCATGCGCCTTGGTATATGACGGCTGGTCGACTTTCTTTATTGTTATTTGCGTTACTGGTTTTTACTTCATTATGGCGTAAAAAGCTTGGCATACATTATGATGAATGGCGCATGCTGCATATCGTGCTGGCAGTGACCGCTTTTCTGCTGGCATTGGCGCACATCGAAGGTGTCGGTTATTATATCGAGGCACCCGCCAAACGCTGGTTATGGAGCGGCTATACACTTTTTTGGGTGTTTCTCATTGTTTATATTCGCCTGATTAAGCCCTGGCGTATGTCTGCTAAACCTTATCGCGTCACTGAGGTACGAGAGGAACGTGGTAATAGCTGGACATTGGCAATGGAGCCAGATGGTCATCCGGGGCTGTCTTTTAAACCGGGTCAATTCGCCTGGGTAACCTTGGGAGATTCTCCCTGGCATGTTAAAGAGCATCCATTTTCATTTTCCTCCAGTGCTACTCAGCGTGGCAGCCTAGAATTCACCATCAAACAGCTGGGCGATTTTACCCGTACTATTAAACATACAAAAATAGGCGATGTTGCCTATTTGGACGGGCCTTATGGTGTTTTTAGTGTTGACTTGTATCCGCAAGCCGCAGGTTTTGTTTTTATTGCAGGTGGCATAGGTGGTGCCCCTATTTTGAGTATGTTACGCACTCTGGCAGATCGGGGTGATAGCCGCCCGTTGTGGTTTATTTATGGTAACAATGATTGGCAGCAGGTTAGTTTCAGAGAAGAGTTGGAGGTGCTGAAACAACGCCTGAATTTAAAACTAGTGCATGTGCTAACGGAGCCAGCAGACAGTTGGCAAGGCGAGTCAGGTTTTGTTACGCCGGCATTGTTAAGTAAAGTTTTGCCCAATGAGGTGAAAGACTACGAATGCTTCCTGTGTGGCCCCAAGCCGATGAGCAATGCAGCACAGAAAGGTCTGCATGCACTACGGGTGCCAATGAAGCAGGTTCATTTTGAACTGTTCGATATGGTATAGGAAAAAAATATGCGTGAACAATGGGTCAGACGAATTGCATTGCTTACCGGGCAGATGATTGTTTTGATGGCGATTTTGTTTGCGGTTTCACAAAATCCCTTATCACCAGCAGATACCCCGGCGGTTAAAGAGTCATCTGTAGCCGCCGATGTTATAGCTGACACAGCGTTGAATTTACAGGTGATTGAAGCCGGTTTTGTGGTGTACCAACAACAAGTCTGTGCACGTTGTCATTCGATTGCGGGTGAGGGGAATCCGCGTAATCCATTGGATGATGTTGGGCTTCGACATAATGCGCAAACATTACGTGCCTGGATAATCGGTGCCGATGAACTACAGACGGTTATACCCGGACGGGCTTTTAAAATAAAGCAGGCTTATAAGGAACTCGACAGTGATGAGCTCGATGCCCTCGTTATTGC